>NZ_AP028068.1:1529875-1835850 GCF_030297155.1 Vibrio sp. FE10 | reverse complement strand
TCAAACAAGCGACAAGAACAAAGAAACGTTACCGCTCATACAGAGAGTTAACACGAGTTCCTCCAACACCTGAGATACGCCGTGACATGGTTAAGTGGTCGAAGATACTAGCGGATAAGAACTATGAAGCCCGTGAGGTGATCGAACCTTACTCAGCTTGTCCATCTTGCGAAGGTTCTGGTGTGTGGAAAGGAACGGTTGCCAAAGCAATATGTGTTCGATGTTTAGGTACAGGACAGATGTCGACAGCAGATTGGCGTCGATACCACAACTACCAAGACATGAGAGCTAAAGGGCGCTTGAGCACATCAAACGAGAAGCACAAGTACGTAGCACTGCAAGCAGACGCGAGTAGCCTATACGCTACAGTGCATTAAGCTGTAGTCGGCAGGATAAACACCGACACTCACCAAGTAACCCACAGTCTTAAATGACGCCGAACATGCGGCAAAGCGTATGAACCCTCAACACCGTGCCACGGCGCGAGCCGACCATAAGTATGTGACCTACGGTTAGGGTGTGTCTAACTAACAAACGGTAAATCGGCGGGGAAGTCTGTTCGCGGCAGCCCTGACGTGAGAGGTGAGCACACGCTGTGAGTGCAGTGAATGACGTGTGCTCTGTGAGAGGTTAAGAGTGCTCGGGGAGGGCAAGCCTCCCGCTCCCACTCTTAATTCCATAATCTTCTAGGGAAGATTATGGATTCTTTGATGCCTCACGGATTGGCATCTACGAACGAAGCTAAAGTCATACGGAAATACACCCTTCTTTTTTCTGCGCTTCCTCTCCGCCCTCCTGACGCTTCACGCAATTACTTTACTTCCACGCATCCCTAAGTCAGCAAGCTGACAAGGGCTGACGAGGTGTAACGCAATCACGCGAATGCTTTCCTCGCTTACTCTCCCTAAATCAGCAAGCTGATAAGGGAGAGAAGTATGCGAGGCGTTCGGCTCCGTGTTGCTTTAAAAAAGAACTGTTTTTCGTATGCCCCCGCTTAGTTCTTCCTTTACCATCCTCGGCGTGAGCCAGTGAATTGTTCGGCAATAGTGAGTAGACCGAGCAGGGCGAGGATAGATGAACAGTTAGCCTGTATTGGTTAGCCAAGATCACAGGACATAGGTTCAAGTGTCTAGGTTACTTGATGTGTGCTATGAGTTTGGTGAACACCAAAAATTAATAACGCGCTTTGCCCTTTACGGGGAAACAAAAAAGGTGGAGGGAACGGCTACCCACAAAATTGCTTCGCAATTTTGCGTGTCCCGCGCCGCCCCCTCCAGAAAGATATTCGCCTGCCAAGCGCGATGCGCTTGTCAGCCTCGGTATCATTTCCTTTTTATGTTTCTCCCGTAAAGGGTAATACGAGCAAATTCATGATTAATTTTTGGCAATGAGTGCTGATTGTTCAGTTATTTCAGTCGGTTAGGCGAGAATTAAAGGTGCGGTAAAGGGTGAATGGTTATGCAGACTTGGTTGTTTTTTCTGTAGTGATAACTAAGGCTCACCTTGTGAACCAAGGAATGCGATACCTTCATCACCACCTGCAACCTCCGCGTACCACCACTCAATAATCTCATAACCTGCTGCAACACTCATGATGGCAAATAGAGCAAAGAAACAAGCCAACACTGGTTGAGCCAGTTTCTTACGAATTAAATATTCAGCGAGTGGATAGGCATAAAGACCAATAGAGAAATGCGCGACACGGTCAAAGTTATTGCGCTCAGATCCAATCAGGTTATTAAACCAATCAAAGGGGACTTCAGCGAAGGTGTACTTAGCGCCAATCGTATGCAGAACCAACCAGATGAACATTAAAACGTAAGCCGTCTTTGAAAAGGTCAGTTTGGTGGATAGCCACCATATCCCGACAAGAATACCGAGAGCAGGGATAATCTCAGCGATCCAAACGGCTCTTGAAGACGGAGCAAAGGCTGAAAAGAGAAAGATAACAAGATAGACAGCAGTTAGTGAGAGTAGAGGTCTATTTTGAGCAAGTGGCGTAATTGTCATCATCAGATCCTGTATTAGTTTCATGTATAGTTACACAATAATGAACAGTGTTCAATTGTGCTCTAATCACCATATTTGTTGAAAACTAGCGTTATCGCCCAGTATCTAGACAAACGGTTGCGAGAGTTTCACAAAAGTTTGATTTACAACAAAGCGATCCTTAAAATCGTTGCATCACTACATAACAAGAAAGAAAAGTCATGAAACTGGAAACTGTCGATTACCTTGCTGACGACGCAGCAGAACAATTTGTTCGCTCTCTACGTGAAACGGGTTTTGGTGTTCTTAAGAATCACCCGATCCCAAAAGAGCTTGTTGAGTCAATTTACGAGAACTGGTACCAGTTCTTCATTTCTGAAGAGAAAGAGAACTTCCACTTCAATGTTGAAACACAAGATGGATATTTTCCACCTTCAGTGTCTGAAGTTGCAAAGGGCCACACTGTAAAAGACATCAAAGAGTACTTTCACGTATACCCTTGGGGTCAGATTCCTGAACAGCTAAAAGAACAGATTCTAGATTACTACCAACGTGCTAATGCTTTTGCTCAAGAGCTGCTAGGTTGGGTTGAAGCGCATGCGCCAAAAGAAGTACAAGAGAAGTTCTCAATCGCGCTTTCTGAAATGATTAATGGCAGCGAACAAACACTGCTTCGCGTTCTTCACTACCCACCAATGCAAGGTGATGAAGAACCAGGTGCGATCCGCGCTGCAGCTCATGAAGACATTAACCTTCTAACGGTTCTGCCTGCAGCTAACGAGCCTGGCCTTCAAGTTAAATCTCAGAATGATGAGTGGATTGATGTGCCATGTGACTTCGGCAACATGATCATCAACATCGGTGACATGCTGCAAGAAGCGTCTGGTGGTTACTTCCCATCAACGACTCACCGTGTAATCAACCCATCAGGTGCTCGCCAAGAAAAGTCTCGAATTTCTTTGCCTCTTTTCCTTCACCCGAAACCAGAAGTGGTTCTGTCTGAAAAGTACACGGCAAATGAATACCTAATGGAACGTCTAAGAGAGCTTGGCGTTATCTAATCAGTTAAAGCTTATATCAGTTAAACTGTATATTCTTGAAGGCTAGCGTAATGCTGGCCTTTTGTGTATCTGGTGCAACGGATTGATGTTTATTTGATTTGAAACTCGACAAACTGGCGTAAATCGCTTTCAATTAATAAGACACTCAAATGCATATGGCAACGGGCCTACTTTATTATGTTAGACAACCCAGAATCACCAAGTCATCAGGATATTAGCCCTAATTTCCAAACACATATGGAAAATCCGTTACTTTGGCCAATTATGGAAGTGCTTAAGCAAAAGCCAAGTGGATGGAAAGTGCATACCTTGGCAGCACACCTTAATGATCTCGGTTTGGTGCCTGTGTTAGATCCCGTACCTGAAAAAGAGCTGTTTAAGAAAAACTTCTTAATCATGAATGCGCTCTATCAATTGCAAGAGACCTTGTATCCAGACAGTTGGTTGCAGGTTCAAGCCATGGACATTGAACTGATGAGCGGTCGTTATCATGGCAGCACTCATACCATCGACCTTCAAGATCCATTACGTGACTACTACATCAACTGGCTCAACTATGAAGCGGATGAGGGCGAAGTCAAAAGGCTGTTGAATGAGTTTTGGACTCGATACAAGAAGTTTGTCGGTGGCAGTGAAACGGACATGGACAGAAGCCATGCACTCAGTTTATTTGAGTTGCCATTTGATTCGACTCAACAAGAGATTCGCAAACGATGGCGACGACTTGCGCTACGTTGGCACCCCGATAGGGATGAAGGCAACACAGCTAAGTTTCAGACATTGTGCGAGGCATGGCATGTGTTGCGCAGATAACAATTCTCAAACTTAGCTCACTTGATTTACTAAGATCTCAGAAGAAATAAGAAAGCCCCATATGTGATTAGTGGGGCTTTGTGTTTATTGCTACTAATAAGCCATAAGTAATGAGCTATGAGTTGTCTTTACTCACTCCACTTTTATGCTCAAATGCGTAATCGAGTACCTTACGAATGTATGGCGCACCAACTTTTGAACCACCGTTACCGTGCTCAATAACCACTGTCGCAACGTATTCAGGATTATCATAAGGTGCAAACGCGGTATAAAGCGCGTGGTCGAGTAGGTGACGTGCTAACTTCTTCGAGTTGTAAACCTGATCTTTCGCTAAGTCGAATACTTGCGCTGTACCTGATTTACCACCGCTCACATAATCAGCACCTTTAAAGGCTCTTCGACCACTGCCTCTACTACCGTTATTTACCAGTCTCATCGCATTGATTGGTACATCCCAAATCTCATCGGGCACTTCTTCAATCGATGTCATCTGCTTAGGCTCAACGAGCGTTTGCGTATCGAAATCTTCTCCATGATCTAACGTTGCCCTTAGAATGTGTGGAGGCATTACTTTACCGTGATTCACCAATACAGATGTTGCTTTGGCAAGTTGCAATGGAGTCGATGTCCAATAGCCTTGTCCGATACCAATCGGCACGGTGTCACCTTGATACCATGGCGTACGGTAGCGCATCATTTTCCAATCACGAGTTGGCATGTTGGCGTTGCTTTCTTCGTAGATATCGATGCCTGTCGGCTTACCAAAACCAAAACGGTTCATCCACGTTGAAATGCGGTCGATACCTAAATCAAAGGCCGTTTGATAGAAGAATGAATCCACTGATTCTTCAATTGCTTGTGTAACATCAACTGGTCCGTGACCCCAACGTTTCCAATCTCGCCACGCTTTGGAGTTAGGTTTAGAACCGGGAATCTGCCATGAGCCATGATCATCACGAATGGTATGCTCAGAGATAACATGTTCTTGCAGACCAGCAACGGCCATAAATGGTTTGACGGTCGAAGCGGGCGGGTAAACGCCTAAAGTTGTTCTATTTACCAATGGGTGAGCAGGATCATTCAATAACGTCTGATAGTTTTTACTCGAAATGCCGTCCACGAACAGATTTGGGTCATAGCTAGGGCTCGATGCCATTGCTAATACACTGTTATCTTTAGGATCAAGAATCACAGCGCTGCCAGTTCGGTTATCGAGTTGGTCGAACACGTATTTTTGCAGCTCAATGTCGATGTTCAGGACAATGTCTTTGCCTGCGACTGGCGGTACATATTTAATGGTTCTGACAATACGGCCGCGACTGTTTACCTCAACTTCTTGATAGCCTTTTGTGCCATGAAGTATGTCTTCGTAATATCGTTCGACACCAAGCTTACCGATAACCGTTGTTGCTTGATAATTCGATTCTTTGTCTTGTTCATCAAGCTTTCTCAAGTCACTGTCGTTGATATGCGCGACATACCCTAAGACGTGGGTAAGTATCTCGCCACTTGGGTAAAAACGCTTGAGGTTGGTATCGATGGATAAACCTGGAAATTGGTATTGTTGAACTGAAAACTTGGCGATCTCTTCTTCGCTCAGATCTTCCAAAATGGTCACTGGCTTAAAACGACGTGTATTGTGATAACGCTTTTTGAAACGCTCGATTTGTTCATCATCAAGAGGGATGAATTTGTTGAGCTTGCTGAGCATGGTATCAACGTCATCCGTTTTCTCAGGAATCATGATTAAATCAAAGATGAGTTGGTTTTCAGCGAGTAATACGCCATTGCGATCGTAGATCAGCCCACGCGTTGGAGCGATAGGGAGTACCTTGATTCGGTTGCCGTCAGCTCGAGTTTGATAACTTTTGAAGTCTTGAACTTGGAGCCTGTATAGGTTTCCGATTAAAACGAGGGTGAAGACCATGATCCCTACAAACGCAACGATGACTCGATTTCGAAACAGGTTTACTTCACTTTTATGATCACGCATTTTTACGCGTTTGTGGTTCATCAAAACCTCAGGCTTTTACATTTAGTTACACTTCGTGGTGTCGGGACTTTATCCGAATATCACTAGGGCTTTGTAAAAGCTGTGTCATGATTCTTGGTATTTCAGAGATAAATCAACGTATGGCGAATGTAAGACTGCTCAGCATTCAACGTGTTGATAATCTATTAATTAAGAATCAAGTAATTGAATTATTTGTATTCGGAATACGTGTATTGAGAATACAAGTTCGAGGTAGATTCAAGCTCAAAAAAAACGGCCCTCATAAATGAGAGCCGTAGTACGAGATAAGGTTAACTTAACGCAAGATATTAGTTCGAGTTCGAGTTCGAGTTCGAGTTCGAAGGTTTGAACTGAGATTTACGCATACGGTTTAGTGCAGCCATTACATCTAATACTCTTGGCTTCGCCAAGTCACCGTAGTTTGGCATGTTCACGTGCCACTCATCGCTTAAGATAGCGCTAAACTCTTTAGCGGGGTTGTTTGACCAGCCTGGAGTTTGTGCAAACTGGAACCAAGCCCAACCAATCGCGTTCACTTCTGAAGTTGACTCTAACTGCTCTAATGCAGAAAGGTCTGCGAATTCCTTACCAAAACGCAGTGACTCTTTGCCTTTCGCGTTAACTCGGAATTTACCGTCAGTAAGAATGTTCATCAGTGCTGCGCGGTTTAACGAGCGAGGAACAAACGTCTCTAATGCCGTCTCACATTCGTTAGTTCGCTGAGTAGGGTGTTGAGCAATGACTTCTTGTGCTTTTTCAGTTACGTCTACCGCTTGGTAGTCGTGCATTTGAATCACAGTGTCAGCCACATCTAAGTAATCGCCAGAACCACCCATTACCACGATAGTCGAGATGTCCATCTCTTCGCGAAGTTGGCCAATACGGTCAACAAGTGGAGTGATAGGCTCAGCCCCTTTCGATACTAGCGCTTGCATACGCTCGTCACGAATCATGAAGTTAGTCGCTGACGTGTCTTCATCGATAAGGAGCGTTTGTACACCTGCTTCAATAGATTCTTGTAGCCAAGCCGCTTGCGATGTAGAACCTGATGCATCTTGTGTGCTGAAATCAGACGTGTCTTTCTGCATCGGTAAATGGTTGATGTAGTTTGAAAGATTCAGGTTATGTACACATCGGCCATCTTCCGCGCGGATCTTCATCGTATCAGTAGCCGTCACGATGCCTTCACGACCATCGCCAGGAATATGGTTGTAGATAGAACGTTCAACAGCGTTCAATAGTGTAGATTTACCATGGAAACCACCACCAACGATCAGTGTAATACCTTTAGGAATGCCTAAACCAGTTACATCACCTTGGTTTGGGGTGTTTAAGGTAACACTCAAAGACTCTGGTGCTAGGAAAGGAACCGCGCCTTTCATTGGTAAATCACAGTTACCTGCGATACGAGGTAATATGCTGCCATTTGCTACGAATGCCGCTAGGTTGTTTTCTTCCAATTGAGCGCGTAAAGCGTCTTGGTCTTCAACAGCTTCACAATGCTTAATCATCGCTTCAATGTTAAGTTCGCGTTCAAGCGTTGCACGACGAATAAACTTAGGTAAATAGAACGTAATGATGTTGATTGCTTTCTTTGCAAGAATACTACGACCATCGGCAGGTAGGTTGATACGAAAGCGGATTTCGATACCGTGCTCGGTGAAAACCACAGCGGTGTTATCCAAAACAGTTTGACCCGTTAATGCGATAGACACGGTCGCTTCTTGCTTAGCAAATTCAGAGAAGCTACGTGCAATAAAATCACGAGCTGCTACTTGGTATTCGTAAGACTTTTCTTTCAGCCAACCTAACCCTGTTAACGACCAAGCGCGTGTTGCGCGAAAACGTGAAGAAGATGCGTACGGGTCACCTTGAACGTGGTCGATGTGTAATTCGAAATCAGCAAAGTCGTATTGACCTTTAATTTGTTGATATGCGCGGAAGTTTTGTTTTTCGAGCTTTTTAAGCTTTGCAGTCAACTGATCCATAACGAGGAATGCCTATATAAAGGGAAGATAAAAACAGAAAGGCGGCGATTATAAAAATCACCACCTTTAGAGTAAAGAGAAAGTAGACCTAAATCCAAAACAAACTGCTCTTTTTCGCTTTAAGCGTAACGGGTTGACCCCAAATAGTTTTGATTGACTAAGCTGTGTTCGAATTCTTGCCCGGGCATCGGCTTACCGTAGAGGTAACCTTGTCCAACATCGCAACCTTCCTCAACGATGAATTGCTCCTGAACTTCTGATTCAATGCCTTCGATGGTGACTTTTAAGTCGAGCTTTTTAGCAATTTGAACAATAGAACGAACAATCTCTTTGTCTTCACTTGAGTTCAACATTTGGTCGACAAAGCTCTTATCGATTTTGATCGCGTCAAATGGGAATTTCTTAAGGTAGCTAAATGAGGCATAGCCCGTACCGAAGTCATCAAGTGACAATGTAACACCGATATCATGCAGAGATTCCAAGGTGTTCTTAGCAACCACTTCGTCAGCAATAAGACCGCTTTCAGTGACCTCAAGTTCTAAAAAGTGCGGTTCAAGGTGATAGGTTTCTAGGAGGTGGATAACCTGCTCGGCAAAATGTACGTTCTTGAGTTGAACGGCAGACACATTGACAGCCATTTTGAAATCATCAACGTATTGCGACCACTCTTTGGCTTTTTCAATCGCGTTACGCAATACAAAGCTACCAACCTCGAAGATCAAACCATTCTGTTCTGCCATGTGAATCAAGGTTTCATTAGAGATATCACCAAGAACTGGGTGCCTCCAGCGTAACAGTGCTTCTGCGCCAACCCATCGATGAGTGAGCGGGCAGACTTTCGGCTGGAAATAGAGCATCAAGTCATCATTACGAACGGCGTGTAACAAATAACCTTCGATCTTGTTCAGGTGACTTTGCTCTTCGGTATGTGACTGAGAGTAATAAGCAAATTTTTGCCCCGAGTCTTTACAGGCAAGCATCGCTTCTGACGATTTCTGGAGCGCACTTTCAGCATCGTCTTCGTTGTCAGTTATCGCAATGCCAATAAATGCATGCAAATGAACCTTGTCATTATCTATGGCGAACTCTGAATGACCAACATTAACCAAGCTCTTGCACAATTCCTCGAGGCGATGTTGTAAATCCTTAACGCTGAACGCCAATACGAGATCGACAGAAGTAGGGCGCGCCGTGAACACTTCAACATCGGAGATGCTTTCGATTCGCTGACGGTATTCAACCAGCACTTGGTCTAATGCGTTATAACCGTAACGTGCTTGGATACGTCGACCATTGGTAAAACCGATATGAATGACAGCGTATGAACAATCGGTCAGTCTATTCTGTGTAGACAACCTTTGGTTTAAGCGAGACTCAAATGCGTTGCGATTCAAAAAGCCAGTACCAAGATCGTGGTTCTTCTGAAAATTGATTTTCTGTTCAGCCGCTTTGCGTTTATCAATCTCTTGGTTGAGTGAGTAGTTCAGGCTCGCAAGATCTTTCGTTCGAGTGTAAACGCGGTTTTTTAACTCTTCATTCATCTGAGTCAATTTCGCGTGCTGAAACAAAGTCTTGAGTTGAGACTCGATTGAAGTACGAAAGCTTTCGAGTAACTTGATATAGGTAGGCGTGTAGTGGTTTTCTTTAGAGTCTAAGATGCAGATCGTACCGAACAACTCGCCATTCGGCCAAAGTAACGGAATACCACAATACGAGACCAAACCCAGTTTGATATCAGGGTTATCTTCCCACTCGGGATCAGCCAAGGCGTTAGGAACAACGAGATGTTGCTGAGATTCCATGACGCTCTCGCAGTACAACCCATTGCCTAATGTTTCTGAGTCGCCTTGGGCATAGGGATTATTTTCGCTACGGCTGGTTGAAAAAACTTCGATGGAGTTACTATGGACACGCATGATGAGAGCGGCTGGAACTTGAGTGATCTGAGCCAGCAAGTCGACAATATTTTGCCAACCGGATTTCATGTCGTCTGGGATGTCTAAATCTAGAGTTTTAATTTTCTTCATATGACTCCGAGTCAATTATGCTTAATGCATCAACACATCCTGTGTTAATTATGATGAAACCAAATAGCCTGTGAATATTACGTTAATTAAGTATAAGAAAAGTTGCAGAAAAAAACCTCTGCAATTTTGCAGAGGTTTTCAAATGTGAATCCGGGTCTCAGTAATGAGATAAGTTTCGATTAAGGCTTTAACTTTATAAAATCTTGAGTGTTAAGTTTCTGGTTATAGTCTACCGATGGTTGAGCAAACCCGTTCAACTGTAAAAACTCTTCTTTAAAACCTTGATAGTCGCCGATGGATTGGAAGTTGTTTTCGTCCATCGCTTCAAGCAACTCAGTCACGTGAGCTTGGGTTTCGGGGTCGAGTTCCCATTCGTCCATTCGTACTAGTCGTTCACCATCAAGTGGCACTTTTTCCTGACCATACAGTTTGCAGCTAAACAAGCGCTGCATCTGTTCGATACAACCTTCGTGGGTTTCTTTCTCTTTCATCACTTTATATAAAGCAAGTAAGTAGGGGCTTAAACCCGGAATGAATACACTCGCTTTGGTTACCAATGCCTTACACACGGTCGCGTAAGCATTACCGCCGAAGTTGGCTAGCTCAAGATTCAGCGCATGGCTGGTTTGATGAAGGTCGATCTTAGCGCGTCCTAAAGTACCGTCTAAGTAGATAGGGTGCGTCACTTCTGGACCAACGTAAGAAAATGCGATGGTTTTACAGCCTGGAGCAATAGATTCAGCGTTGATCAGCTCATCTATCCAGTTTTCCCAGTCTTCGCCACCCATGACTTTGAGTGTGCTTTCAGCTTCTTCTTCGGTTGCTGCTTCAAGCGTGTTGGTTACCCAATGATCGTGCTCAAGAGATATAGTCGCACCAGTGACGCTTTCACCGATTGGCTTGATCGCAGAACGCCAGAACTCTTCAGAATCAGGTTTTGGTCTAACACCAGCGGCTAAGCTGTAGATAATCAGATCCACTTCACCTTCGAAGTAAGTTTCGATGGCTTCGACAACTTGTGAGCGTGTTTCTTGTGAAAAGGCATCGCCAACGATGTTGATCGCAGTACGCTGCTCTCGTTCGGCTTCTTTTCTGAAGTAAATGTTGTTGTACCAACCAGCACTGCCTAAGGATTTTTCATTAGGACCGCGCTCGAATGAGACGCCGATGGTGTCAGCTTTTGCACCGCCAAAGGTAAGGGCGATACGAGCGGCAAGGCCGAAGCCAGAGGATGCGCCGATGATCAGGACTCGTTTAGGGCCATCTTTGATTTGCGGCGCACTCTTAACAAATTTGATCTGTTGCTTTACGGCTTCTTGACAGCCAATAGGGTGAGCGCTTTTGGCTACCACACCCTTGATAATAGGTTCGATCAGCATAAATAACCTTACAGTTAACGGTGATATGCACTCAGGCTAACGTAAAGCTGTGTAAAATTTATTGAGCTAGACCATTAAAACCTAAAGATACTGATATAATTCTTCGGCGACGAATTCAGCGATCCAAGGTTGAGCTTCTGGTTTTGGATGCAGTCCATCGTTCATCATCCACTCAGGTTTGAGGATGATGTGCTCAAGGAAAAAGGGCAAAAGTGGCACGTCTTGTTGATCAGACAGCGATGTAAAAACGTACTCGAATTGTTCGTTGTAACGTTTGCCGTAGTTAGGTGGGATTTTAATCTGCATCATAATTGGTTTCGCGCCCGCAGCTTTTACTTGCTCGATGATCTGATCCAGATTCGCAGACATAAGCTTAGGTGGGAAGCCACGCAGTCCATCATTTGCGCCAAGTTCAATAAGAACGGTGTCTGGGGCATGTTCTTCAAGCAGTTGCGGTAAACGCGCTAAGCCATTGCCCGTTGTGTCACCAGAAATACTGCCGTTGACCACGTTCACGGTTTTATCATGTTTTTCCAATGCGTCTGGCAACAAACTTGGCCAGCTTTGCTTGATATCCATGTTGTAACCCGCACTCAAGCTATCGCCAAGTACCAATAACTTGGAAACTTGAGCTGACGTAGAGCTTTGAGCTAACGAAGCGGTTGAAAATAAAATAAAAAATAAAAAGGAAATTAGTCGAGTCATGCATACATCCATCATAAAAGCAGAAGCTGTTTCCAAGACAGTGTCTACTAATCAAGAACATTTAACAATCTTAGAGCAAGTTGATATCGATATTCGTGAGGGTGAAACGGTTGCAATTGTCGGTACTTCAGGTGCGGGTAAATCCACGTTAATGACACTGCTTGCAGGGCTCGATGTGCCAACTACTGGCGAAATCAGTTTGTTAGGCCAACCTCTATCACAGCTGGACGATGAAGCGAGAGCCAAGATCCGCAGTGAATCCGTTGGATTTGTTTTCCAAAGCTTCTTATTGATTCCAAGCCTTTCTGCTCTGCAAAACGTCACGCTACCTTGTCTATTGAAAGGTGAAGACGAAGACATCGAACGCGCGACAGCTTTGCTTGAATCAGTGGGTTTGAAAGATAGGCTTGATCACTTGCCATCTCAACTGTCAGGTGGCGAACAACAAAGGGTCGCATTGGCTCGTGCGTTTATGATTAAGCCTAAAATTTTGTTTGCCGATGAACCAACGGGCAACCTAGACCAACAAACCGCAGCGAAAATCGTCGAGTTGTTGTTTGAACTCAATTCATCGCACGGCACCACGCTTGTTCTCGTCACGCACGACCCTAAACTCGCACAGCGTTGCCAAAGAACCTTGAAAATGCATGTCGGTCACATAGAGGAAGTGTAAATTGAATTCATCACACGGACTGAACAAACGACTGTTTTCATGGAGCATCGAAGAGATTCGACATGGTCAGCTATGGCCAGTATCCATCGCTTTAACGCTCATCATTGCTTGTGTGTTCGCGCTTTCAGCGTTGGCTGAGCGTATGGAACAAGTGATCGTAAAGCAGGGCAAAGATGCGTTAACCGCAGACAGTGTATTTGTCTCGGCAAACCCAATCCCACAACCTTTATTAGACCTGACTCAGGTTGAACAGTTAGAAAGCTCTCAGCTGACCCGTTTCTCAACCATGGCATTCAGTGATAACTCGATGCAGTTGGTTACCGTTAAAGCCTTAGAGAGCAATTACCCTTTACGCGGTGAAATGATACTGGAAGGCGCAGATAACGCGGCAAGTAATCATGTTGAACCGGGTGAATTGTGGCTTGATGAGCGCATATTTGCTCAACTAGAAGTTGAGATAGGTGACAATGTCACGATAGGCGATGCCGATTTAACAATCACAGGGCGTATCGCGCAAGAACCGGGCTTGAGTTTTAACCCTTTCCAACAAATGCCTGCTGTTCTGATTCACAATAACGATGTTGAAGCGACAGGCGCAATCCAACCAGGCAGTCGCGTTAGCTTTAGATTGTTTTTAAATGGTGATGAATCGAAACTCAAAGCCGCACAAGACAGTATCGAACTGACACCAAGTGATCGCTGGCGTACACAAGACTCATCCAGTCGTACCAACGACATGTTCGAAAGCACCACTCAATACTTATCACTAACGGTGGCTATTGTTGTGATCATGGCTGCGACTACTTTAGTGCTGACTTGCCAACATTATGTGGCGAGTCGTCGAAAAACCATCGCGATGCTTAAAAGCTTAGGTGCGAGTAAACCGTGGATCATTAAATGGCTATCTGTACAGGTATCTCTGTTAGTCGTTATTGGCGCTGTACTCGGTATCGCCATTGGTATTGGCTTAGAGTTTTTATTGCGAATTCCACTTAGTGACTTACTGCCAACACCGCTTCCGAGTTATGGTGCTGAGCCTGCAATACTGGCTATCGTATCGAGTATCTTGATTGGCGTGCCTGCGTTAGGTATCCCACTAATAGGTTTGGTAAACACATCAGCTATCAGCGTTATTCAATCAAATCACCAGTTACGTGAAAGCTATAAAAAATACTTGTTGTTGCTTGTGCCTGTTATTCCAATGATGTTGATGTACGGCGATAATTTGTTGGTGTGGATTGTCTTAGCTGGGATCGCTTGTCTGTTCTTAGTATTAGCGGTCGTGAGTAATGTGGTATTGCGCTTGTTTGGCAAATTACCGACATCAACTTCGATGCGTTTGGCGTTAAGTCGAATCAATCGCACACCCTTTGCTACTGGTATTCAGTTCGGGTCTTTAGCGTTGTCTTTGATGCTGCTATCGATTATCTGGCTAGTGAGAAGTGATTTGTTGTCGGATTGGCAACAAACCTTACCTGAAAACGCGCCTAATGCGTTTGCACTGAACATCGCGAGCTATGAGAAAGACGATTATCTCGCGACCATTGATGCCAACGATGTAGAACGTACTCAGGCATTCCCAATTATTCGTGGTCGCTTAACCACAATAAACGGAGTCGAAGCGAACGAGTACAGTGATACATCTGAAGGGACAGATGCACTAAGCCGAGAGATTAACTTTACGTGGGGAGACGCTCTACCAGTCTATAACGAAGTGCTTGAAGGTACTTGGACTCAAGAGAAAGGCGTATCCGTCGAATCTGAAGTGGCTGAACAACTTGGCTTGGAGATAGGTGATGAGCTCACTTTCACGATAAACAGCCAGAGCGTTGTGGCTAACGTCAATAGCATTAGGAAGGTAGAGTGGCGTGAAATGAAGCCAAACTTCTACTTCATCTTTACTCCGGATGTATTGAGTGCCATTCCTTCTACTTGGTTGGTGAGTTTCAGATTAGAAGAGCAACACAACCAAATGCTCAACGATCTATCTCGAAATCACCCGACTGTAAGTTTGATGGACATTCGTAAGATGGGCAGCAAGATACAAGAGCTGCTTAAACAAATCGTCTGGTCAATCACCGTGCTCGCAGCACTTGGCGTGGTAGCGGGGCTGTTGTTAATTTTCACACTGCTAAGACTGAGCTTATCTCAAAGACAGCAAGAGATTCGTTTATATCGAACCTTAGGGGCGAGTAAGAAGCGCATTCTCAATACCATTTGGTGTGAATATGGATTGATGGCATTGGTGGCGGGATCGATTGCAGCTTTAGGTTCTGAACTCAGTGTCGCTGGCGTGATGAACTTTGGCTTCGAATTAGAACCATCACTTCACCCAATGTTATGGATTGTTTTGCCTGTGCTGACTTTCATGACCTTAGCGGCGGTGGTCAACAGTTTGATTAAACGTTTGTTGGCGCCAGTAAACAAGGACTTTGGATAAGCATTAAAAACGACATTGGTTAAGTAAAAGCGGGTAACTAACATACGTCACCCACACTTTTTAAAGCGGTCTAGCAGCGAATACCTATTTACATCTTTTAGGTCACTCGCGATAGGCCGCTTTTTATTTAACCAACTCGTGTGACTAACAAGATATATCTCACCTTAAAATAGACATTTCTCAGCATTAATTAAAACTCATTGTTCAATATCGACGATTTTATGAACATCGGTTAGTCCCTGTAAACAAAGGGTTTGCGCAACTTAGCAAGAACGTTATCAACAGTTATCCACAAAAACGGTGGATAACTTTAGGGATAAGTTAACGTCGGTGTTTTACGAGTATTGAGACAGCCTTTATGTGGCGTCACTTAGGACAAATCTGACTGTTAGAATAACCTTCAAACCTCAATCTAGAGTTATTAAGTCAAGAGATTATTTTTGTTTTTTACATTGATATTAATAAGCAGAATGCTAAGACCTTGATAAAAATGTGATTTAATTCATCGCCGAACAAAAGTAGAATGGGGGCAGTTAATCTAATTCTACAGAACACGATGAACCACAACAAAACGGATACAAATCAACCTTCTATTGCCATTGTTGGCGGCGGTATTGCCGGAACCACGAGCGCTATTCATTTTAGTGAGCTGGGTTTTAAGGTCATTATCATGGAAAAAGGGCCAAGTTTGGTTAATGGACCACCTATTTGCCACTTGCACGCTGGCGGCAATTTGTATCGAGATATTTCTGTAGAGCAGTGTCTCCAGTTGCTCACGCAGTCGATTGATACTGTCCGGCTATTCCCTCACACGATCAATATTCGACCGACAATCATCGCTGTACCACATAGTGATGGCGGTGAACCGATGGATTTACTTCCTCGCCTTAAACTCATCAAACAAGCTTATGCGGATCTTGTTAAACAAGATAAAAGCAATCAAGTGCTTGGCGATCCGGAAGAGTATTACAAACTCTACAGTAAAGAGGATTTGTTAGCGCTTTCTACAAAGACGCAGCCTCTGAAACCTACATCGCTCGATGAATGGTGTATTCCTTTTGCTAAACACACTGATTTAGACACGCTTAAGTACCCAGTCGCGATGGTTCAAGAGTATGGGTGGAGTGTATTCCGACTGTCCGCGACAGCTCAGTTGTCCCTTGATAAACAATCGAATTGTACTGTGTTGACCAACAGCCGTTTACAATCTGTTGAATCGACGGGAGAAGGCTGGTCTTTAACTTACACAGATCGTGAAAATCAAAGTTGTAACCTGACGGCAGATTACTTGATTAATGCGAGTGGTTTCGAGACCGGCATCGTTGACGACTTTGTTGGATCTAAGCAACAAAGACTGGTTGAATTTAAAGCCGCCTACGTCACTGAGTGGCCATATTCTCAAGAATGTAAGGAAGAATGGCCAGAGGTTATCTTTCATGGCCCAAGAGGCACTCCACAAGGTATGGCGCAATTAACGCCGTATGCTGATGGTGTGTTCCAGCTTCATGGCATGACAGAAGGAATTACTCTGTTTGAGGGTGGGTTGGTTTCATCTTCAACGGATTCATCACAACCTCAGTTACCCTCTAAGCTACTTAAGAAAATCGTATCCGGTTGGAGCGAAGAGCAACTTGAGTTAAGAACGCGAGCGGCGATTACTCATATGTCTCAGTTCATTCCAAGCTTTGCTTCTGCAGAAGTTGGCGGCAAGCCGCTTTTCGGTGCGCAGCAAATTCCGGGGACGGACCCAAGCTTGAGAGCTTCAGACGTGTCTTTCTGCGGTGAGCGCTATGCTCGACTTGAAGTCGTAAAAGCGTCTTCCACGTTAGAAGCAGCGCAAAAGGTTGCTGAGCAATGGTTTGATATAGCTGAATCGGTATCGATTGAAGATACGCACTCAGTGACAATGTCACTTAGCATGAATGATATTGAAAACAGAGCGATAGGATTAACCAAAGAGCGCGGTTACCCAGATGCGCTTGCGAAGGTATCAGGTCAAGATCACGGCTAAAGGCAGTCTAATTCTCCTAGAAGCTTATACCTTAACCTAGAACCACGATACCCAAATTCAAAATCCAGCTTGCTGCAAACAGTAAGCTGGATTTTTCGATTTAGATGTCTGGTTTTGTTTTCTTAATAGGGTTGTTCATCAAGAACAAATACATCAATAACCGAAAAACTGTGCCCACTGACACCACACATCTTGTAAGCCCAAACGATCGCCTTTACTAAACGATATTTCATGGCCCGGTTTTGCTTGAGCTAACCTCGGTAAGTCAATTCGAGCGATACAACCAATTTTCGGATAGCCACCAATGGTTTGTCGGTCGTTCAATAACACGATAGGTTGCCCGTCTTGTGGGATTTGAATCGCCCCAAGAGCTATTCCCTCTGATAACAAGGATACATCAGGAGAAGTGACCGGCTCGCCACTGAGTCGATAACCCATACGGTTCGAATTCTGGTCAACACGATAACTGGAGCTATAGAGCGTTTCCTTCGCAGATTCAGAAAACAGATTGCATTGATAACCTTCGATAATGCGTAAATTCAAAGGCAGGTTATAGTTGGGTTTGTATCTGAACGTGACGCTCAATGGCTTGAAAGGTTGGGTGAGAGGATGCGTCGAGAAAGCTATCTTCTGACCTTGTTGGCAAGGTTCGCCATTTTGGGTAAGACCGCCAATCTTTTCCCGTGTAACCGTAGATCGACTATTCAAAGTCACGGGAACATCAAACCCTCCCTTAATCGCTAAATAGGCTCGAAGGCCATTCTTCGGCAATCCAAAAGATAAAACCTGCCCAGCTCGAACTTGGAAAGTACTCCAGTTATCAAGCTTTTGACCATCCAAAGCCGCCTGTAAATCGCCACCACATATCGACATTTCGCAATCATGATCGATCTTGAAAGCACATTGTCCTAGTGTAATTTCTAACGCGGCTAGGTTTACTGGATTTTGTAATAGGTGATTAGCCCAACTGTAAGAGTAATCATCCACTGGGCCACCTTGTGTTAAACCGAGGTGTGCGACACCAAACCGCCCGAAGTCTTGAATCAAACTCATTGGCCCCGGCTTAAGTACTGTCAGTGTTGGTTTAACCATTAAGTACACCTCCTAGTTCAATGAATTCTTTCTTAGTGATGGTTTTAAACTGCACGCTATCGCCAACATTCAACAATGAGAGACCTTGCGAGGTTATGTCTGCACTGGTTAATTGGTCATAGTCGAACAATGATAAAGGGCAGTTACCTATAATATTCCATCCACCCGGTGAGTCAGATGGATAAACAGCCGTTTTTGACCCCGCAATAGCAATACTGCCTTTGGGCACGCTTAAACGCGGAGTCGCATGGCGCGGCAATACCAGCTCATCAACCACATCAGACATAAAGGCAAAGCCAGGAATAAAGCCAATTGCACTGACGTGATATGTCTGAGAAGTGTGATGAGCAATGACAGAATCTAACGATAACCCTTTGTCTTGGTATCGTTCTAAATCGAGTGCGGTTTCTTTAGAATAATAGGCGGGCAGTTCAACAACGTTTGATTGGGAATGGTTGTTTGCCAGTGTCGACAAGGATTGAGTGAGTAGGGTATTAAGTTGTTCGACCAATTGTTGTTCAGATATTCGGTAAGGCAGGTAATCCACCAATATTGTGTGATAAGCCGGTGTCACGTTCATTAATACTGACGCGAAATGTTGTCGAATGGCCTCAGAAAAGTGGGCCATGTATCGAGAATCATCTGCGCTTGAACTTTGCTCTACACTTTGCGTCACGTTTGAGGAGTAAGTCGGCTTTAATGTAACTAGAACACTGCACTCTGCGACAGGGTCGATATTGAATTCAATCTTGTTCATCTTCATTTCGCTTCCATACTGATACGAAGAAATACGCTTTAAAGTACCATTCGTGCCAATCACAGCATAAGCAGTTTTGGTGATTGGCCATGGTTTCTTGTTATGTGGTCTTATCTTATCGCTTTATTTGTAACTAACCGCTTTGACACTTACAGGCTTGTAGCTTTCTAGCTTTCGCAATATTAATTAAAAGCGTTGAGGTCTTGTCTGATTTTTTTAATCAATGCGATCGATTGTGGATTATCGCCATGGACACAAATCGTGTCGGCTTCAATAGGGAGTCGTTCACCTTCGAGCGTTGTGACTGATCCGTAATTGACGATCTGCATGACTTGGTTATAGATATCATCTTGATTGACATAGACCGAACCTTTTAAAGTTCTCGGGGCTAACTGTCCACTGTTTAAATAAGCTCTGTCTGCGAAGGCTTCGAAGAGTAGAGGCAAATCATGATCATCAGCGATGTCTAAATACTGTTGATTATCAGAAGAAGAGAGGATCATTAAAGGGATGTTGAACTCAGCAACCGCTTGAGCGACTGCGTTAAACACATCGGTATTTGCCATCATATCGTTATAAAGGGCACCATGAGGCTTCACATACCCAACCGTTGTATGGTGATAACGACACAAGGCTTGCAGTGCGCCCACTTGATAGCAAACTAATTCGCTGATCTCGTCAATAGTATGAGGGATTGAACGTCGCCCAAAGCCAACAAGATCTTGATAGCCGGGATGAGCTCCTATCTGAGTATGGTAATGTTCAGCAAGTTTAATAGTCTTAGACATCACGTGGGGATCGGACGCATGAAAACCGCAGGCAATATTCGCCATGTCGACCCATTCCATGACCGATTCATCATCGCCCATCTTCCAATTGCCGAAACTTTCTCCCATGTCGCAATTAAGCAAAATCTTCATTGTCACTTGCTTTCAATCCTTTACGTTTAGGTTCTTACTGACGTTGGTATAAATGATGGAATTAAACAGTGACCTGTTTCAAAGTTTTGGTACCAGAAACTTATCAGTATTCCATTTCATATATAGTGAGCGAATAAACAAAAGATTCGACTCTGCCTATAAAGTAAGTGAACTCGGGAGATATCCCGCGAACTCACTCAAATTTAGCATGAATGAAAGCAACGACTACGTGCCGTCATTAAAAAGTCTTTACCCCAATCACATTTAACTACGAATAGATTTACGTAAGGGTATCTCATGAGTGTCAAAAGGCTCGAGCAACGTGCCGAATTCTGTCAATCATTTGCAATTGGTACACTTGCGCTGATTTTACTTCTCACTTCTTTTGGTTCGAACGCGACGAGTTTCAGCTCCAATGAAATGAAGGCTATGTATCTGTTAAGAATCGCTAATTTTATTCGTTGGGATAATGAGAGTCAGATGAATAGCGTCGATTTTTGTGTGATTGGGGATAAAGAAGTCAGTGATGTGCTTACCTCATTTACCAATGGCGAAACAATGCGCTTGCTGCCCATTCATGTACACCAAACTGTCACAACACAGTGCGATATCACTTACTTTACTGCTGCTGATGAGGGATTTGATAACAGCTTATATTCGCCCAATATGATTACTGTCAGTCCGACTCCTAACTTTACTCGCATAGGAGGTGTCGTTGAGCTTGTTACTGTTGATAAAAAAATTAAACCCAAGATCAATTTGGACAACGCCAAAAGAGGCAACTACATCATAGGCTCAAATTTGTTACGTATCGCTGTCGTGGAGGGTAATTAATGTTGTCTGTCATCAATAAGCTATCCATCAAAAACAAGCTTATCCTGCCGATCATCTTGTTTGTGTCTGTTGCCTTTATCACAATTCAATCTATTAATTACACTGTCACTTTTGAACGCGAGAAAGATAACCTGATACAACGAGTTAAAGTGTTGGCTCAAGGCGTGGCATACAATCTACAAGCCGCGATTTTGTTTGAAGACAAAACCTCCGCAAACGAAATTTTGTCTGCCTTTGCAGCCGATAAGGACATAGTGCGAGTAAAGTTATTTGATCACGACAACCAGTTATTTGCTAGCTATCAGGTGGATAATACCGTCATACCTAGGCCTAATGCTGATGAGCTCAAAGATATTGCCGCTCAGCAGTTTGCGATCTCAGAAGACTATATTTATCTCTCTGTACCCATTTGGCTAGATGATGAAATGATAGCAAAGCTACGCGTCACAATATCCAAACAGACGTTTGCTAAGATCCTGACCAACATTTTAAAAGTCGCGGTGATCTATTTATTTCTGCTCGTACTTCTGGGGATCGTGCTCGTAACCATGGTTCAACGTTTCATTATTCAACCGATGTTTGAGTTAAATGAAGCAATGCAGGCATTTGTTGAGCGTCGTTCAGAGCAACCCAAATTAACAGCCGCAAGTAACGATGAGATTGGCGACTTAGTTCGTGCATTCAATACCATGTTAGAAAGGCTGAAGCATCGTGACAGTCAGATCAATTTCACATTAGATAAACTGCAAGAAGAAAAATCTTTTGCGAACGAAGTCATTGAAACGGTTCAGCATTCACTATTGGTTGTCGATCGAAAAGGGGTCATTGTTCACGCTAATGCTGCTACACGAGACATCTTTAAGTGTACCGAAGCTTTTCTTGAAAACATGTCGATTCAAGAGCTCATCGCGACTAAGCCACCAGGTTTTTTACAAGCCGCTATAAATTCTAATATCGAGCTCAACGACGAAATGATCGAAAGCATTGATCTGTTCCAATCTAAGCAATGGTTACAAATTAGTAGCCGATCGTTATCGAAACATGGCCATACTCTGTTTGCGATACAAGACGTGACCGAGATTGAAACGGCAATGAGCCGTCAACGACTTGCGGCAGGCGTATTTGAGAACAGTAAAGATGGGCTGATCGTGCTCAATTCGTCGAACGTTATTACCATGGTTAACCCAGCGGTCACACAGTTACTTGGTTATCATGCTGACTTGCTGGTGGACAAAACGCCGTTTGAAGTCTTTTCTTGGCAGCAGTTTTCGTCCTTAATGCCGACAATTCGCAGCTCTCTTGAAAACTATGGTCAATGGCAAGGAGAAGTATGGGAGCAAAATGTTTCAGGCACTTTGGTTCCAATGTTCGTCAAAGTAAATCGAATTGTCTCGGATCGTAAAGAAGGCGATTTTGATATGGTGTTAACTTTATCTGATCTCTCTAATGTTAAAGAGATGGAGAGGTTAGAACACTTAGCGCATCATGACGCATTGACCGGTTTAGCGAATCGAGCGCAACTTTATAAGTTCTTAGATGGTGTCGTATCCGCGAGTCATTATTCAAATCAACAGTTTGCGGTACTTTACTTAGATCTTGATGGCTTTAAACGTATAAACGATACCTACGGACACGATGCTGGAGACGAAATACTTAAGACGGTTTCTGACCGCTTGCTTTCGCAAGTAAGAGCAGGGGATTTAGTCGCACGTTTGTCGGGTGACGAATTTGTACTTATTATTAAACAGACCGACAAAAACTTAATCGCCAAGTTAGCGGAGCGTTTGTTGGATCTTATCGAACAAGAAGTGAACTACAAACAGCGAACACTGAAAGTCGGTGCAAGTATAGGAATCCATTTAGTCGATGGATCAGACAAAGATCTCGACACGATTTTAAAAATGGCCGATGAAGCGATGTATCAAGCGAAGCACAAAGGAAAAGGTCAATATACCTTCTCTGCAGACAATCAACAGTACTGATGTCTGTTAGCTCGCGTTAAGTTGTTGTATCATAAGCCATAGGTTGAGTATTTTTATAAAGGTTTACTAAGCATGAATGTTTTAGTTACAGGTGGCATGGGCTACATCGGCAGTCACACAAGTATCCAAATGATCAATGCAGGCATGACACCTGTTCTTTTTGATAACTTGTACAATAGCAAACCGAGCGTATTAGAACGTATCGAGAAAGTGTCCGGCGTTCGTCCTGATTTTATTGAGGGCGACATTCGCGATAAAGCACTGCTGATTGAAACCATGAAGCAACATAACATCGAAGCTGTTATCCACTTTGCTGGTTTGAAAGCGGTTGGTGAATCCGTTGCTAAGCCTCTTGAATACTACGACAACAATGTTAATGGCTCTCTAGTTCTTGTCGATGCTATGCGTGAAGCGGGTGTAAAAACACTGGTATTTAGTTCATCAGCAACGGTATACGGCGATCCAGCGAGTGTTCCAATTACTGAAGATTTCCCGACAAGTGCAACTAACCCTTATGGCCGTAGCAAGCTAATGGTTGAAGAGTGTTTAACCGATTTTCAACAAGCGAATCCAGATTGGAGTATTACCCTGCTGCGTTACTTCAACCCAGTCGGTTCTCATCCAAGTGGTGAGTTAGGTGAAGATCCGCAAGGTATCCCAAATAACCTAATGCCATTCGTATCTCAAGTGGCTGTAGGCCGTCGTGAATTCTTATCAGTATTTGGTAGCGATTACCCAACAAAAGACGGCACTGGCGTACGTGATTACATCCACGTCATGGATCTATCTGACGGTCATATTGCTGCACTTGAGAAAGTAGGGCGTAAAGACGGTCTTCATATTTACAACCTTGGTACAGGCAACGGTTCAAGTGTATTAGATATGGTTAAGGCGTTCGAGAAAGCGAGCGGTAAACAAGTCCCTTATCAACTGGTCGATCGTCGCCCAGGTGACATCGCAGAATGTTGGGCTGATCCGGCTAAAGCTCAGAAAGAGTTGGGCTGGAATGCGACGCGCACACTGACTGATATGACCGAAGATACGTGGCGCTGGCAGTCAACGAACCCTGATGGTTTCCCTGGTTGATCTAGTCGTTTCATGAATAGTTAACGTACAAAAAGATGCTTTAGGGCATCTTTTTTGATCTAAATCGAATAAAAAGTAAATTAGTGGTTAAAAAGTATCATTCTGTATTCGTTGTGTTACTATGCTCGCGAATTATATGTTTAATGTTAATTTTCTTTGGAGTTAATCATGGAACTAGGCCTAATCATCACTTTCATCATTGCTGCTGCAGTAATGGTTAAGAAAGAAATGGCAGAGAAGTAAGACGTAATTTCACTTATTCCTTTTTGATACAATTTTTAGTGAAATAGATAAAAGCCAGCATTAAGCTGGCTTTTTAGTTTCTGCTACATAAGCTTTTCTGTATCAGCTATTTAACGAATTAGAATTCGTATTTAGCTGAGATGCCGTAGTTTCTTTCCGCTTGAGAGTTTTCTTTGTAAAGCTCATCGTCGCCGCGAATGTCGTTCCAACGGTAGTACTCTTCATTCGTTAAGTTAAACACGCCACCACGAATAGTCAGATCTTTGATTGGTTTGTAGTAAGCCGTCAAGTCAACAACCGTAGCACTTGGAAGCTCAGCTTGACCAGCGTTGCCGCCACTTTCGTCATCGAAGTTGATGTCTGAACCAGACTTGTCAGCCGTGTAGTTTAACTTAAGGCTAGTACCCCAGTTTTGGTTTGGAGCATCGTAGTTAAGACCGAATACAGCATTCCAAGGGTTCACACTATTTAGTGCATTTCCGTTTCCGTCTTCACCTTCAGTGTATGACGCAACGAAGTGTGTCGAAATACCTTCAGGCGCGCCTACCAAAACATCCCAAAGTAACGTGTTCGAGAACTCAATTCCCTTAATCGTTGCCGAATCTAAGTTAACGTTGGAATAGTGCGTCATTCCGCCAACCTTTTTCGTAACTACTGTCTCGATGAAATCATCGTAGTCACTATAGTAAGCCGCAATTTCAGATGATGAAGCTTGAGTATTATGACGGTAGCCTAACTCGTAAGAGATACTTGTTTCTGACTTCAGATCTGGGTTTGGATCATTTACGTAGCCGTGTCCAGGGTTGTCATAGGTGTAATAAAGCTCATCAAAAGAAGGAGCTCTAAAGCCTTGGCTTATTTGGCCAAAAATAGTGCCTGTATCTGTCAGTTTGTAGGTTGAACCTAAACGACCTGTTACTGCAGAATCAGAGAAATCAGTCAACGATTCGGTAGTGCTGCTGCCTGGATCCGTTGAGAAGTAATCAAAACGAACACCTGGAGTCACAACCAGCTTGTCATTCATTAGGCTAATTTCATCTTGAACAAACAAGCCGAATTTTTGCTCTTTAGCATCAGGAGTGTATACATAAAGCTGATCATCAGTAGCTGGATCAGAGTTGTACTCCATGTTGGTGTTACTAATGTCACTATGTGTATAAGTCGCACCATACACTAGGTAATGGTTGTTAATTTCTTTATCTAACTGCGTCTCGATTTCAAGCTTATCTTCGGTGTACTCGTAGTCTTTAGTTTGTAAGTTGTCGTTGTTAGCTGGTACCCAAGGTGGCATACCTGGGCCAGCAGGTTTAAAGCGCTTCGTTACACCATTTTCTTCTTTAGAAATGTACGATACTTTGCTCGTCACGGTATCGGCAATTGTGCCATCAGCGAACCAAATGTGCTTAATAGCGAATCGATTTTGCGTTGTGTCATCAGCACCTGTATAGCTATCGTAGCTTGAGTGGTAGATGTCAGAGTCTGAAGTATCTTTGATTAGCTCAGCTAAGAACTCGATACGATGACTTTCGTTTAACTGGTATTGCAACTTAACCAAAAGATTATCTGCTGAGGTATCTTGACCTTCAACAGCGTAGTTCTCTAAGTCGTTAGGGTTACGGAAGTTTTGCAACTCTTCACCATCTCGACGCGTGTAGGCTACCAATGTTTCTAGGTCGCCGAATCGATTCGCTAACGCAACATGTTCGCTAAAAGAATTGTCTTCTGAAGAGTAAGACAGTTTAGCTTGGCCACCAAAATCTTCGCCATCTTTTAAGAAATCAGAAGGGTCTTTAGTTTCGAAAGCAACAACGCCGCCAATAGCGTCACTTCCGTGTAAACTTGAAGCAGCGCCTTTGATGATTTCGACGCTTTTCAACATATCGGGATCGATTGAAATACCGCTAGAGTTAATAAATGCATAAGGGCCACCATCAAATGAACCTGGTTGCGATGAACCATCAACCAAAATCTTAACGCGTTTGCCTTCCATTCCACGAATGTTGATAGTCTGTGCGCCTTGACGAGAGCTCGAATTCATCGTCACACCCGGAGTGTATTCGAAGATTTCGTTAACATCTTTTGCCATGTTCTCTTCGATTTGCTCGTCAGAGATGACAGTCACAGAAGCCGCAGTATTGATAAGTGTTTGATTCGTACGAGTCGAAGATACAACAACCTCGTCAAATAGGGCATAATCTTCAGCAAAGGCTGAGGTTGATGAAAGCGCTAAAACGATTGAAGCAGAGAGTAGGGATTGCTTATACATCTGATAGTTACCTTAATTCCATAGTATTATCTTGATTTGCGAAAGATAATATTGGATCTAAATGATAATTACTATTATTTGCATTTGAATTTATTTTCGATTTCGTCAGCCTAAACCTATTTTAACCGTATAACTCGTTGTATTTTAAAAGCTTTAAACGTTCCATTTAGCTGGTGAATACTTCAATTTTTGTGATTAACCTCTCATTTATAAAGTTGGATACTGATGCATAGCCCAATAACACTTGAAGCACTACATATACTGGATGCCATAGATCGTCGTGGGAGTTTTGCCGCTGCAGCGAATGAAATGGACCGAGCACCTTCTTCATTGAGTTATCAAATCCAGAAGTTAGAACAAGACTTGGATATCATGATTTTTGACCGCTCAGGCCACCGTGCAAATTTCACGGAAGCGGGGCAGTTAATATTAGAGCAAGGTAGGATTATTCTTGGCGCCACAGAACAACTCGTTAATGACGCGAGTATTCTAGCAAATGGCTGGGAGTTGGATTTGACCATTGCCTTTGATGGCATCATTCCGATTGCTAATTTCTTCTCGCTAGTCGATGAGCTCGGCAAAATCAGTAAGACACGTGTTCGCTTACAAGAAGAAATCTTAGCGGGTTGTTGGGAATCTCTCACAGATGGCCGTGCCGATCTATTGGTATGCCCTAAGCTTGACACGATTCCAAACGACATGAAAAGTGACGTAATCGGGAAAATGGAAATGGTATGGGTCGCGGCATCAAACCACTATGTTCACAAACGTTCTGGCGAATTCGACCAAAAGGCGAGGGAAAGTTACAGGGTGATCGCAATTGCAGATACAGCCCGCGATCAACCCGCTTTAAGTCGTAATATCCTAGAGAAACAACCGCGATTAACGGTCACGAGCTTCCCTGCGAAAGTAGAAGCGTTAACGACGGGATTAGGGATTGGTACCTTACCGAGTGTTATAGCGAAACCACTGATCGAATCTGGCGTTCTACAGCAGATTTCGGGAACAGAGCCGCAACCTATCGATATTGTGATGGCTTGGCGACGCAACAAAATGGGCGACGCCAAATCTTGGTGTATTCAACATCTAAAAAAGACATGGTCACTCAAATAGTGGCAGAACCATATCAGCAGTACCATCTTCAAAACTGATGTCTAGCTTAAAACCAAGCTTTTGAGCTAGAGTCAGCATCCCTCTATTCGTTGGCATCGTCATTCCCGACATCTGCTTGGTCTGTTTAGCGCGGCAGTAATCGATAACCTTAGTCATCAGTATACGACCTAAGCCAACACCTTTCAGATCAGACCGTATCAGTATCGCAAACTCTGCATCCGTGTTCTCAGGGTTAATCAGTGCTCTTGAAACGCCGATGATCGCTGGCACACCTTGTTCCTTGCGAACGACCACAAAAGCGATCTCTCTATCGAAATCAATCTGAGTAAAGTTCGCCAATGCCTCATGATTGAATTCACCGACATCACTAAAGAAACGCTTATACAGATCCTCTTTAGAGACTCGGTTAATAAAGTCGGCGTGAAGCGGCTCATCTTCAGGAAGAATAGGGCGCAACAGCACCTCAGTCCCATCCTTTAACTGTATGGTTTCTTCCAGTTCGACTGGGTATGGGCGAATCGCGAGTCTTTCTTGCGGGTCTCCCTCATAAGCTTTCAAAATGATATCCGCGTCCAATATCGTGAATTTGTCACCATTGGCCAATACTGGATGGATATCCAAATCATGTATTTCAGGGCAATCGACCACCATTTGAGATATACGAACCAGCAACTCAGAGAGCCCTTCAATATCAATCGGATTAGGTAATTTCTGCAGGCGAATCTTGCCGCTTTTTATCGCTCTAATAATCAAGTAACGAGCCAGTGTCATGTTCAGCGGTGGAAAGGCAGCTGCGGCATCAATCGATTCGTCCCACTCAGACCCCCCTTGACCAAGTAAAATGATAGGACCAAAGGTTTCATCGGTTGTTACTTTCACGCGTAACTCTTGCCCGCCCGCAAGTTTAGCCATTCCTTGAATCAGCAACCCATGAATATGCGCGGTAGGGAATGACAATTGAGATCGATCGAGAATCGCTTGAGCCGCATTGGCCACTTCACTGCTGTTTCGTAGATTGAGCATTACACCTTGTACATCTGATTTATGCGCGATGTCTGGCGAACGCAGTTTTACCGCAACGGGATAACCAATCGTTTCCGCGATATGTACCGCTTCACTTGGGTCTGAAGCGATCCAAGTTGGCAGAACATCTAAGTTAAAGTGCTTGAAAAACTGACTGTTTTGGTGAGTATCAAGGCTAACTGTATCTTTATCCAGTAGTTGGCGTTCTATCCAATTTTTCGCATCAGCCAAGTCTTCAATGTGAACTTTTTCAGCGGTCGTTGGTGTTTCCATTAGCTGGCGTTGGTTGCGTCTGTACTCGACTAAGTGCATGAAGGCGACCACAGAACTTTCCGGCGTTCGATAGGTTGGAATACCCGCTTCTGTGAACAGTTTTCTTGCAGGCCTTGCTGTCAGTTCACCAGACCAATTGGTTAATATATTGAATCGCTTATGGCGAGGGTGCTTCTTAATCGCTTCAATAATTCGCTCTGCCGTTTGGGCTGAATGTGCGATAGCAGAAGGACTGTGCATGATAAGAATGGCATCGGCTTCATCTCCATCAAGCAGCGTGTTAATCGTATCTATATAACGCTGATCACCAGCATCACCGACAATGTCGATAGGGTTGCTGTGCGACCAACTTGAAGGTAATACATTACTCAGCTTATCTAGAGTCTGCTCGGATAGTTCAGCAAGCTTACCACCACGGTCAAACAGGGTATCCACGGCCATAATTGCAGGGCCACCACCATTGGTAACGATAGCAAGACGTTCACCACGCAATGGCACCGAGTGAGTCAGCGTTTCTACCGCGGCAAACAGTTCATGCAAATTCTTAACTCGCAGCATGCCGCTACGTCGAATTGCTGAGTCATAAATGATGTCTAATGTGTCGGCTCCACCTGTGTGTGCCATGGCGGCCGCTCTACCTTTCGCCGTTCGACCGCCTTTCAACACCAAAATTCGCCTGTTACGCGAAGCCGCACGCGCCGCAGATATAAAGCGCCTCGCATCACTAATACTATCGACATAAAGCAAGATTGCTTCAGTGTGCGAATCGGTACTCAAATAATCCAATAGCTCTGAAAACTCAATGTCACTGCCATTACCGATCGAGATAAATGCAGAGAAGCCAATCTCTTTGTCGTTAGCCCAATCAAGGATCGTGGTACAAACAGCCGCAGACTGAGAAACAAACGCGATTTTGCCGGGTAGTGCTGTTACTGGAGAGAAAGACGCGTTCAAATTAAGCCAAGGGACAATAATCCCCAAGCTATTCGGGCCAAGCACTCGGATATTATGTTTTTTGGCAATGGCGAGGCATCTTGAATCAAACGTTTCGCCGTTGTCACTGTGCTGGTGCATGTCAGAAGAAAGCACAATCACCGACGCAATCCCTTTCTCGGCCAACTCTTCAAAGATGCCGACATTGCGTGTCGCGTTGGTACACAAAATCGCGAGATCTGGAACGATAGGTAACGATAAAATGTTCTTATAAGAAAGCACACCCGCCACTGAATCGTATTTCGGCGTAACCGGCATCACCGCACCTTTAAAATCCCCGTGCAACAAATTGTTCATAACGATATATCCCGCTCGGGTTTCTCGTTGAGAAGCACCAACAACTGCGATTGAGCGGGGTTTAAGGAGGGGATCAAGATGATTCATAGACATATCCTAGCAATGCACGTAAGTTCATCGTAACTTACTTTTGATTCACAGGTTGATGGCAAATTCACCGAATTCAGATGAATAAGCAAACACTGCATAAAGTTTGTGAAATAGGTCACCCACTAATGGTGTATAATCTCAAAGTTAACTTGATTCTAAACCGACGTATCGGCATGATTTATAGTAATTATTATTAAGGATATAGAGCTTTCCATGAAAAAATTTGCAATTGCGACTTTGCCACTGCTCTTGGCTGCATGTGTATCTGACGACTACGTGACTAATGTAACTTCAGATAGCTATCAAGAAGAGTACAAAACTGCCAAAGTTGAAGCTCCAGTTGTATCTCAATCTGAGCAAACAGGCGTTGTTGAAGAGAATGTCGTCAACGTTATCAAGACCCAACCTGTTGAACAGAAAGTGACTCAAACGACTAGGGCTAAACCCGTTGCAGTAGTAACAGGCCCAACTAAGAAGCAGCAAGACATGAACCAGCGTTTTGGTTACACAGTCCAAGTTGTTGCTGTTGGCAGCCAAACTAAAGTCGATTCTTTCGTGAAAATGCTACCAACGACTTCTCAACCAGTTTGGGAAAACTACAAAATGGTTAACGGCACTAAGTGGTTCACTGTCCTTTACGGTGATTACGCGACACGCTTAGAAGCTAAAAAGGCGATTTCAACTCTGCCGACCACTTTCCAAAACTTGAAGCCGTTCGTTAAGAGCATTGATGACATCAAAAACTCTGAATACCCAACGCTTAACAAGTTGAACTAAGTTTTAATTCATAAAGAGGGAGCAAATGCTCCTTCTTTTGTTTTGAGACGAACGGTTTTGTTTAATAGTTAATCGCTCGTCCTTTCGGACACAAATTTAACGTTCAAAACACTGTACCTATTTCGACTTTTGTTTATCATTGAAGTCAGTATTCCTAGTTTCAAGGACCGAATTTACCCATGAACACCACAAACATCCTTCTACTTTGCGGCGGTGGATCTTCAGAGCATGAAGTGTCTTTAGTTTCAGCCAATTACCTTTTTGAACAACTCAATAGCGTTGCAGATTTTAACGTTGTAAGAGTTGAGATTAAAAACGAAGGCTGGTGTCTTGATTCAGGTGAATTGGTTTATCTCGATATCAACAATCAAGCTTTACGTGGCGATGAACTCGATTCAAAAGTAGATTTCATTGTGCCTTGCATTCACGGCTTCCCAGGTGAAACGGGTGACATCCAGTCACTGTTTGAACTGGCGAAAATTCCGTATCTAGGTTGTGGTTCTGAAGCAAGTAACAACAGCTTCAACAAGATCACGTCGAAGCTTTGGTATGACGCACTGGGCATTCCAAACACACCATACCTGTTTCTATCAGACAACACAGATCAAACTCACTCACAAGCAACTCAAGCCTTTGAAAATTGGGGTAAAGTATTTGTGAAAGCGGCTCGTCAAGGTTCTTCTGTTGGCTGTTATCAAGTAAACCAAGTAGAAGATCTAAGCGAAGCGATCAATAAAGCGTTTACCTTCTCAGACCAAGTACTTGTCGAGAAGTCAGTCGTTCCAAGAGAACTGGAAGTTGCTGCGTATGAACTTGATGGTAAGCTTTACATCAGCAAGCCGGGCGAGGTGATTGCACCGAATGGCGCATTCTATTCTTATGAAGAGAAATACAGTGCAGACAGCCACTCAATTACTGAAGTGGAAGCAAGTAACCTAACTGACGAACAACGTGAATTGATTGCAGACAGCGCGCGCAAAGTTTTCTCTCAAATGAAGCTTCGTCACTTATCGCGTATCGACTTCTTCTTAACACAAGATAATGAGATCTACCTGAACGAAGTGAATACGTTCCCGGGTATGACGCCGATTTCTATGTTCCCTAAAATGGTCGAACATGATGGGCCTAAATTTAGTCAGTTCTTAGAGAACTGCGTTAGAACGAGCCTTGCTTAGCTCATCTAATCACTCGTTGTAAAGCTGAACCCAACAACGAGACGCTGACAAACTAATGCCTTGCGCTTTCTGCCAAGGCATTATTGTTTTTTACCTAGCTGTTTTTAAGCCCTATTTTCTAAAAACAGGTATTTAAAAAACTTGTAGTTACTGCCAGGGAAGAATCGCCTTAAACTTCATTTTTTCACGCTCTGCATTATCAACATTGCCAACGTATTGAGCTGGCATAGCCGGGCTGAGCCAACGACCAAAGTCCTGAATCTCTCTCACCTTAAGACCTTGTTTCGACAACTCTTGAGCAGCGCCAACACGAATGGAATTGCCGGAAAAGTGATGATTTTCTGCTAGCTGTAGTAAGTCACTCGCTCTGCGCAAGATTCGATAGATAGAAGAATCATCCAAAGTTTGAAGCCCGATGTTTTCATGCTTATCTATCGCGCGAAACACAGGTAAATCATCTTGTGTTCCAGTAAATGCAAGCCAACGCTCGAGTGCAACACTCGCGACTTGTGAAAGCTGATACACAGAATCTTTAATCGTTATTTGATAATTACTGTCGGTACTCTCAACATCACTGGTCGATAACGACTTAAGTTCCGAACGCTTTAAAGCACACTCGAACATCACATTATAAATAGCGATATCACGAATCTCTCTTAAGTTAGCTTTGTCATGTGAAAGCAGCGTGTTCAATTCGGTCAGGTGCGCAGACGTCATTGCATTGGTTTGCTTAGCATCACCGGCCATTTGAGCTTGTAAGTGGAGTAGGGTAAAGCGAACTTGTCGATGCTTGATAGGGTTAGCGAAGCCGAACACAGTGTGCAATAAACTAAGCGTTGCAGTGTAACGTTTTAGCGATGCGTATTTTCTGTCGTTGGATTCAGTCTCTAAGAAACGACGAATTGCCGTTACAGAGGCAGGAAGAGTGTTAATGCGTTTTTTAGTACAGAACGCGTGGTAGCGATTCCAATCACTGTAGATGCCCAACAGTGAATTGCGAGAATATTGGTATCCTGTTAACTCATCTATAATTTCAATTGACGCATTGCTGTTCAATTTTTCGACAAATGAATTAATTATCACAGAGTCAGATAAAATAGGGACTTTTTTTCTCAAATTACCGTACCTTAACAGGTGTTTTTGCCATATTATGCTTGATATCATTAAAAGTATACTTATGATTAATGCAGTGAAAACAAAAAGATGATCAATAGATATGGCTAATTCAATTTATCGAAGCGTCCATCTGCAATCGACGGATGCTACTAACACGGTTTGGCGTGCGAAGTTAAAAAATAATGTTATTCAGGGCAATTTAGCTGCCGTAAAGAAGAGTATTGATTGGTGGATTGAAACCGCATCGATTATTGATCCTAAAGAATTCACTGCCTTAAATAAGTCGAGAGGAACTGGTGGCTCGACTGAAAACTTCAACGGCTACCAAATCAAGAATGACACCGGTGAGCCTAATGCGTGGTATTGCATGTTTAACGGTCGCCTAATTAAAGGCGGCAAAATTGCAATCCAGCGTCATATAGAAGCTTACTTACTCGCAAAACAAAAAGCAGAGCAACAAAAGAAGTAAATTATGAGCCTAGTATATTCAACAGAAACAGGTCGTATCACACCTGAAGAAGAGAAAGTCCAACGTCCTAAGGGCGATGGTATTGTTCGAATCCAAAAAGAAACCAAAGGCCGTAAAGGCAAAGGCGTTTCTGTCGTAACTGGCTTAGACCTAGATGACGCTCCATTAAAACTAATGGCGGCAGAACTTAAAAAAGTGTGCGGCTGTGGCGGCTCGGTTAAAGATGGCAACATCGAGATTCAAGGCGACGCGCGTGACAAGATCAAAGCGCACCTTGAAAAGAAAGGCTACAAAGTTAAATTCGCTGGCGGTTAATCTCTAACTAATACCAGGGTTAAAATCGAAGATTATTATCACTGGATATTAGGTATTTTATGGTAAATAGCCAATATGGTTAAATACACAGTATAAATCAGAGAATATCGACACCGAATAAAGGCAGGGCATCACACAAAGATACCTGCCTTATAAACACCAAAACCAATTTAACAATTCTGGGTTTCAATGATGTTCATGAACAAATATACACCAGAACCATCGTTAAACCTTTGTTATTCATAGTTTTCATTTCCCACCCAAAACTGTTCTAACTCATGAACCTCTATTTACTTCATGAACCAACAGTTTTTCGTTCAAATTTCCATCTACTTCACTTTCTAGGTTCATGAACCTTCTTCTTGCTAGTATGCATTCAGGTAAGTCGTTTGTTGGTAGTTGAACTCGGGTTTAAATACTTTGCTAAATCCATAGTTATCCGAGAAACGTAGTAATTAAGAATCAATCCTTCTCGGTTGCCTAAAACCATATATGAATATAGCGTTTCAGGCTTGTCGCTAGTTCCTGAAAGGCATCGTCCATTTTTTGATGCGTTTTGGATTGCTAGATACACCACCATTTCTTTGTTACGGAATTAATCACCTGAATCGGTCCAAAACGTTTTGTGGTAATTAGCTCAAAAGTGCCTTAGTGCAATAACACTAAACAAATTTTGCCGGGGTGTATTCAATGAGGTGATGGGTAAGAATGGTGGTAGTTTTATCATGGTTCATTGCGCGATTTAAGCCATCCTTAGCTTATGGGGGTTAGTTTAACGTTCAGTGTAGTCTTGTTTGTGACACATCATGTAAAACACGGTGCTTTTATGTGCGATTTACCATGTTTAAGTGTCTAATTAGGCTCAGTATTAGATACAAGTTCACTAGCGCTTTGTTTTTATCCAATTACTATCGATTTTTATGCCTTTTGCCATATCGAGACGAGCTTCATTTCGAAGGTTTTCATTTGACATTAATCGATTGAGAACCATCAGTGGGACCTTTTTCATTTCTTTACCGAAAGTACCGTTTGTAAACGCCTTGTGTAACTGAATGTGCTGGTAATGTGTAGCTTTAGAAATCCCAAGGTGTGACTTTGACCAAGCTAACCAAGACGCAGTCGTGTCAAAGTGGATTTTTGCTGCTTCTATTAGCTCTCCGCGCTTCAAGTAAGCATCAATTTCAAGTGTTGCTAAATCGGATAACTCCCGACTGATATTATTTAATTTCATACACTTACCAAGAGTTTATAGTGATAATCAATACATAGATGTAACAATTCATTTTTAATATCAACTTCCCATTATTATGAGCAAAATAATCGCTACGACGACCGCTGCACCCAAAGAAAATAAACACCCTAATACACGAAAAACACCAAAAGTCAGACAAAGCCCTACAAACAATAAGATTTCTAACATTTACTTCCTATGCATCCGTAACGGCCTCATAACAAGAACTGAAAACAGCGTTGCTAAAATCTCTGATTTGACCTTCCTTTAGTGACTGAGAGTTATAATAGGGCGAATTATATGCCTCCTTTACCATTAAGGCTCCGGGCTCTTTCCCCCCAAGAATTTGCATAGCTTCAGACATCGGTAAATCATTCTGCCTTAGCGTCATTGCTTGTCGCGCAATAGATTCAAACTCTGCACAAAGCTCAACTGTCTCATCATGCTTTTTAGCAAAAGTCACTGTAGATATGGAAGCGCTCGTTATAAGAGCTATCAAGGAAAAATTAAAAGTACACTTCATTAAGTAGTATGGATTCAATGGAACTAGGGGGGATTTATACCATATTTGCTGTGATCTAATTATTGATCTTTACCAATAACGCTAAAAGTTAATCAACCTTCCATACCTTTGGTTGTTCAGGATGCCGTAATTTAGAAAGGTTACTTACGCTTATGTCGAAATTATTGTTGCGTTTCTTGGTTTCGCACTTGTTCTCCACAGTTGCAACCGGATATAAATTTTTAAACGAGTTCGGGACAAAATCTTGCTGGTATCATAACATGGTTGGCCGATAGTGAAGAGTTTGGAACGTGGCACGACATACATAATAACTATGTTGCAGGTACATATCTGGATGACGGGTACTACGTGCAATTAAGGCTCGACTCGACTATAACGTTTCAACAGTAATCGATTGAATCAGGAGTTGAGTTATGGAGTTGCCTAATTTAGAAGAATTTCGAATGGTTGGAGTTGCATTCCCACTGGTAGACCCGTCTGAGTTGCCACCCAAATGGGAGCGGGTTTTTGATGAATTTATACGAGGACAGTCAGTGCCACACCCAATTTATGTTTATGCTCATGACTGGAATTCATTTTGTGTTCGAGTCAAGCAAGGTGATATTAAAATAGACTGATGTCCCCGCGTGGACACCAGTGGATACAAAGATATACTGACTCATACACGACCGAACACCTTTGCTGGTGAAGCGTGACCTAGTCGTATAGGGCTGCCTCTTATGTCACCAAAATCGGTTTGGGACAAAGGCGCCTTACTTTGATCACTGGTAGCCTTGCCAAAACTCTTCAATTTCCCATAGTGCGCGGCTGCCCATTACTTCTTTGACCGATTGAATTACTTGTTCATATTGATCTGAGGAAAATTTAGACCATCTTGCAAGTTCAGCTTCTTTCCAGCGAGACTTCAGCCCTCCGATATTATTTTGGCGTAAAGCTTTCAACAACACTGCATCTATAGGAGGGTGCAATTTGGCGACTTTTGCGTGCGAATCATATCCCCCGCAAACCAAAGCCGATTTTAAGTACATGTTGATTAATTTGGCTGCGATGCCATGTGTAAAGACCAACCCTATTTTACTCGCTTCAGCAATAAGCTGTTCACGCCATAATCGGTGCTGTTTATTGATGTCTTCTCTAGCTGGTAGTTTATCTGGAGAATCAACAAAGCTATCTAGACCTATAGACTCGATAAGTTGTTTGCCTTGCTCAACCGTAAACCTTACGCCATTAACGCTTGATGCTCTGGAAGCTGCCCATGCAGAAAAGCGATGTTTATGTTCAATTATTGAGTATGCCATTGGTTTGTTTTTCTTAAGTATTTGGGACAGAAGCGCCTTACTCCAACAAGTTTAAGCGTATCACAACCATACCATTTTCTTTCCGTTGAGTTTAGTCACATAAATTGAATGGCTATTGAGGTTATGCTCTTCTAAACTTCATGCATATGGAGAAAGAGAGGTGTCGGAAGGTGAATAAAACAAGCGTATTTGTATGGATAGCATTAATTGTTTGGCTATTTATGGTTGCTTGCTTTTTTGATTATATTGAAAGAGAAAGCTCTATACCTGTTATCCATGAATTCCATTTGGAGGACTCAAGTGAATAATGAACACTCACAAATGTTCAATCTTGTGGAAGCTTTAATTGCACTAGCATTGGGCATAACTCTCAGTTTTTTCTTTTCATTTAAAACTCAAAATTCTCTTCTAGAGGCCATTGAAAGCTCACACGTTGCCCATTCAGCAAGCCTTGTCCATATGAGGAGCTATATTCATTTAACTCAGCCAGAAGACGCTGACCAAAAGATAAACAAACTACTTTCTGAAGTGCAAGAACTAACCTACGAGTTAAACACTTTAAAGGAAGCCAGTAATGACATTAACGTTAGATTTCCTCAAATGCTTTGGTTAGGCAATTCACTCCCTTCTGTAGTTGATGAGTACGTAAAAACTGCGGATAGACAATTGGTATTACTTGAGAAAATACTTAAAGCAAAACAACAAACTGTATCAGAATCTTTATTAAGTAAATTAGAGAGACAAGTTTTTTCAGAAGAGATGGATGAAGCAGCGGAACATGTTCACGAACGTTTGATGGACAACATATTCTTAACCAGCGAAGCAACCGTTTATACCTTGATACTATTGATTATTTTAGTCTTCTCTGTCGTGTTCCTTTACCTCAACCACTACATTATAGAATTGAAAAAAACCAAGTTAGCATTACAGGGGGCAGTAAATAAGGCAGAGGAAGCCAATTTAGCTAAGTCTATTTTTTTAGCAACAATGAGTCATGAGATAAGAACCCCAATGAATGGTGTTATAGGAATGACGCAGTTACTCATATCTGACAATAAAGATTCAACTATTCAGACGCACTTAGATACGCTGTTAGAGTCAGGTGAACACCTAATGGTAGTCATAAACGAAATTCTTGATTTTTCAAATCTAGAGCAAGGGAATCTAGTTTTTGTTAAGGAAGAATTCGAACTAAACAAGCTATTGATGCCAATAAAAAACTCTTTTTATCCGCAGTCTTCTGACAAAAACCTTCAGCTTATATTCGACACCAGTAGTTTGCCTGAAGATCTTGTCTTAGTCGGAGATAAAGCTCGTATACGTCAAATTATTTACAATTTAGTGGGGAATGCCATAAAGTTTACCTCTGATGGGCAGGTTAAGGTTGTCTTAAAATATGACAATGAAGAAAATGAGCTTTTTATTCAAGTCTCTGATACTGGAATTGGTATACCTTCACATCGTTTAAACGGTATATTTAATGCGTTCGAACAAGCCGATGTTAGAACGATGCACGAATTTGGAGGTACAGGGTTAGGTTTATCCATAGTTAAAAAATTATGTACATCAATGGGTGGGGATATAACAGTCACAAGTGAGTTAGGTTCAGGAAGTTGCTTTGTAGCAAGAGTTATAAGCCCAAGAGGAACTACCTTCCAAGATAAAAGAAAGCTCGCAAACGAAGAAGACTTTTCCGGTAAGTCAGTTCTTATCGTTGAGGATAACCGGATTAATCAACTTGTTGCTAAACGCTTGTGTGAAAAGCTAGGGCTTACTACTTCTATTGTATCTAACGGTATAGAAGCTGTTGAAAGGGTGCACCAATGTTCTTTTGACGTAATCTTGATGGATCATCAAATGCCACAAATGGGAGGCATAGAAGCGACAAAAATAATACGAAATGAGCATGATTTTCAAGGGGCTATTCTTGGTTGTACCGCTGATGTTACCAAAGAAACAGCGATAGCGTTCGTTGATGCTGGTGCCAATGGAGTAATAACAAAGCCCTTACAATTAAACTCTTTGAGGGAGTCAATAGCACACAGCGTAACGTTGGTTTGTAATGTAAATCATGCCCATAATATGGTGTTGGAGTAGAAGCTAGTTCATTTGATACCCAAGCTAGTGTTAAATCGTCTGGAATCTAGACTCGCTTTGGGACAAAAGCAATTTAGTATTATATAGCCTTAGATTGTTATCCCAAGGTTGATCTAGGTGCCTACATACAGCTAAAAACTCCTATCACGGTCAACTCTGGAATAGAACTCATCATCAATAAGCAGCGGTCTATAGGTAATATTTACATTATTGTCCATACCAAAAGGTTGAATATGCATTTGATTGATTTCTTGAGGAGGTAGCATTTTTTTTGCTACTAAAGTCGCAGCTATTGTTGGGTCAAAAATCGTACCGTCAAGCAATGTTATCCAAACGTGAACATTTAGATACTTATTGGGATTGAAACCTTCTGCAACTATTTCTTTGATCGATCTTTTTGTAACATTATACTGAGGCTGCCCTTCAACTAACACATCCCCTACCGTTACTTGTGGTTTTAATTCTAACAGAAAGTTACGAAGCTGGAGGTTATCTTCTGCATGAATAGCTCGCATAACTGTTTCACATGATTCATGGCAATTGTGAGCAGAAGAGTGCCCTTTATAAAGCCTAGTATCCATAACTTTAGCGCAATAGTTAATAAACAGGTTATGGTGTTTAGCCAGTTCCTTACTTTCGAAAGAGATCACTGTGGTTTCGTAGAATTTTCGGAATGTATTTGAATCGATACCTGCTTCTTTAAACTTTTCGGGAAACAAAGCCATTTCTAGTTCACGAGCACCAACAAGTTGGTCGATGTAGTGCTCTAGTTTTTTATTCTTTTTCATATTACTCACCAATATTGTTTTTTGTATTGTTCTTATCACTTCCCACATGTTTAGGTTAGGTCTGTCTGTTGACTGTTTTACACCGCTATGAATAGTTCCGTTGGAAAATGACATGGTTAGCGTAAAGGTTTACCGATGGCTCCTGAAACCACTTTTTCAAAAGTTGATTCTTTGGACTTGAGAACATGATCAATTCGAGAGTAGTGTTGAATCAGAGCTGCAACTACCCCTCCATCTGGCGAAGATAGCTCATATTCTTTGGTAGCATTATCAATAATATGCTTGCTCAGGGCTTTATTATTAGAATTGTCCAAATCTTTCATCAATTTCACGATCATTTCGAGATAATACACATATTGGCTATCGGTAAGTTTGTTCGATTTAATTAAGCTATAAAATGTACTACCAAGCGTAGATGCTGCCCATTTGATGGGTACATTACTGACGTCAAGTTGCACCTTGTTATTTTCTTCAGCATTATATGTGGCTGCGCCAACCCAGCCCCTTAATGCATCTAACGATTGATAAATGAGGTAATCGAATCGGGTTGGGAACTCACGGTCTTTGTCTACATCAGTGTTAGGCATATAGTTCTTAAGTATTTCATCTACATATCTTTCTATGTACATCAGCCACATATGATCTTGGTGTCCCATGTGAATAGCTCTTGATGTCATTACGGTGAAAAAGTGAATACTTACGAAGATAGGACATGCCCATTTCTCTTCTTCGTGATAGGTGTATGAGAACGGTTTGTTATAGTAATTATCTTCGCCTTTTTGATTTTTAATAAACTCTTTGGTGTAATCGCCAATGGGTTTCCAGACACTAACTTGAGAAGCGATTTCGATATCTTTGAAGTAGAAGCTTAACAGGGGGTTAGAGTCATCAATGTAATACTCGCCTGTATAAGAGCTATTTTGATTATCTTGAAGCTCTCGGTAGAGAGGGCTTGATATGTTGGCAATCAGTTCTTTTAAGAACAACGTAGTAAATTCGTCATCAGAACTAAAACGAACTCTTGTAAATTTCGCACAAAGCAATGGCTGTGTTCGAGCTAAATGCCTTACAAAAAGGTGGGACTTAAATATGTCGGAGATACTTGCGGATACACCTTCTTTGTATTTGCTGTGATCGGGTAAGCAATACGATAGTGCGAACGCAAAAGGCTTCATAAGAGTAACAAGAGCTGTTTTGATGCGACTACTCATTGAACTACCATCAGATTCTTCGCCTAATTCCCAATCAATTAGCTCCTGAATTGAAGGACGATAAGGTACCATTAATCTAGCTCGAACTCGGTCGAACCAACGATCCTGAAAAGATAGTAAGAATTGATGATGATATTTGTCTAGTAAAAATGCCAACTGTTCGAACTTCTGATTTCTGAGTAAGTGACTTGATGCTTTTTGCCAGTCAGAAGTTTTTGATTTAGGCAGATGTTTTCCTCCTAGCTTTAAAGCTAGGTAAAGTAAGGTCGCAACGATAGCCGTAAAGGCTGTTATCTTCTCGTTAAAACCCCATAGCCATTTGAACGGTAAAGCTAAGTCAAGAGCACTCAACACAGGTAGGTAAATCACATAGAGTAAAGCGCTGACAAGAAATCCAACTACGGATTTATCCGCCCATGAAAACCTAAGTTTCAAGTCAATTCGCTTTTCTTCGGCGAGCAGTGTATACCCAGCGACTAATATAGCTAGCACCGTCAAGGCGTTTGCGTCCACTGTATTTCCTTATTTTAATTTTGCTATGACAAACTCAAAGCTTTTCAAGTCTCGCAACTCTCTGAAATCCTTAACGCATCTTCAATCTCGACACCAAGGTATTCAATCGTGCTTTCTAACTTAGCATGACCAAGAAGTAATTGAATAGCCCTAAGATTCTTCGTTTTAGCATAGATCAAAGAAGCCTTTGTTCTGCGCAGTGAATGCGTGCCGTATTGCGTTTTATCCATCCCGATATCAGTAACCCATCGATTAACCATGGTGGTGTAGTAATGGTATGAGATAGGTTGTCCATCACGGCGTGGACTCGGAAATAGATAGTCTGTTGGTAACAACGAGTTTTGGATTATCCATTGCGATAAGGTTTGCTGAGTCTTGGGCGTGATCTCGAAGTGCACTTCCTGTTGGGTCTTCTGCTGTTTTACGATGGTTCTCGGCATCACACAGCCGCTACGACTGACATCTTGAACTTTCAAGTTGCGTAAATCACAGGACCTCAATTTACAGTCGATGGCAAGATTAAACAGTGCTAACTCAAACAAGCGCTCTTCCAACTCAAGTCGAATACGGATGCGCCAAATGTCTTCTAGTTTGAAGGCTTTCTTCTGACCTACACGCTTTCCTTTATTCCAAGCTTCCATAATGTGCTCCTTACTTCATAAAAATGCTCTTTAAGTAAGGCAGAAATCAAAGACAATGCTGCATCCAGTGGTATGATTAACGGAATATTTCTATAACAAGAAAACTTCTAATGAATCAAACAGAACAACAGTATTTGAAAGAGCTTGAAGGCAAGCTTTGGAACGCAGCAGACAAGCTACGCTCAACGCTAGACGCGGCGCAGTACAAACATGCAGTGTTAGGTCTAATCTTCGTTAAATACGTCTCTGATGCGTTTAAGCTGCGTCAGGATGAGATCAAAGCCGACATTGCTAACCCTGAGCACGAATACTATTTAGATCCTGCTGATTATTCGGAAGAAGAACTAGCAGAAGAGATTGCCATCGAGCTTGAACAACGTGATTTCTACACAGAGAAAAACGTGTTCTGGCTACCTACTGAATCTCGTTGGCAGTTCCTGCAAGATAACGGCCCATTGGTTATTGGTGGTGCTGAGCTAGATATCAACGGTAAGCCTAAGAAAATAACTTCTGTCGGTCACCTCATCGATAACGCACTTGAAGGTATCGAACGCGATAACCCGAAACTGAAAGGTGTGCTTAACAAGTCATACTCTTCATTGAAGATTGACCAAGCTAAGCTGAATGAGCTTATCAACCTGATTGCGACAATTCCGTTTGTTCATGCAGATCTAAACAGTAAAGACATCCTAGGTCATGTATACGAATACATGCTTGGTCAGTTCGCACTGGCTGAAGGTAAAAAAGGTGGTCAGTTCTATACGCCAGCATCCATCGTAACGTTGATCGTTGAGATGATTGAACCGTTTGAAGGTCGTGTGTACGACCCTGCAATGGGTTCTGGTGGTTTCTTTGTTCAATCAGAGAAGTTCATAGAGCGTCATGCAAACGAGAAGAAGGTTGATGCCCTTACTCAGAAACAGAAGATCTCAATTTACGGTCAAGAGTACAACCATACAACGTGGCAGCTAGCAGCGATGAACATGGCGATCCGTGGTCTTGATTACGACTTCGGTAAAGAGCCTGCAAGTACCTACACTAACGTACAACATCCAGACCTACGTGCTGACTTCATCATGGCAAACCCTCCATTTAATATGAAAGAGTGGAATACGGGTGTTGATGATAACGATCCTCGCTTCAAATACGGCCAACCACCATCAGGAAATGCGAACTTCGCATGGATGCAGCACATGCTTCATCACCTAGCACCTGAAGGCTCTCAGGCGCTTCTGTTGGCAAATGGTTCTATGAGTTCAACGACCAACAACGAAGGCACTATTCGTCAGGCGTTAATCGAGAACGACTTGATTGAATGTATGGTAGCACTTCCCGGTCAACTGTTTACCAACACACAGATCCCTGCGTGTATTTGGTTCTTAACTAAAAACAAGAACCCTCGCGTTGATAAGGCAGGTCGCAAGCTCCGTGGCCGTAAAGGTGAGGTGCTATTTATCGATGCGCGTAACCTTGGCTTCATGAAAGACCGTGTATTACGTGACTTCAGCTTTGATGACATAAAGAAAGTAGCCGACCTATTTCATGCTTGGAAAACAGGTGAAGAAGTTCACGGCGTTGCTTATGAAGACCAAGCAGGCTTCTGCAAATCAGCAACACTTGAAGAAATCACCAAGCATGACTTTGTTCTAACTCCGGGGCGCTACGTTGGTGCTGCGGAAGAAGAGGATGATGGCGTTCCTTTTGCTGAGAAGATGGCAACTCTGACTTCCAAATTAAGTGAGCAGTTTGCAGAATCGGCAACGCTAGAAGCTGAGATCAAGAAGAACCTAGCGGGGTTGGGTTATGAGCTTTGATTTGCCTTTTGAACTGCCAGTAGGTTGGGAAGCATTTACAGTTGATGAGTTAGTAAAGAATAAAGTTATTGCTAAGCCATTGGATGGGAATCACGGAGGAACTCACCCGAAAGCCTCAGATTATGTTGAGTCAGGCATTCCATTTGTCATGGCATCTGACCTATCTGGTGGTCGCGTTGACTTGACTGCGTGTAAGTTTATTACTCACGAACAAGCTTCAGGTTTGAGAAAAGGCTTTTCCAAAGTCGGTGACGTTTTGTTATCTCATAAAGCTACTATTGGTCGAACGGCAATAGTTCAAGACAATGATCACGACTATATTATGCTCACCCCTCAAGTTACCTATTATCGGGTGTTGGATGAAAGCAAGCTAAGTAATATTTATCTAAAATCATATTTTGATTCACGTTTCTTCCAGAATGTTTTGGGGTTATGGGCAGGTTCTGGTTCAACTAGGGCTTACCTTGGAATAACGGGTCAACTAAAATTACCTGTTATCGTTCCACCAATCGCAATTCAAAAAGTGATTTCTCGACAAGTAAACGCTCTGACTAAGAAAGTTACTGTTAACAATCAAATCAACCAAACTCTAGAAGAAATGGCACAAGCCATCTTCAAGTCATGGTTTGTTGATTTCGAGCCAGTGAAAGCCAAGATGAATGGCGAGCAACCTGAGGGTATGGATGCTGACACTGCCTCGCTATTCCCAGAAAAGCTCGTTGAGTCTGAGTTAGGTTTGATACCTGAGGGTTGGGAAGCAGGAGAATTGTCGGACTTGATGGACTTCAATCCTAAACGCACTCTCAAGAAAGGCACAGTAGCTCCATATCTAGATATGAAAAACATGCCAACAGCAGGTCACCTTGCTTTGGACATCTATGATCGAGAAATGGGTAGCGGCACTAAATTTATAAATGGTGATGCATTACTTGCGCGTATAACACCATGTCTAGAAAACGGTAAAAGTGCATACATAGATTTTCTTGAAGATGAACAAGTTGGCTGGGGTTCTACTGAATACATTGTCATGCGTTCGAAGTCTGACAGCTACAAATACTTCAGCTATTTTATGGCGAGATTTGAGCCGTTCAGAAAGTTTGCAATTCAAAGTATGACGGGGACTAGTGGTCGTCAACGAGCACAAGCCAAGACTGTTCAAACCATGCCTTTTGTTATTCCACCGCTTGCCATTCTTGAGAAGTTCGATGAACTAGTCGCTGCAAATATGAAGTTGATTAAGCGCCACGGTGATGAAAATAAGACACTTGTCCAGTTACGTGACACTTTGCTTCCTAAGCTGTTATCAGGAGAATTACCTCTAAGTGACTAAACGGAGCAGATTACACGAACGAGCTTATGTATCATTTAAACTACTGGAAGAGCAACGTTATCAAGCTAGGGCCACTCGGCTTTTCGACGAGGAGCCTAGCTTAGCCGTGTTTTTGTTGTGGTGTAATATCGAGGTACTTCTTCGATTGCACAAATATCACCACAAGATTCAAGAGCCTTGGCCAGATAAACTGGGATTCATTAGAGCTAGTTGGGGGCCTTTGAAACATATCAAAGGTCTTGATGCAGATGCATACAATGCAATCTTTAACAGTCAAAAGTCTCTTTGGAAGCAACGGAACGAAATAGCACATACAGGAAAATACATTCCCAAGGATGATGTCGTGCACTTTGAGAAATATGCCAATTTCGTTATCGATTCCCTTTCCTCAAACCTACCCACAAGGGATGATTTTTTGACTAAGAAAAAGCGTAGTGATGCTCAGAAAAATAGGAAGAAGAAATGACTATTTCTAAATTGCTTTCCGGCGAAATCGAGTTAGACATCGCAGAGGTTAACCTGAATGACTGAGCAACTATTAACAGCCATTGAGTCTGGTAATTTGGCGTTATTGAACGATGTACTTGAACAACAACCAGAGTTAGTTAACACCGTCTTTGAAGAGCTAGGAGCAACGCCGTTTGAGCTTGCTTTGAAAAATGGTTTTTCGGCAATCACCGAGAACATCATGAACAGTGACGGTTTTGATATCAATCATGCAGGCCATAACCCACTTCGGTTAGCAATCGAACTAGGTTTCTTGGATATTGCTAAAGCACTGTTACACAAAGGCGCAAATCCTAACTATCGACCACAACAAATAAGTAGCGCATTGTTGCTTTGTTTAGACAATGAATATTTTGAAATCGCTGAGTTGATGGTTGAAAAAGGTGCTGAAGTTAATATTCGTAACGACAAGGGCTGGACACCATTGATTTGGGCATCAATGAAAGGTCGAATCAAAGCGGTTGAGTTTCTGCTTAAGTACGGTGCCGCCGTTGATGTTTGTAACAACGATGGTTGGAATGCGGTAACGGGCGCTTACTTCAAACAACGCATAGAGATAGTAGATAAATTACTCGCTAAAGGAGCGGTGTTCAGTGCGAAGTATTCAGAAGCCGCCATGTTGTCAGCGTATCAAAGTGGGCATATCAACATCGCGAAGAAGCTGCTAGCTGATGGTGTGAATCCTGATGTTGAAAACGAAGATAAAGAAACGATGCTGATTATCGCCATTGCTAAAGGTGATGACGAAATGATCAAAGCGCTTGTTGCGGCTGGTGCGAATCCAAACGCAAGAAATAAGGATTCACACCCAGCGTTAGCTTTATTGGCTCAAAATGGCAAAACAGGACTCATTTCGTTGCTGATAGATAAGGGTGTGGATGTCAATATTCAGTGTAAGTCTGGAAGAACCGCTGCTTATCGGGCTGCAACTTATAATCAAGTCTCAACATTAGAATTTCTCCATAGCAAAGGTGCCAATCTTGACTTGAGAAATGAGGGTGGATGGTCACCTTTGATGGTTGCAGCTAGTAGTGGCTACCTCGAATCTGTACTGAAACTGGTTGGACTTGGAGCTAATACTGAATTTGAAACTAAAAAGGGTAATTCGGCCCAAGATATTGCGAAATTAAATGCTCCGACTCATGGAAGTGCGAGTAACGTAAATGGGCACCGTATTTATCCAATGCTTGATACTAGCTTTAGGCAAATTGTTGACTTCTTAGCAGGAACCCGTCAGCAATGATTGCTCAAAGTTCCGTTTTTGATGCAGTCCGTCGTGGCTATAACGAGCTAGAGCTTGCAAGTAACGACGAGATCCTTGATTACTTTGCTGATGTTACCCCTGATGCTATGTCAGGACATGTCAGCAACATCAAAGGCATTGTTTTCGAACAAGAGGTTGTGGCCGCACTAAACGGGCAGGGTATGGATGCCATGCTCTTTGAAGCCACTAACCATCCCGTTTCTGATATTGCATTGATGAGTGATGGTGACATTGCGGCTGAAGTGCAATTAAAAGCGACCGACAGCGTTGCTTATATTAACGAGACCCTTGCTGAAAACTCAGACATCCCCATTATTGTTTCGAGCGAAGTTGCTGATAGTTTTGATGGCACATTGGTTATCGATTCAGGAATCGATAACGCAATATTGACTGATACGGTGTCAGAGACATTAGCAGGTGAAATGGTTCACAGCGTAGGTGAATCTATAACAAGTGATGTTGCGAGTGAGGGCTTAGCAGAACTCATAGCGGATGTGGCAATACCAGTTAGCCCGATTGGATTCGGAATTGGCTTGTTATTTGGGCTGCCGTTCTAAGTGTTGTGCTACGAGAATAATAAAAAAGACTTTCGACTTTGAGGGAATAATGTGATCACAGAAGACCAGTTGGAACAAGAATGTATTAGATGGTTCACCGACCAAGGTTATCTATATAAAAATGGCTATGACATCACACCTGATGGAGATTCTCCAGAGCGTGATGATTACCATCAAGTTGTTTTGAAGCAACGGCTATTAAATCAATTAGCAATCATCAATCCAGAGCTTCCGATAGAGGCACTGAATGATGTGGTTAACACGGTATCTTCCCCCGATACGCCAATTCTTATTAAAAACAACCGCGCCTTCCACAAGTTTGTGATTGAAGGGTTGCCTGTCGAATACACGGTTGTTGAAGACGGTGAATCGAAGACAAAGCATACTCACGCTCAGTTAATGGATTTTACAACGCCTAATAATAATGAATTCCTTATCGTGAATCAGTTTACGATTACAGGCACCAAGGGCAATCGACGACCCGATGTTGTGGTGTTTATTAACGGCTTGCCCATCTCTGTTATTGAGTTGAAAAACCCAGCAGATGAACATGCGGATATTTGGAATGCGTTTAATCAGCTTCAAACCTACAAAGATGAAATCTCAGATCTGTTTGTTTTCAATGAGGCATTAGTGATCAGCGATGGGGTGACTGCAAAGGTTGGCTCATTAACAGCGAATAAAGAAAGATATTTGCCGTGGAAAACCGTCGAGAATGAAACAGATAGACGCCTTTTTGATTGGCAATTGGAAACAATAGTAAAAGGTTTTTTCAAGCAAGATCTACTCCTCGATTATATTCGTTACTTTGTACTATTCGAAACCGACAACGACAAAATCATCAAAAAAATTGCAGGTTATCACCAATTCCACGCAGTGAGAGCGGCTGTTGAGGCGACGGTTCGTGCCGCCAACACCTCTGGTCACTTCCTTGAGAGCACTATCCCTGCACTAGAAAAGATCAAGCAAGGCAGTGGTAAGGCTGGGGTTGTTTGGCATACGCAAGGGAGTGGTAAAAGTATCTCTATGGTTTGCTACGCGAGTAAACTGTTACAACAAGCCTCAATGAATAACCCGACGATTGTAGTGGTGACCGATAGAAATGACCTAGATGGTCAGCTTTACAACACCTTTGGGATGGCGCAAGAAACATTAAAGCAGATCCCACAGCAAGCAGATGACCGTGATGCATTACGTGAACTGCTTTTCAATCGCCAATCTGGCGGCATCATATTCACGACGATTCAAAAGTTCGCTTTGTTAGATGAAGAGACTGAGCACCCTAGACTGTCTGAGCGAAGTAATATCGTTGTTGTTTCTGATGAAGCGCACCGAAGCCAGTATGGCAATAAGTCAAAGATGGTGGAAGTGAAGGATAAAAACGGCACTGTAACAGGTCACAAGTACGTTTATGGTTATTCCAAATACATGCGTGACGCACTGCCTAATGCTTCATTCATCGGCTTTACAGGAACACCTATCGCAATGGATGACAAAGACACGCGTGGTGTTTTTGGCGAATATGTCTCTATCTACGATATTCAAGATGCCGTTGATGATGGTGCTACGGTTCCTATCTACTACGAATCTCGCCTCGCTAAGCTTGATATTAACCAAGATGAAATTGAGCAGCTTAACGATAAAGTTGAAGATGAAATCGGTGAAGATGAAGAAACGGCAGATCGTGAAAAAGTAAAATCAGAATGGGCAACGCTAGAAAAGTTGGTAGGCGCAGAGCCTCGCATTGAACAAGTAGCAAAAGATCTGGTTGAGCATTTCACTACTCGAACATCGACATTTCCCGGCAAGGCAATGATTGTCTCGATGAGCCGAGAAATCTGTGTCGACCTCTACAATGCTATTGTGGCAATTAAACCAGAGTGGCATCACCCAGATACCGATAAAGGTGCAATCAAGATTGTGATGACTGGCTCTGCATCAGACAAAGAAAAGATGCAGCCTCACATCCATGATAAGAAAACAAAAAAACTATTCGAGAAGCGTTACAAAGATACTGAAGATGAGCTTCAACTCGTTATCGTTCGAGATATGTGGCTAACAGGATTCGATGCACCTTGTTGCCATACCATGTATATCGACAAACCAATGAAAGGGCATAACCTGATGCAGGCGATTGCACGTGTTAACCGAGTATTCAAAGATAAACCCGGTGGTTTGGTTGTCGATTATATTGGTATCGCAAATGAGCTTAAAAATGCATTGAAAACCTATACCAACAGCCAAGGCAAAGGACAACCCACCGTCGATACGGCAGAAGCGTTTTCAGTATTGATGGAAAAAGTTGATATCATTCGAGGTATGTTCGCAACACCCGTTGATACAAAGGTATTCAATTACCGTCCAGACTTTGAAACGGATGCATTGCGTTTGTTACCGGGAGCAGTAAACCATTTGTCGGGTTTATCTCATACTGATGCTAATGGCAAACAAGTCAGAGATGGTAAGAGGCGATTCCTCGATGTGATGGCTGCTTTGGCTAAAGCATATTCACTGTGTAGCACCATGGATGAAACTCATGGGTATAAGAATGAAATTGCTTTTTACTCTGCGATAAAGACAGCTTTTATCAAGCACTCAACGGTAGACAAGAAACGCACCGATGAAGAGCGCAATACAGCGTTAAAGCAAATTCTAAATAATGCTGTGGTAGCCGATGGTGTTGATGACATTTTCACTATGGTTGGTCTTGATAAGCCGAATATCGGGCTTCTTTCTGAAGAGTTCTTGGAAGATGTGAAGAACATGAAGGAGAAGAATCTCGCTGTAGAGCTGTTAGAAAAGCTACTTCGTGATGAGGTTAAAGCTCGCATGAAGAATGATGTCGTTCAGGAGAAGAAATACTCTGAACGTATTATGTCGACGCTTCAAAAATATCATAACCGCAGCATTGAAACGGCTCAAGTTATCGAAGAGTTGATTCAGTGGGCGAAAGAGATGCAAGAAGATGGAGAGTTACTAGACAAGCTCAACCTCTCTGTCGACGAAATAGCTTTCTATCGCGCCTTGGTCGACAACGAATCCTCGGTTAGAGAACTTGGTGACGACAACTTACGTAAGCTTGCTATTGAATTGACTCATCAACTGCGTAAGTCAGCCACTGTAGATTGGCAAAAGAGAGATAGTGTCCGCGCTCGAATGCGTAATCTTGTACGTCGATTACTGCGTCGATGGAAATACCCGCCTGATGCGGCAGAAGAAGCAATTAAGCTTGTGCTAGAGCAAGCTGAAGTGCTGGCTGATGGGTGGTATGCGGCTTAAGTAGAGTAAAGGGCAATATGTGTAGTATTGCCCTCCATAAATGCCGCACTTATTATCTGAAATCAAGGGTCTACCTGTTAGACTCATTCTAATTTCATGTTCGTTTTGTGGATGACGATTGCTCTAACTGAGACTCAAGGATGCTCTTTAGTGCTGACAGTTCTTCGTATCCTCTATCTCCACAAACCCCACTCATTTCGACTTTTACCAGATGTATAAGAGTTTTTATTTGCTCCTTTGTCAGTATTAAGTCCATATCTTTACCATGCAATTGTTATCGTTGAATAATTTTTATATTACCCTGCTTTTGAATTGCTTTCGGAACCTTTCCTTTGGTTATGCATGGAACAGTAAAAGGTTCGTTTATGTTTCCAGCAGCAGGCATGGGGATTTTGTTACCTTCGTCATCTTTTCTAAAACGAGCGACACGACGAATACTGATCTTATTGCCAGCGACAGGTATACCCAAAAGCATGTTCCAACCTTTGAAAATCGCAGAGAGCTTACATAGCAAGGAGTAAGAAGTTGATTCACGCACAAGTGATTGTAAATAATTGCGCACTTGATACTCAATATCACTTTCTGACTCTAGCCCCAAAGAGGAGATAATCCGTGTTAGGTAGGTTTCAGGTGAAATAGGGAGCGTTTCATTGAATACGCTATCTTTGAGCTTCTGCTTAATCAGGTAGTGTGCAAAAGCATAAATAGTTTCTGATACTTGGCTTTCTAACTTATAGCGTTTAACCACGCCTGTGACAAACTCGACCGACAATGCGAGTTCTTTATTTTCCCCGACATATGTCATTATCTCTGAAGGTTGAAACGATGTACCTTGAGTTCCACGAAATGCAAACTCATTATTGGTTTGTTCAAAAGCTTTTGCAAGCATGGCAACACGAGAAAGAACATTGGCATTTACATCCACGCCTGCCATTTCCAATACTTGAGATCTAGAACGAACGTTGCCCACATCAATAGTGGCAAACGATACATCATCCGTCACTCCGTAGGTGATTGGAGCAATAAACCCAACGTTTGACTCAATTGAAGCTTTCAGGCGGTGATGTCCATTGAGTATTTCTCCATCATCAGACATGATGATTGGCTCACCAGTGAGGCACCATTTCCCTTCTTTCATTGCCTCAGCGTATTTCTGAACTTTTAACTTACTTATCTTACGGTTCTTGTGCTCTGGGTTTATAGCTCCTCGTCTAGATAACTCCAGCATGTCACGCGCTAAGTGAGAGCTAACGTAAATGACGGTGTGCTTGAGGGTTGTCTCAATCTCTTTGATCCCGGAGTAATACCGAGCTTTCGACTTAAAAATCTCTTCCTTCTTATCGTTTGGCAAAATACTTGAAGAGGTTTCAAGTAATCTTTTGGAACTCGCAATATAACTCGTACTTACCGTTTCGTTTTTGCTGTATTGCGCTAATAAAACATCAACGATGGATTTCTCCAATACTTCATCAGAGATCTCATCGAAAGTATCTGTTTTCTTGTCTGTCATGAGCAAACCCTTTGAATTGTTGTGTTGTGGCAAAATGATGACTAACTGCCACAAATGAAGTAATCTAGGGTTAATTATTGATCCGACATGCGCGTCAGATCAAATTAAATTTTTCTTTTAGACTCCGTTTATCAGATAAGTGGATGAAAAACATTGAGAATTGTAGATAAAAAAATTACTGGTATGTTACTTGCCATGAAAGATCGGACTCAAAAAACTCTCATTACTACTCTGCCAATGGTTGAAGTTAGTGAGTATTTTTCTACGGAAAGCTTATTACCTGAACTTAAATGGGTGGCGGATTCAGCGGTTAACTCAAAAAATGCAACTAAGGTTCAAACCATTCAGGCTGAATTAGAAAAAGTGGTGATTGAAAGCAGGGTAGGAGCACCATTATCACTAACGTTTGCGGTTATGGGAAAGCCGAGTATTCTGAAAGCTTCTCATTCAATGTCCACGTTGAGTTATAACTCATCAGATACATGTATTGTTGGCAATGTTTTGTGCTTAGTGGCAGTTTGCAAGCTTCTAGGGAGTAAGACCTTTTTGCTTAGTTCAAGGCTGAGCGTAAAAGAAGCGAATCAAAAGAGCGAACTTAGGCAGCGTTTAGCGATGGAGAACGTTGAAATCCGAATCTTGTTTGACGATGAGAATGGCTTAGATGTTAACCATGTCATTGAGTTATTCAAAAAAGGCCAAGTATTTGATTCTGCTTTAAGTCTTCCTCACCTTAGTGATGGTAATACCTTACTGCTTGATAATGATTTTCCCTTAAAAGATTCGATTGATCAATTAATTGAAAAGGCCAGCATCGAATCTTACGGCGGAGTAAGTTTTGACTCGAAACATGTGAAGGTTTCAGAGCAATATATCACTACGCAATATGTTCTATTCAAATTGATCGTTGGCGCTGCCGCAGGTGTTGGCACTCAAGAGTACAGTAAGATGTCTAAAGACGTTACGTTAGCTAGTGGAGTAAGCCTTGCTTCTGTCCTGTCTGATGATTATGTCAGTAAGGTTGCTGTCTTTTTAAAATCATGGCTACAACAATTAAATGAAGCATTCGCTAATAACCGATCAGGATACCATTTGTCTCCGCAAGTTTGGCAAGCACTAGGGCTAACGATCCATCGCTTAGTTAGTGGTGGGGCTACATTAAACGATCTGAAAACGGCTGGTAAAATCTTGGGAAGTCTTGATTATAGTAAAGATGCCAAGCACTGGGAAAGTTGCTCGGTAATGGAATTAGATGCCAGAGGACGCATTTATAAGAATTCAGCGACTTCGACTCGGTTATTCAGAGTTGGGTTGTTTGAGTATTTTGTAAGAGTTGTTCACGCTACAAATATCTAAACACTACAGTAAATCGGTAATCACTTCTTCAGCTTACCGATTTAGCCTTGTAAGAGTGCTGTATTAGAATCCCTAGAGGTTTGAGTATGCAAAGCTTGGAGTAGAGCTAGGGGTAACCTCAACATGAAGTTTGCTTATTAATCCATCCATGGTGGTCAAGTGTAATGATAATAGATTCACGTTTTTGCCTTAGTCCAGTTATGAAGTCTATGCGGCAATTCTTCTCGTCATTTCCCGTTCCTCTTGCGTTCAGCCAATTCCCTAATTAGGTCATCAGCAAGTAAACTCTCAACGTTGATAGGACTCTGGAGGTCAACATATTCTATGATGTCTGTGACAGCTAAGATGTTCCGTTCATACCTTGCCTTGTAGTCTTTCAACTCACTATCAAGGCGGTCAGCCTTACTGATATAAGCGGCTCCAGTTCGCCCATTCGTTAACATAGCTCTCTCTTCAGCAGTTAACTCTCGCTTGCCATCCTCGTGATTATTATGCTGACGAAGTTTATATTCATTGATGATGTCTCTGCGGGAGGTCAGGGTACTAATTCCACCTTTGATGATGCCTTTGGTTTTCAAACGTGCATGAAGCGTAGCTGGTTGGATAGGAGATTTATCAAGCCCCTCACGAACCATGGCTTGTAGTTCAGCCTTGATGTAAGCAGTAAGCTCCGCTCCCTGAATCACTTTGTCATCTGCATTTCGACTACGTGGCGTCTTAGCCATTATTATCTTCCTTCTGTACTGAATCTCTCTCTAAGCGTTTCTGTTCGATAAAGAACAGATCTGCAAGGGTTCTTGGGGTCTTACCAATTAGCATTTGCTCGTTAATTCGCACCATGATTCGGGCTAGTGGATTGTTTGGGTCATCCGACATAAGATCGACCAGTTTCTTAGTGCTTTGAGTTTCAATAGCATCTTCTTCGAGAGCTTTAAGTACAAGAAGTGCCTCTTCTTGCTCTTCAAGTGCCAACTTGAAGTTAGAGTCATCTTCAGCAAGTTTACGAATCGTAATAACCTCATCTTGCTTGATAACCAGACGTCGAGATACTTCCTCAGCTTCGCCCAAACGACCTGTTAGAGAGAAGTACCCACATGGCAATCCTGACTGGCATTTCATTGCATGGGGGCAACCCCAGCGCGCTACGTCACGGGTGCAAGCACCAAAGCCAAGAGGATAAAGCTTTGCATGCCGCTCCAATAATCCTTTTGCTTTTTGAATCAAGCCTTGTTCTACTAGTTTGTCATGAGCAGTTTTAAGCTCAGGGAGGAACTTATCTGATATCGCACCCTCCAAGTAATCAGCTACTTCAGCAGTTGTTTCACCAAAGGTCTGCATATTTTGCTTAAGATTATGCTCAGTGCTCAGGTTAGGGTCTATCGCTATTGAGGTTGACGCTCTAACGTTAGCAACACCTGTATTCTTTATTGATCTAGCAGATCTGGCGAGAGCTGACATCCGGCGACTAACCTCTGACTTAGGCGGTTCTTGATCGGCTGGAAAAGTAGGATTTGGAAGAGTTGTTGGTTCACCTTCGGTATTAAAAAGGGGTAGCTGGTCATTCTTTGAAAGTGCCTTTTTATTTTCGTCGTAAGCCTTCTCCAGCATGGTCACTGCCAATGAAGCTGTCTGGTAGGACTGTGATTCGACTTGGTGCTGATAATGTTTATTCTGGGTTATATCAACACGACCCATCAAAATAGCTTGGATGTGATCAGTCACGCCTGCGATCGCTAAGAAAGTATTGATATTGTGCCTCGGTACGTGCTTTTTAAGTACGATACGAGATCCATCATCCTCGAACAAATTAAAGTAATCGAAGATAGATTTGCGTTTATTTGTGGAGCCGCCTAACCATGCCTCAACAGAGTGCTCGTCTAAAGGCACAATGCTCTGTAATGACACAAAATTATTAATAATACTAAAGGCACCTTCTGGCATAATGAACATCAAGTCTTCATAGTTAAAATGCACAAAGTCACCGCTGTCCTTTACTGACAATACACACTGATGCCCATTCGTGAAGTTCTTGGTTTTGGAATAGCGTTGATAGACGTAGTCATTCAACTGCTCTTTCGTGAAATAGTATTTTTTCAACTGTTTATGAACAGGGATAATAATAGGCTCATGACCAGCAAACTTTTCCATTGAGACACAAATTGACTTATGCAGAACATTCCGCGTCCCACCCGTACCAGTAAACATGATCCCATCAAGCTCACGACACTCTATTTCGTCATAAGGAAGCTCATCAACCTTGCTAGGTAAGTAGTTTGTAAAATTAGAATCTCTGAAACCTTTGATTGTGTTACGGTAGCCTTCGGTTAACTTTTCGACCTGTTTATAGATCATCTCAATGACCGGATAAGAGGTAGGTGCTAGCCAATGAATTCGCCAACCTGCTTTTTTTGCGCCCAGATACTCGATACCTAACTTGTAAGTAGGCCAGCCTTGGTCAACGGCATGCTGACGTTTATTCTCATCTGTGATTTCCCTTTTAACTAATGAATCCATGTTAATCGTCATAATTTCTTGAAAGCGAAAGCCACAGATGATGCAAAGAAGCAACATGTTATAAAAGATACGCTGATAGTCGTTTTCAGCTAGTGCTATCAATTCAATGACAGCCATGAAAGCACGGATTGAAATCAGCTTCTTGTCGTCAGTGTCTTCTGGGCTTAACGCTTGAGCCTTTTTCTTTGCCTTTGTACCAACAGATGAGTTGCGATATTCGTGTTTATTCTCAACTTCGATATTCACAGTGAACAAGTCGTACCGACGAAGCTGTGTAATAATACTTACGGCAACATCACAATAGTCACTTACATTTTCCGGGCTATTCGAGGCCTCCTTATGACGGTCCATTGCAGCATGAATAATATCGGCTGTTAGATGCATCGGGTGCGTGAAACCTTTTGTAGTAACCATCTCCCAATACCACCGTTTCATGACCTGTAATGGCTTATCCAGTTTTGAGCCTGAGGGTAAGCCATCGGTAATAGTGACTAGATGCATTTGGTAGGCACGCATAAAGTCTTGATACTCTTTGGTTATCTTCATTTTACTTAGCCCCTTGACGCGATTAGATACTTCATCCCATCGGAAACCATGGTCTTTGGTTTCTTTTAACCAAGCGACACCTTTCTCTCCAAAATGCCACGACTCTTGATCCCAGTTCAATAGTCCAACCGCATTGTAGAAAGCAAGGCGCTTTTCAAATTCAGCCTTATACTTATGAACATATGCGTCGAGGTTCTTTGCTTGCTTACTTTTCAGATCAGTAATGTCCCGAGTCATTTATACAGCCTCTTCCTTAATATTAACCATTTCAATTCGAGCCATTACCTGAAGTACATGATCTTTACGACGTATTAATTCGGTTAATAGCGGATGGTGTACTAGGCCAGCATCGTCGGCAACGTTACGAATTTCATCTATCTCATCAAAGAGTGAATCAAGAGCTTTGTGATGATAGCCGTCAGCAAAAGGAGTAAAGTAAATACACCCATAGCATCCACGGCCTTGTGAGAAAGGGCAGATATTTTCTTCGTAATTGCAACCACCGAGGTGATGATGTAACTTCCCACCAATTGATGCTGCAACACGTCGGCCTTGCCATTTGGTGCTGTGGATTAAGTTTCCAGTCAACATCAGAGCCATCATGTTTTTGAAAACAGGATTACGACCTAATGCCTGTTCCCTGATGTCAGACATTTCAGGGGTAGCTGCAATATATCTATTTGCTACGATATGGTTGGAATGACCCAAGACATAAGAAATCTCAGCGGCGCTCGCACCAAGCATCGCCATCGAGTGACCAACGTTATGGCGAAATAGACTCGCTGGGTATACAGGCAACTCGTAACCATCATTTTTTACAGCCTCTTGAATATCTCTGGAAGAGAATTTGAGGAGCATATTTTTGATCGAATTATCGACCATTTTTGTTGAAGAAACCTCGGAAGAGAACAACTGCTCTTGATCGCCAACCCCACTTAAGTATTTATATAGAGTGACCAATTTCCCTAGCTCGTCTGGAATGGCAACACGCACGCGATTAATGGTGAGCTTTGTCTGCTTGGCATATGGGACTAACATCGAATAACGCATCCCATATTCATTTTCAGTATCAACGGTATAATCACCTCCGGCCATTTTACCTATTTGAACTGGCCGTGCTCCCGTGTAATAGACTATGCCAATAATGATGCAGTCCCTTAAAGCACATAGGTTAGTAACTTTCTTTACTTTCTTTAAGTGTGCCACCTTAGCTTCTTTACTATCCAGTTTTGGACATAGCTTTGATGCCCATAGGTGCACGCCGTTCTCAATCATTAGGCATACTTCATCTGGGATAACTAAATCTAAGTTCTGATAACGCCCCCAATTGCTATTACGAGGTCGTGGAACTTCCAACAGTAAATCTTCAAGGTCGCCTTCATCACCAGTGCTTTTAAAGAACTTGCCTCGTTCTAATTTACGTAGGGCATAAAGCGTGTAGTAGAACTGGCTATTGTCTGAATGATTTCGGTCAACCTTCGCAACAAGTTGGTGCAATTTCGCAATTAGGCTTTCGCGGCTAACATATTCAATGTCGGAAAAAGTAATAGCAACAAACATCGCGAACCTGTCCGCAACGCTTGCAGAGTTTTCCTTAATATACTCTACTGTGAGGTACTTGATGAGCTTGATTGTTTCTGGTGACAAATTACGAAAGTGTAAGCCATTACTGAAAAGAATAGCTTTGTTATCGCCCGAGTATCGGTAGCGCCAGTCATTAGGTGTTAGACTCAAAAATTGATCGTCGAACTCTGTTGCTCTCACAAGGTAGAGCCTTGATGGTATCTTAATATCGTCAATCCAAAGAAACTGTTCAGACGTAAATAGGGGAGATATCGTTTGAGATGGAATCGACCCTTGTACCGAGTTACTAGTTAAATAAGTCGTCGAATGGGATGTCTTCGTCATATCCATTATCTCCTGTAGATTCAGCTTTATATTGCGAAGCAGCTCTTTCTGGTATGGCAGTCTGCCAATCAGCGCGCTTGGTTCGTTTCGTGTTGCTTTGGTTACTTACTATTTCCACGAATCGTGAAGCGTATTTGAGTGGAACCTTACTTTTGACAGACCAACCGCCCAATGAACGGAGTTTTTCAACAGCAGTATCCAATTCGCCTTGCATCCTAGCTCGAATGCCATAATCACGAGCAATCATTAAGTTTTCTTTGAATATTTCGTTGTAGATAAACTCTAGAGTGATGTACGCCCAAGTATGTCGGCCAACGTGGGGAGTTAAAGCCACCATATAATTAATGTTTTTTTTGCATTCGTTACGGTAATAAGGGTGAAGAGCGATAAAAGTAGGGTCTATCTTGTCCCTATAAAATGAGCGAACTCCATCGTAAGAGATGGGGGTTAAACCGCCTTTATCCTTGATAAACATAACCCCATGGTCATCAATCCCTTTCAATTCAAATAAAGGTGCACGGTATTGCTCCGTGTATATAGAAAACATGATGAAATCATCATCAGTCAGCTCAATATCACGGTAAGAATGTAGTGTCTTAATAGAAGGCGGTCTTCTTCTTGGGTCTACAACGTCATCAGGTAAATTCTGGACAATTAGGATGAATCGAGAGCTACCGCGAGCATCTGGTAACGTCTCCCCAACTGAGTCAAGTGAAAGCAATAACACCTCACCGACTCGTAAGCCATATGCGAACATCAGCCTGTGCATTAGGTAATTTCGATACTGAAGAAACCCTTCCTTAAAGGGATTTTGTGGATTTATTACTTCTTCGAAATGCTCACCAGTTTCCTCGTCAGTGAAAGTAGGGGTAGAGGGGATAAGCATATTGTTTAGCTTGATGCTCTGCTGTTCCGTAATACTTTTGAATCTGCTTGCTGGTTCATTTTGTGAAACTTCTAGGCGACTAAAGCTCTTTAACTTTTCTACAAGGTCTTGATGGTTTGCAGTATTGACCTCATGAGCTTCCAGTGGAGACAGGTCTTGATATTTCAAGTTCATATATCGGTAATTCAGATACCGCATGAAGCGACCAATACACCTTATATGACCACCATAGGTAACCTTGTTTGCCTTTATAATGGCCGTATGTAAGTGCCCAACGGCTATAATATCTTCTTTGCTATTAAGGTGTTGCTCACCAAGTAGGTAGTTGAAGAATCCATCAAGCTCATGAATGAAAGTCGAAATGTTGTACTTGCGCTGGTAAAAATCATAATCGAACGTTCTCTTGTATTTCTTGTAGTAATAAATGTAAAAGAAGCGCAATGAAATAAGAATATTTTCCTGAGTGCCCAAACTTTTTCGGCTAAGCTCATTTCTCCCAAAAATAGACACAAACATGGATGGCAAGGTCGTCACGTCATCGACCATGATGTGTGATAGCTGTCCATTTCGTGAAATATGTAAATTGGAATAGGTCATAAACTAATAAACACCCTAAAAATTATGTATAAAACCCATCAAAGTAGCTGGTTAATATTTAATACTAGCTTTAGAGATTAATGCAAACTTAGTTCTGTAAATCACACGTTATGCAGAATTTTATGTGGCAACATAATGGCCATTCGTTACAGTGTAACGCCATTCTATGCTAGTTAAACTTAATTTTTAGTTTGTGATAAGGTGAAAATATCAAATTTAGATAAGAATTAGAATTTGATCGTAATTTGTATTGCTTACGCTCCAAATAGTCTATTCACCACCAAATTAAACATTTTAACAAGTATAAAGGTGAGATTTTGGTGACAGATACTGTCGCTTAGCTTAGTCGAATCAATATACGTTGCTTTTTCGACGACAAAGAAACAAACGCTGACCAAAGGAATTTAACCACTGTAAGTTGTGGGGAAAGCTCTAGAGCGGGAGCTTGTTTGACTCCATGGTAATATCAAAATATGCAGCATAAGAATACGAAGCATTCGCATGAGGCAGTATTTATGAATATTAGCTATTTTATGGTAAATAACCAAGATTGTTAAATACGTTGAACTTATGAAGCTAACGAAAAACCAAACCACTTACTTATGAAGTTATTAAAGACGCATCACAAAAAACTAGCAGGTGCTTGATATGAAGGTAAGTGATTGATTTGGGATTAGATATGAACATAACAGATAACCCAGCATATTTAACATAACGTACATAATACGTAGTGAGGGTGTAAGCCCCAGATAGTAATGTCACTTTTGAGCTAGATTAAAATGTCACCTTAGTACTGGTTGCTGACTACATTTCATGTACCAACTTCGGTTACTAAGGACTACTGAGATGTTGATTGCCATGAGTGAAAAAGAAATTAGTCGATTCAAGGTTATTCAAGACGTCTGTGAACATCGTTTGCGTCGTACTGATGCGGCAGAGATACTTTCGTTAAGTGAGCGTCAAGTTCAAAGGTTAATGAACAAACTACGTGAACATGGTGCGGCTAGTTTAACCCATGCTTCTAGAGGTAAACCCAGTAATCGACGTTATTCTGACGAGTATCGCAAAGAGATTCTTTCGACTATCCATAAATACTATTCTGATTTCTCGCCCACATTTGCACGTGAAAAGATCATAGAAAATCATAATTTAGCTATCTCGTTAGAAACACTTCGCCAATGGATGATTGCCGACAACCTTTGGATCCCGCACTCACAACGAAAACCTAGAGTCTATCAACCTCGTTACCGTCGAGACTGTCTTGGAGAATTGATTCAGATAGATGGCTCACATCATGACTGGTTTGAGGGCCGCAGCGACAAATGCTGCCTACTGGTGTTCATTGATGATGCGACTGGCCGCTTGATGAACCTAAGATTCAGTGAGACAGAATCCGCGTTTGATTACATGCTGACCACGCGTGAATACCTTAATGAGCACGGTAAACCCATCGCATTTTACAGTGACAAGCACTCGATTTTTCGAGTGAATCAGGAGAAACACAAACAAGTTGGCCAAACTCAATACGGGCGCGTGTTGAAAGAACTGGCCATAGAACTCATCTGTGCCAACAGCTCCCAAGCCAAAGGACGCGTGGAGCGAGCCAACCTCACGCTGCAAGACCGGCTGGTTAAAGAGATGCGCTTACAAGGTATCGACACCATCGAACAAGCCAACGCCTGGCTTCCCTACTTCATCGCCGATTTTAACCATCGCTTTGCTAAGCCCGCTCAATACCCAAAAGACATGCATCGTCCGGTTCGAGAGTCCAAGCAAGAACTCGACGATATTTTCAGTTGGCAAGAAACCCGCAAGCTCTCAAAGTCGCTGACATTTCAATACGATAAAGTGATTTATCTCATTGAACCTACTAAAGAAAACAGCCGACTAGCGCACGAACATGTCAAGATACTCGACTACCCAAACGGTGAAATCGCCATCCAATACGGGCATCGAAAACTCGAATTCAAAACCTTCGACAAACTCGAGCAAGTTCAACAAACCCAAATCGTCGACAACAAACGCCTCGGCCAAGTTTTAAAGTTTGCTCAGCAACAACAAGAAGAATTCGAACAACAACAGCAACAAACTCGCAGTAAGAAAGCCCCCAAACGCCGCGCACAGCAAAAAGCCCTTCAAACAATCAACCCAGTCCTCACCGAACCATTCAAAGCCTCCAGTCGAAAGACCTAACAACGGGACATTTCTATTTGGGGCAAATGAGGACATTTTAAAATGGGATTGACAGAGGGGGTAGGCCCCAGATAGTAATGTCACTATGTTCCAAAGTTATTCGTATCATCGTTTCCCTTTAAACCCTTAATACAACTGGCGTCTCAAGCATATTGAGTTCACCAGCATTCTCTACACGCTCTTTTAACCCAATCATTATATGTGCGGCTAACATCTACATGATTCGTTTACGCAAAGTCGATCAACGAGAACATTTGTTCCGTCTGTTTGACTTACATCTTCTTGTACTCATGATTCACCGCGCTGTGTGTAAACCTTGTGGGCATTGCTGTCGTTTCTTTTTCAGATTTTACACACGCCACCGTGTTTCTTGTTGGCTACACACGTTGAATTCTGTTTTGTGTTTTCCACTAAGCCAGTTAAGTTTTCTCGCACGTGCTCGTCTGTAAATTCCCATGCTGAGTTTTTTAAACCAAACTTACAGCTCGCTCTAAAGTTTATGTTTGTTGGTTAGATTGTTGGATTACTCTGTGTTCCTCAGATCTACGTAATGTCACGAACAGACATGTTCACATGGACTAAGTTACTTTACCGAAACTCACAAACATTCACGCTCGTGGTTACTTGACCCTAGATTATCGTTGGAATGGATTAAAGATACACTTTGACCTGCCACCTTGATCACGCCTGAACGACGCGAATTTAATCCGAAAGAATTGCTCAATTTTGCGTATTGGCGCGACGAACATCGTCAGCTCGTCGAACGCCGGCGAAACCTTGGGTGCCAACAAAGTTTAAATAAGCAACCTTCACACGCAATAACATTACTCGCTCTCCAGGACTCTCGATATAGGCTCGCCTACTCTATTGAATAACTAAAATACTTTGTTTCTAAACCTCACGAACCCAAAAATAAATAACAAAGCCTTAAACAATGAAAATTATCGAGCAAACTCAAGCTTTGGAAACTGTCTAAAATGGTTCCAAACTCTTCAATCAACTTTGAAGCTATGCGATAATATGCCAAAAATTCATGAGCTTAAAAATGTCTCAACTAGAACTAGAAGAAACTATGAACACGTTACAGTTGTTAGCCAATCACCAAAGTCTAACGCTTGTAGTCAGCACTATTCTTATCATACTTTTAGCTTCAGCAATCGCGAACTTGAATTATAAAGTCATTAAAAGTTTTTGTATCTCAAGTACAAACTCAATGGCTAATTTGATTCTACATTTGTCAGGAGTTATCTGGGCATCTAGCGTAAGTATCTATAACAAAGAACTTCAGGCTCAAATTCTTACACAAACATCACCTATCGATAGTACTGGCGCTACTTTTCTTCTTGCAAACAGCATCGCGATTATCTTAATGACTAGTCGATACCGTGGAGATAAGTTAAAACAAGAATTAGAAAAGTCCCTTCCTCCGACTGCGGTGTTGGAAGGCGGCGCCAACTTACATATTGACAACCTGAAGCTATTTGAAAACGTAGCAGGATTGATTAGCGAACTTAAATACAAAAAATTGTTACTATCACGAGCAGACTTTGACCAACACAAACAACATGCTACAAAAATATCAAGTAGTCACATAGTTCCTGTGATTGAAAGCATTGCCAACATTGCAAATGAATGGACAAAACAACGACATGGTAACATAGATTATTCTGTGAACGTCTTTAGTGTTTTGGACATCTCTGACTACGTTTCAGAGCCTGATTTGGATAAGGCTTTAGTTAACTCCCCTTTTTTCTTGTTTACTGACAGTCTTCAATCGAGACTAAGTTTTTGTGACCAACTACTAATATCTCAACAGCAGTTTTCCACATGTAAAAAAGCAGTCCAAGGTGAACCTCTTATTTTTCCTTATAGTGTCCTTGGTCAATCAAAAAAACACCATCCGAACTTTGAAGGTGCACCTACTTCAATAGAAAAAAACGAAGCAAGGTATGTCCCTGATACAAAGATAATCGCAGAAAAATTCTTTAACCGTATCGAAAGTACTTATCATGGTGATTACTTAACCAATAAGTACAAAGAAGAAATTCGATTGTATTACAAAAATGACAATACGCGGTCATTTCTAGCTATACCAATCTACGATAGAAGTGATAAGGTTATCGCGGTGGTAAACGTGTACAGCAAAACAAAAAACATGTTATCAAGTGAAGATAGAGCTAAAGCTTTTTATCACTTTATACGTCCTCATTTAAATGTTGTTAGCTATTTAATCAACAGTCAAATAACAATTTCGGAGATGTAACCCTATGTCTTTAAAATTGAAATTAACTCATAAATTGACTAAGATGACTTACAAGTCAACTGAAAAGGGACTAACTATGACAAAGAATTACTGGGTTGAGGCTGCACTTCATAGAAAGAAAGCTGAGACTGAGACTGTTCTGGTTGAAGAATGTCAAAATCAAGCTGACTCTACAACAGTAACAGAACTGTTGGACAACAACACTGACCTCAAGGATGATCTAGATAGACTTCTTGGAGAGTATCTTGATAACTATCGTAAACTACATGAAGAATTAAAAACATCTAGAAAGAACAGTTCTACTAATCAGAGCAATTCGACGAAATTAAAAAGTGCCATGTAGCTCAAATGAATCATACAAAAAAGCAGACCCTCATGGTCTGCTTTTTTGTATAAGTCCCAACTATTAAGGGGCTAGCCTAATCAAAGCAGGGATTTTTTTTGACGTACCATCACACAACACTCCCTTGTTAGCTCCTCGCCCTTTAATTATCATTCCAGAACAAGATAAAAACGGTTTCCATTTTTGACCTCTAATTGGGTTTTTTAACTGTACGTACCTTGTCTTACACTTAGGACATTTTAAAATGTCGTCATCATCAGAGTTTTCTTTCAGGACCTTTAGTATTTTGTGAAGGTTTTCCTCCAACGAGGGTAAAGATGTACACTTAAAATTAGTGCCGATCATATCGGCAAGATTGATTGTTATATCTTCGTAAGCTTCTTTATTCAAGTTTCCCGCGAATGGGTTTCCAACGAACGCACAATAAGCTGAGACTTATCGAATGAATGATAATATTGCTCGCCAAAGTTGCTGCTGTCTCCTAGTTCAAACCCATGAACTTCTAATGTATATTTTATGAAATCTTTATCTAACATTATTGCTCCTACTAGTTAACATGACTTAAACCTAACGCTTTGGTAAGCGATGCCTTTACAGCTAATCAATGGTACTAATTCTAAGATCAAAGTCGAGAAAACTTCTATTTCTATAAATTTTCATGATCGAACAAGGAATTACGTCAACGCCTTTCCTAATTCATTTCAATATAAGAGTGTGGTTCCCAGCGTCGTAAATCACGACGCAGGGAACCACACTGAAACAAACAAGCTAATTGGCAGTGCTCCTAATTACACCTAGTTGCTTATGATGTATAGGTGAAACACCATGAGGAAAATCTATATCTGCAGATAAACATAGAATTACGACTTGATCCTCAATCTCATGGTAGTGGGTAGTAGCTTTCAACTTAAATGTGTAAGTATTGTTGGTACCATTAAATTCGAACTCACTGTCACAATACAATTGAGCCTCAAACTTCACATTATCGCCGTTAGACAACACTAGTGAAAACTGAGTTCGTGAGAAGTATTTACTTGGAAAATCCCAACCACCACAATCAACAAATACAACGGTTTGGCAATGAAGTACAACCCGATCTCGTTTGTTTCGGTACGCTCGAATATCACAATTACTGAACGAAACTTCCAAATTACCTCCGGTTACCTAACTCACTAAAAGGTGCACACAAAATAAGATTTAGACCACTTAAACACTGAGTACTGCGGATAGCAGATAACACGCTTTGCAAATCACTCTTTATAGTTTGTTAGGCGCTTAACCTACAAGACCATCGATATAACTCATAATTGAACGAGTCAGGTTGATTGAAAACTGAGCATCAGCTTCAGTCAATAAGTCTTGATTTGCATGAGATAAACTATGATGATTACGTAGATAGTTTATCGTATTTAGCATAGAACCTGCTGACCTCAGCATATTGAACACTTGTTCATTTCGACCAATATCAGGCTGTCGTTTAATATAATCATTTACTTTGGGTAACAATGCTGTAATGGCATCATTATCCGAATATGCAATCCCTTTATTTTTACAAACTTGCCTCAAGAACCCATGCAAAGCTGTATGGGTTCGATCATACGCACTCGCGGCCCCTTGAGTTGAAAGAAGTACCTCAGCGTCTTCAAGTGCTTTAAAAACAGTATCATTTATGTTGGCAACATCTGGTGTTGCTACTACTTCGATACCATCAACGATAGCCTCGATAACAAGATATAACTCTGGTTCTTCACGCTTAAGGGATGTCTGTACCTGACCTAATTTCCAAATTTCATTAAGGTTAGACTCGTCACTTTCTAACACGTACTTTACAGCACTTATACACCCTTGTTTTAACGTGGCATTTTGCCAATTTACATCTCGCATAAAGCTAGAATGAAGAACAATAAAATCTTCGGTATCAGTTACAGTGAACAACTCTTGCCAATCACCAGTGCTAAATAAATCTTGCAGGACAACTGCAAGTTTTATCAGCTGTTTTCCATTTAAGTCTGACATTGTACTCTCTACGTCTTTATTTGCAGTTTTAAACGGGACAATTATCCCGAGTCAATAAATTGAAGCTGAATGGCTACGAAAAGCCCTGCATTGAATACAGGTTTTTCTGTCTCTATTGAATCATAAGTCGCGATTATAAAGATTAACCTCATTTATAACAGTGATTTAAATCATTAGCTGTAAAACTAAATGCTAAGCGTCTAATTACTTATAGATGAAATGTAAAAAGAGCCACTTTTATAAGAAAATGGCTCTCTTAATTGATTGGTTTTATCGGCGCTTTTTGTAGCGTTTCCGCGTGGTATTCGCCCTAACTACGCGCCCGTTTTTGAGCGTATAACCTTTCTTAAGTTGGCCGTTTGGTCGGCGGCCTTTGCACTTGTGTCCTTTCATCAGGTATCTCCAGTTTTCGTATCCGTTGCTCTTGGTCTTGTTGCACTCGCTTTATACAGTTGATGTCTGTTTTCAAAACCGCAATCGTGCCAAGGCTTGAGACTCCACCAGTAATCTGTGTAATGATTAGTGCATCAATGAATTCCATCACTTCGTTTTCCATGGAGATGCGTAGTATTCAAGTAGGTATCGACCACATCAACACCCGCCACAAACCAATAAGGGTTAGGGATGTTCTGCAGTGGATTGAAGCCTTGTTCGACATATGGCGCGTAATTAGGAATGAAAGACAAGATGAATGGTACGAAAGTTCTCATAGACAACAAAGTTTTCAATAAAATTGAGTTAAAAAGTGACACTGCAACATAACTACCCTCCACTTTGATTGATGAACAGTAACCGTGGCCTCATGACTCATTATCACGCCATAAAACTCGCACACACTACTCAGATTACAACAAACCTAGCCACTTTAAATTTAACTGTATAAATATACAGTTAAATTATTACCCCCGTATAAACCGCACTTATTGAGCAAATAACATTCAAAATCAAGGGTCTGCGTTCAATTTTTAAACTTGAATTTGGTCTAATGGTGCGCTTTCCTGTATAACCATCAATTCTGGATCAGTTCTGGGTATAGCAATTTTATGAATGCTAATACTCTAATCTCCGATTGCGCCAACTCTAAGGCATTGCACATTAGGTTCGAATCACGTGTACGGGTTAGTATCATGAGCGACAAAGCATTCCGAAAACTCAACATATTCCTTTCGATTTTTTGCCTAGCAACCACCCTAGTGTCGTTGATCTCATTTAATACGCTCATGAATAAGAGCCACGTTATTACACCAGACAAATACCCTACACGCGTTCACACAGACAGAGACCATGATGGTGGCACCGTAGGCTCGTTAAACAGGTCAGAAGATGGAATCGAGTTACAGTGTGACTTTAAACGGACCTATAGCTTACCCTACTGTGAAATTGAGTTCGTTATATCGACACAAGGTAAAGGGCTCGATCTCTCTACGTTCGATTCGGTCACCATTAATATGGATTACCAAGGCCAAGAAGACCCAAGGTTTCGCTTCTACATTCGTAATTACGACAAGAATTACAGCGTGAAAGGCGATGCTATGTCGAACAAGTTCAATCGCTTAGACTTCTCGTTACCAGATGCAAGCCACATTGATTTGGGCTACTTCAATGTCCCTTTCTGGTGGATTGATCATTATAACCGCCCTGTTTCTGATAGCGCGGTAGACATTACAAACGCGGTGTCTGTTGAACTTGGGCTTGGTGCCAGCACGCTCGATGGGCATCATTCACTTAAGATCTCGAGCATTGTTTTCCACGGTAAAATCATCAGTAAAGCTTTGTTAGTTGAGCTTTTGGTTGGACTATGGGTGATGTATGCCATCTATTATATAGGTTGCGCATTACATATCGCACAGCGAAGCAAAATGCGTGCAGCAGAGCAACAACGCTATTTAACCCAAGAAATTCAAGAGCTAAAGGTAAAGGCCACAACCGATCCGTTGACCGGATGTAGAAACCGAACCGAAGCGTTAGATACTTTCTATGATTTCGAATGGTTGGCGCAACAAGGAAAAATGATTCACATCGCGTTATTTGATTTAGACCATTTTAAGCAGATCAACGATCAACATGGCCATGAAGTGGGTGACAAAGTACTTATTCAGTTTGTCGCAACGGCGAACGAGAGCCTTGGTGAGCAGTACTTGCTTTATCGCTGGGGTGGTGAAGAGTTTCTACTCGTTTGCTTGGAACAAACTGCGCTACAGTGTAACGAATCTATCGATAATTTTTACCTAGCAATGGACCAAAGCCTTTGGCCTAAAGCCCTTAAAGTAACGGCTTCGACCGGAGTAACGCAGCTTAAGGAGCATGAATCGATACGTACTGCCATCAAACGTGCAGACAAAGCTCTCTACCAAGCGAAAGACAACGGACGAAACCAAGTCGTTACGTTTTACTAAGACTCGCGAGACTGGATTACAGTTACACATTCAACTCTCTGCTAATACTCAATTAGCGCGCAATCAATACCCTGTTGATATCGACTCTCCACTTAAGCAGCCGTTAGGTTTTTAACCGCTGACTAAATAAGTTCATAAGCTTTGTTGTCTCATCAGAATTCTAATCGATTCGGACACCTCTATCTAAGCGCGATCTCATCACCTGCGATAACACCACCTGTAATAACGTCATCAATGGCATTCTCCTGTTGATACGTATCGTTCCTGAATCGCTCTATAAACAGTTCTTCCTTGCGCCTCTAAGCTTCCTAAGCACTTGTTCTTAAAGTCACATATATGGCGAGTAAGGCTTGCTCTAACCAGTGGTAAGTCACTCGCGGTACCGGTTTTGAACATTACCGTCGCTACTTATCTCGCACTGTTCCTAGATGAAATCCTCATTTGTCTGCTTCTGAACATCCATACACTTGTATCCGCTAAAAACAGAAGTCACAACGTCACTAGCCTTGAAAAACGCTATATATTGAACCACTTAGACATGGTGACATAAATACTGACACCTAAAATGGCAATTGTTTTACTTTCAGATCTTGCTGTAATTTAATTACAAATAGAAACAGAGAAAACCCTATAAAGTGGATTGCTCTGATGTAAGCTATTGAATAATAAAAATTTGAGAGTTGTGGGCGGGTTGAGATTTAGTGGGAACTAAAGAGTGGGTATGTACGAGATAATATACTAGAGGGTAATATATTTAGTTATAGTGCACTAATGTGTTAAAAAAGAAGGGCTGATGCCCTACTCTTCTTTATTACTCATTTCTTCACGAATTTGCTCAGCAACGATTTTGATAGCTTGTGCTGTGCTGATGCCCTGAGTCATCATTTCTTGAATTCGTTCAACAGCTTTCTGTTGTTCTTCGTGAGAAAGGGTTGGTAAGTCGTTTAGCATGCTCTGCTCCTTTATTTAGGAGCAGAACTATATAAGGACTGTTAGTAACTAGCAAGGAAATTGATTGAAGCGCCCATTGCATTTTCGTTCGTGTAGTTAGCACTTAGATCTAACTGGAACAAGTTGAGTGGCGAAATACCAATACCGGCTGTGACTGTTCCTTCTGAATCAGAGTAAGCCAGGTTCTTGTAGTACCCTCCCCTTAGCTTAAGCTGACGTAGAAGATCAACTTCGGTACCAACACGAATCATCTGTTCGTTGTCTTCGAACGAAGTAAACTTTTCAGTCTCATTCAAATCGTAATCGACACTAAACGTAAAGTAGTCAGACACAATACCTGCACCAACGGTGTAAACCGGCTCAAGTTGATAAGTGTATTTACCGCCGACTTGGTGAGTCGCGCCAGTTGTGCTGCTGGTTAGTGTTCTTGTTGTATCTTTAGTTTCGATATCTCGAGAGATCAAGTTGGTAGCCGCAACACCGACTCGGAATGGACCGAAGAACCAAAGTGCACCAGCGTCCATGTTGAAGGCTGTTTCACCGTCACTGTTTTCTCTTACGTCAGATAAGTCGTAATCATTAACTGAAGCAACGTAGTTGTATGTGTAAATGCGTTGGATCTTAGGTGTGATACCAAATGAGATGTGTTGGCCCATAAAGGTTTGGTATTTTGCTAGAGAAAGACCAACCTCTGCAACTCCAATAGAAACAGCTTCTACAGTAGACAACTCAAGCTTGTCGGTATCTGAACCCGTGCTGTAAACATTAGGGGTCGCAAATGATTCTGTGTAAGCTTTCGCGAAAAGGTTTGCAGCAACAAACTGGTTAGGAAGTGCGAATGCAACGACACCGCCCAATTCAACGTTGGCTTGGTTGCCATCCAGTTTATTCAGTGCGGCATCTAAGTCTGCAGTGTTTGAAGCATCAACAACACTATCGATGTTCGACTTCATGTCGTCTGGGTCGTTATAGCTACCACCAAAACTTGGCGTAATCATACCCATATCATCGTTACGACGATAGATAGCAACCAATGCTGGATTATAGAATGGAGCGGTTAAGAAGTTTGCAGAAACAACACCAACACCACCCATCGCATCACCACGCGCTTCAATGGCGTAGTTTGCTGCTGAAAGAGGAAGACTGGCGAATGCAATTGACGTTGCGAGTAGTTTAGTAGTTTTTTTCATGCCGTTTATCTTTGTTAGATCCCTTACATAGTTAACGGCACAATTTTAAATTACTTTAACTCTTCTTCGCTAGAAATATCATAAGTTTTACTGATAGTTTGTGCTTGTTCTATCGCTATGTCACCTTGCCAGCGCGAATGTATCATCGAAACTGCCAAAACGTAGCGATCATTAGGAACTTCTTCAGCACTTAAACTGATGGGATAATCTGACTCGTAGCTTTTTCCCCACACCTGTTCATAATGTTCGTCGATGTAATCGTACAAACCAACATCTAACTTTGGTAATGGGCAATATGGGTTAAGAAGCTCTTTTTTGTCGATTCTCCAGGTGTCTTTAGATGCCCAACGTACTTGTTGTCGCATCGTAATTTCACCAAGAATGATCCAAGTGCTCCATGCTACGCCACCTTCGGCTTTCACATTCAAACGGTATAAGCCAGAGTCCAATTGAGAAGGTAAATTGTAACGTTGCTTATAAAGACTGACTGAAGCGTTATTCACGACTTCGTTGTCTTTAGTGAGTTCGCTGTCTGATGATACAACTTTGTCGACCCATTTCTCGAAGGTGATGTCTTGGATATTCTCTTCAGATTCAACTTCGATAACGACTCTAAACGTATCTCGTCCAGGGCTTTGAATGGTGTGTCTTTTGACGACCACCGAATTAATCCATTCCGGTAAGGTCTTTTTGGTGAGGGTTTTTCCACAATCCTTATTCAACGCTTGGTCAAATAATTCATTGAGGTGATCTTCTCTTACTTGAGAAGAATTAATTTGCCAAACTTCCACTAATGAATCAAACATCTGGGATAAGTCGTTATCCAGCAGATGTTTGTGCACTTGCGTCAGAGTATCACTATTCTTAAACCAATCGGCCGCTTGTGCCGGGCTAACGATACTTGCTAACGCTAACAGTGGAAGTAAGGCTTTTTTCATTACGCTTTCATCTTATAACCAACGCCACGAAGCGTTTCGATCTCAAGACCTGGTAATTTCTGTCTTAGTTGAAGAACGTGCGTATCTACGGTACGTGTTGTTGGGAAATGGTTGTAACCCCATACGTGGTCAAGCAATTCATCACGGGTGAATACGCGACCCAAGTTGCTTGCCAAGAACAAGAGTAGATCAAATTCAGTACGTGTTAGCGTGACTTCTAGCTCGTTAAAAAACACTTCGCGAGTAGCTTTGTCGATAACAAGGTTCTGAGCCATCACTTTTGATGCATCTTGCTCTTCAGCATCTGGCAGACGTAACTGCGCACGGATTCGAGCGAACAGTTCCGCTTCTGCGAAAGGCTTCGTTAGGTAGTCGTTTGCACCTGAATCTAGGCCCGCGACTTTGTCTTTTACTGTCACAAGTGCCGTCAGCAAAATGACAGGAATGTCTTTCTTCTTCTTCCAAGCTGGTAGTGAATCTACTGAGTCACCGTCTGGCAGTTGTCGATCTAGAATCACTAGATCCGCTTGCTCCCAGTAGCCTTCAACTTCAGAGATTAACTCTGCATGCAAACATTCATATCCAGCTTGCTCAAGGCTAACTAATAAACCGTCAGCTAAATTCTTATCATCTTCAACGAGAAGCAATGTCTGTTTCACAAGGTATCTCCAAAATAAATGTTGTTGGGGGGCCTATCAGCGTCATGTGACCGCCCATTTTTCCGACCATAGATTCCACTATCGTCAGACCTAAACCTAGTCCACTTTTACTTACAAATGGCTTTCTTAGTTGCCCCCAATCTTTACGGGACAAGTCTCCATTATCTATAACTTTGAATGTCAGCTTCTTGTCAGAAGTATTCAGTTCTAGTATCACTGGAGCCACACCGTATTTCACGGCGTTTCTGATCAGGTTATCGATACACGTACCTAACCAATATACGTTCAATTTTGCAGCAATGTCTTTGTTTACTCGGAGTTCGATACCCGGAGCAAAATCTTCTTCGACTTTATATTCAAGCCATTCTTGTACACTCGGCACCCACTCAGTGGCCAGTGGTTGATTATCCGACTGCAGGTAATCTTTACTCGCTTCAGCTAACTGCCTTAAACGACGAGTGTCTTCACAAAGTCGACGGAATTCATCATATACCGTTTCTGGTAAGTGTTCGAATTCACGTCTAAAGCCTTCAACCGTTAGAGATAAACTCGCGATCGGTGTTCTTAGTTCGTGCGTTAAGATCTGAAGGACAAGCATTCGACTTTTCATCTCTTGCTTCTTACTGTTCCAACGGTATATCGCCCAACCCACCACAAGCATGATATTGGCAAACACCAGTATGAACATGGCGACTTGCAGAAGTTCCGAGTGATCTTCTATCTCCCAACACACGTTACCGCGTTGAACGAAACAACTGTTGCCTTCTGAAGATAAACTGAGCGATAAACCCGCTAGTGTTGCGTTTTCAGACCAAACAGGTTCTTTGTATAAATAGTATCTGTCGCCGCGTTTAACCCACATTTCATCAAGTTCGACAAACATGCTTGCACCAGCCAGCAGTGCCGTAATCGCTTCGCTGTCCATATCCTGCAAGCGAGATAACAATTCATCATGTTCGACGTTTGGGCGCTCTTGAATATGCATAAAGCGCTTCAAGGAGTCGAACTTATCAGGGTACTTTTCAACGTAACGCGCGGCATAAGAACCACCACCTGGGTGGATAAGCCCACTACGACTAAACCAACGATCAGAAAGTTTAGTGCCTTTACACATTGCGCGAGTAAACACCAAAGGCTCAGTGATTAATGGGCTAAGTGGTAATTTCCCGCTACACGTCTTAGATAACTGGTAGAGGCGTTGAATATCTTTTAATGGGTACTCTGCTGTTTGTGGCAGCATTGAAGACGGCATGATCAAGCGAGTTGGATAATCCGCCTGAAGCAATCGAATATCATAAGACTCGATGGCCGTTTGATGATCAAACAACTTAGTAAAGTGATCGATACGCTCAGGCAAAGAATCAGCAAACGCATTTGCTGAAACGACTAACGAAGCGATGAACAGAGTATATATTCTTTTGATGATCACAAACCAAGCGCAAATTCATACAGATCAATCAAATATATACCATTCGCTATCAAAGATAAATTTTTAACCGCATGAAAAGTGGTGTGTATTTGAAGAGAAAACGATTACGAGCTTTAATCGGCGGGCTCACCAATCAATTTACCCGTGAATACCCTGCTCTTATTGCCAATACAAGAAATGCATCTGTGCGCACAATAAGTTCTTAGATTCTAAACTGCTTAGTTCACTAGAATCAAAAAAAGGAGCTCATAAGCTCATATGAGCTCCTTAGTTTTACTGCAGAATTGTTCCGGTTTATAGATGTTCTAAAATGCTTAAGCAGCTTTTCTTCGCATCACCAAACAACATCTGAGTATTGTCTTTAAAGAACAACGGGTTTTGCACACCGGCATAACCTGTATTCATAGAACGTTTGAACACGATAACATTTTGAGCGTTCCAAACTTCAAGCACTGGCATACCAGCGATTGGGCTGTTTGGATCTTCCAATGCTGCAGGGTTTACGGTGTCGTTTGCACCAATAACCAATACAGTATCTGTCTCATTAAAGTCATCATTGATTTCGTCCATTTCAAGAACAACATCATAAGGTACTTTCGCTTCAGCAAGCAGTACGTTCATGTGACCCGGCAATCGACCAGCAACTGGGTGGATGCCAAATCGAACATTAATGCCCTGCGCTCTTAGCTTCTCAGTGATTTCATGCACTGGATATTGAGCTTGAGCTACTGCCATGCCGTATCCTGGAGTGATGATGACTGACTTAGAGTTTTTCAGCATGTCAGCCACATCTTCAGCTGATGTTTCGCGGTGTTCACCCTGCTCTTCATCGCCATCAGACACAACCACTTCTTGGCCAAATCCACCAGCAATAACGCTAATGAACGAGCGGTTCATTGCCTTACACATGATGTAAGACAGAATCGCACCTGACGAACCAACCAATGCACCGGTTACGATCAACAGGTCGTTTGCAAGCATGAAACCTGCTGCCGCTGCTGCCCAACCAGAGTAAGAGTTCAGCATCGATACAACCACTGGCATATCTGCACCACCAATCGATGCCACCAAGTGGTAACCGAAAGCAAATGCGATAAGCGTCATCAGCATAAGAGCAAACATGCTGCCATCCGCTTTAACGAACATAATCATTAGCAATGTAGAAGCAACGATAGCCGCTAGGTTCCACTTGTGCTTATGAGGGATGTTCAATGCAGACGATGAAATCGTCCCACGAAGCTTACCAAACGCAACAATAGAGCCCGTGAACGTAACCGCACCGATAAACACGCCAAGGAAAACTTCTACAAGATGGATAACGTGTTCTGCGTGGGTTGCCGCTTCTGGTGCGTCAATGTAGCTGTTGTAACCAACAAGTACCGCAGCCATACCTACGAAGCTGTGCAAAATAGCCACCAGCTCAGGCATTTCTGTCATTTCTACTTTCTTCGCGTAGTGGATACCAATACCACCACCGATCACCATAGCAATGATGATCCACACAATACCTGCAGAGTGAGGGCCAAAGATCGTTGCGATCAATGCGATTGCCATACCAGTGATACCGTAATAGTTACCTGCGCGAGCAGATTCCTGTTTCGATAGTCCGGCTAAGCTCATTATAAAGAATACAGCAGCTATGATATAAGCTGCTTGTACTAATCCTTCAGACATCTGCTACTCCTTAGTCTTTACGGAACATTTCAAGCATACGTTTGGTCACGGTAAAGCCACCAAAGATATTGATACTTGCAATTAATACGGCAATAAATGATAAGAACGTGACAACGCCACTTCCTTGTCCTATTTGCAACAATGCGCCCACAACAATGATCCCTGAGATTGCGTTTGTTACTGACATCAAAGGCGTATGCAGAGAATGACTCACATTCCAAACTACGTAATAACCCACCACACAAGCGAGAACAAAAACGGTAAAGTGAGATAAGAACGCAGCCGGCGCAACCGAAGCTATCCAAGCAAAGGCACCAACTGCCACTGCCATACCCGCCGCTTTCTTAACCGGGGAAACAGGCTCTTGAACTTTTGGTTGTGGCTTAACAGCTTGAGGTTTCGCTTGTTGAGGTTGCGCTGAAACTTGAATTGGTGGAGCTGGCCAAGTGACTTCGCCCGCTTTAACCACGGTAACACCACGAATCACAACATCTTCAAAGTCGATATCGATATTGCCGTCTTTCTCTTTGCAAAGCAGTTTCAGCAAGTTAACCAAGTTAGTTGCGTACAGTTGAGACGACTGAGTCGGCAAGCGACCGACCATGTCGGTGTAACCCACAACTTTTACGCCATTAGCGGTCGTGATCACTTTATCAGCAACGGTATATTCACAGTTACCACCATTGGCCGCTGCAAGATCCACAATCACGCTACCCGCGCTCATGCTATCTACCATTTCTTTTGTGATCAGCTTAGGCGCAGGACGCCCTGGAATCAGTGCCGTCGTAATGATGATATCAACGTCTTTCGCTTGAGCCGCGTAGAGCTCTTCTGCTTTCTTGTTGAACGCGTCAGACATCTCTTTCGCGTAGCCATCACCAGCGCTTGTGTCTTCTTTGAAATCGACTTCCAAGAATTCAGCGCCCATAGACTCGACTTGCTCTTTTACTTCAGGACGAACATCGAATGAACGAACGATCGCACCTAAGCTACCCGCAGCGCCAATAGCCGCAAGGCCAGCAACACCCGCACCAGCAACCAATACTTTCGCTGGTGGAACCTTACCTGCAGCCGTAATTTGACCTGTAAAGAAACGACCAAACTCATGAGCGGCTTCAACAACAGCGCGGTAACCCGCAATGTTTGCCATAGAGCTCAATGCATCCAAAGCTTGAGCTCTAGAAATACGTGGTACCGAGTCCATTGCCATCACATTAACATTACGGCTAGAAAGCTGTTCCATTAATTCTGGGTTTTGGGCAGGCCAAATAAAGCTGACCAGTGTTGCGCCATCTTTAAGTAACTCGATTTCATTTTTAGACTCGTCAACGATGGGAGCGTTAACTTTAAAGATAATATCGGATTTCCAAGCTTCATCTGCGGTTACAACTTTTGCTCCAGCTTGTTCATAAGCTGTATCATCAAAACTTGCTAACGCACCTGCTTGTGATTCAACACAAACTTCAAATCCTAATTTTAGAAGCTGTTCTACCGATTTCGGCGATGCAGCGACTCGCGTTTCACCTGCGAGTGTTTCTTTTGGTACACCAATTTGCATAGCGATTCCTTGACTATTGGCACAATGACTTATTCGTTTGTATCTAACGACAACTAATACTTCAAGCGTTTTGTTCAAAGAACAGGAAAAGTTATTACTTATAACGATTTGGATGGATTTTGAGCACTTAATTTAGATAAATGACGGCTCTCTCGAATAAAGAGGTCAAACCACTTGCCGATAATCCTTTTAATAACAACCTACTAGCTGTTCTTTATCCCTAAAACTAAAAAGAGCTTTCAGCATATACACTGAAAGCTCTCTAAATTATGACCAACATCAATTCTAACCCTAATTGGTTAGCTAAATATATTGTCGCCCATTTGGTCAATGAACATTTGCGATTTTTTAAGCATCAATTCATCGGCGTCTTGTTTGTTTGAAACAACATCAGAACGAATAAAACGATGAGTTTTAGTTTCACCGTCGATTTCCTTCTCGATACGACCAGCCACACGGTACTGACCAGATTCTGCAATGGCGTCTTGATAGATATTGAAGCCTTTATATTCCACTGGCTCAATCTCTACTTTTTGTTCGGTTTTTTCTTTGCCACCAAATAATCTAGAAAAGAATCCCACGTTTTTTACTCCTTAAATGACCGTACTGACACTAAACTATCACGACTGTTTAGTGTTCAACAATGGCTTTTCATACCATTGCAATTCTACGTCATCGTCAAAATTGTGTTGACTAAATATAACGGGCACATTGTCCGTTCGATCTCGTCTTCGATCCTCAATAATCATGCTTTCTGCATTTTTGACTGCGATCTCACTATTTCTTTTATAGAGCACTAATTTGTCTTCCGGTAATGCCGAAAGAAAATCAATATCAAAACGGATATAGATAGGTTTCAGTTGGCCCAACGCAAGGCAAGCGAGATCGGCAAGCTGCTCACTTGTATAACTCGACACATACTCCTCGGTAGCCAGTACATGACCAACAAGCGTTTCCATATAATTGTGTACATCCACACTGATTTGCATACTACACCTCCATTTGTAGCTATCACGACAGATCGTGTTCTAGCCTGATTGGCAACGACCTACATATTGTTACCTTACTATACCCTACTCATTACTACAGATTTACTAACTGCATGTTAACTAACTATAACGACTAATTAATTTCTCATATATACTATGTAGTTCGTTCTATGGTTAATAGCAACTCAAATACATATAAAAAGGGTTGCACCAATAGCGACCTATGACTATGTTTTTGCACTGATTTACGCAAAAAGCTTGGCAATCGCTTGTTTAACCGTATCCTACGTATAAAATTAAATTATAAGATCATCAGTACACTTAGGCTCACCACATAAATGGCATCTTCTTTTGTAACGTCGAGCATGTTTCGATTTTGCTTTCCCTTACTTCTATTAGCAATGTTACTCGTAGGTATGAACAACGTCATTCTCGTGACGGATTCAAACTTAGGTTTTGCTAGCAACCTTCCGTATATTTTATTGAGCGTTGCCGTTTTGCTGTGCCACACATTCAGGCAAGGTCGTATGGCTATGGTGTCTCTCACCATGCTCGTTGCCTATTTGATCATCCAAGTCCGCTTACAAACCCCATTAAACACTGGAACCACATTATTGGAGCTGTCTCTGCTGGCCGCTTTAGTGCCGGTTACTTGCTTATTGGTGTATGCCTTCCCTGATAACGGGGTTAACTCAAAGTCCATGTTCCTTTACGCCTTGGTTGTGGTGCTATTCATGATCTGGGCGCAACTTATTGTTTCTCACTTCCATGCCGGAGGTTTTGAATCATGGAGTGAAGGCATTCTCTTTACCGTTAGAGACTTTTCTAAGCTGCCTTTTATTCTGGTGCTCTATAGCCTTTGTTTACTGGGCCTAACGTCGATTTTGGTTTTGGTCTATAACCGCTCTATCGATGTCGTTGTCTACAGCGCGATTTTGTTGTCTTCGAGTACCTTCATATTCTTTGATATCCAATACATCTCAAGCACCATGTTCTCTTTGTCAGGCATATTGATTATCGTCTATGTAATGTCCGCTAGCCACGATATGGCGTTTAATGACCAACTGACTAACATCCCTGGCAGACATGCATTAGAAGTCGATATGAAGCACCTAGGCCGTAAATACTCGATGGCCATGGTCGATATCGATCACTTCAAAAAATTCAATGATACCTATGGGCATGACATTGGCGACGATGTGTTAAAGCTAGTAGCGCGTATATTAAGAGAAACGACAGGTGGCGCGAAAGCTTATCGTTATGGTGGTGAAGAGTTCACGATCATTTTCAAAGGTAAGAACACTGAGCAAGCCAAAGAGCATCTTCAAGTGCTAATTTCTGAGATCCAGAATTACGATATGATCATTCGTAATACTCACGAACGCCCTGATGATCATGAAGTGGGCATGCAAAAACGCGGCAAGAATGGCAAGCCAAGTGAAGTGGTGAATGTCACGGTGAGTATTGGCCTGTCTGATAGTACAACCACCAAACAGCCCGAAGAAGTGTTGAAGCTAGCCGATAATGCACTTTACAAAGCGAAGGAAACTGGGCGAAATAAACTGTGCGTTAACAGCTAGACGCTATGGCTAGAAGCTTTAAGCGCTATAATTAGAAACTAGATCAATATAGCGACAAACGAGCCCTTGGAAGAAGCGTTGTATCTTAGTAGAAGCTTTAGCCGCTATAGCGAAAAACAAGTCATTGGAAGAGAGCTTATATCCAAGTAGAAACTCTATTTTGATTGAAGCTAAGTCTTGGCTGAAGCTTAGTCTTGGTTGAAGAAGATCACCAAGCTCCCGCCTTTCAAGCTACTACCGTAATTGATCGTAAACCCAATCCCAACATTATCGACCCAATCGTTAAATAGGTTTGGATTAAGCAACCAGCCTACGCTGCCCTCATAATATGATGTTGTACCCATAGGCACGACAGTATCTCCACCAATATCAATTCTCTTGATGCTCGAGTACATGGAAGTGATGTTCTTATCCCAACGTACTAAGTCATAAAAGATCTTCGCTTCATTGGCGATATACCAACCTTCTGGGTGGCCGATGTTACCGTTATTGGCTTCTCCCCAACCGACACCATTAAAATAATGCCAACTGGTACTGAGTTTGTATTTACCCCAGTTATTCTTGTCTTCATAGATCAATTTAATCTTAGGCTCGATGATGTAAGCCCAAGCGTCAGTATTGAGATAAACGCCATCAAGTTCATCTACCAGAGGCTGGGGTACATTACCTCGATAATCGTAGTCATTGCGATAATATGAGATGTGATTGCCAATACCGGAATGAAAGCTCCAGTATTCATCTAATTGGGCGACATTCGAAAACTCAACATACCCCGAAATGACCGTCTCTTTTTGGAGGTCAGACACAGACGCTGATGAATAATTGACTTCATTCTCAGTGCGCAACGCAGACAAACGCAGCGTCACCTCTTGATGGTTATCTTCAATAATGGCGGGTAATTTGAACGTGTAAGGAAGACTGAGAGAGGCCATGTTTTGTCTTCGGCTTACCGAGTCACTCGAACCGATCTCTTCATTGTCCAAACGAAAGACTTCATTTGGGTCAAAGTTATTGATACCAAAAGTGAATACGTCGGTGTCATTAAGAAGCACGCTGGTTGCAAAGTTTCGCTCTATCTCCTTACGAACAAGATCAGATATCGTGTTTGCAGAAGCAACGGTAGGAACAGATAAACAGAATACAGGGACAACCAGTGTCCAACATGTATTAGCCATAGAAAATGACTTTGAATGTGGCATTTCTCTTATCACTTAAAGTACTTCCAAGCTCAAACGCTAATAGAAGTATAAATTCAAATATCCAGAAGAGCTCGCCAACTAGCCTGCAAGCTCCAAAATATTGCGCAGTATGAAGGTATTTCTGCCGCTTTGTTTTGCTTGGTAAAGCGCTTGGTCGACCTTTTCATAAATAGAAGCGATCGACTCACCGCCTTCAGGCACGAATGATAGCACGCCTTGTGACGCTGTCACTCTATCAGATACGCTTGAGTGGTCGTGGGCATAGTTCATGTCATGCAATGCTTCTTTTATTCGAGTCGCATGTAACTTAGCCGCAGCGCTGTCCGTGTCACTTAAGACCAAAACAAACTCTTCACCGCCATAACGGCCAACAAACTCTCCAGCTCGAACAAACAGCTGCTTCAAGGTACTGGCAAGCCCTTGTAAGCACTTATCCCCTTGAATATGTCCGTAATTATCGTTGTAAGGCTTAAAAAAGTCTACATCTAGAAGTATCACAGTCATGGGTATATTACGTCGTCCGTGCCACGCAATGCTCTCTTCAAGCTTAGTATCCATATATCGACGGTTATACAATTTTGTTAAGCCATCTTCATTGGCTTGCTGTTGCAGGAGTATGTTCAGTTCTTCAAGTTTGGCGGTGCTTTGTTTTAACTCTCGCCTCATATGAGCAATACGCTGCATCGCGATCAGTTTTGAATTCAGCACCACTTTGTTAACTGGTTTGATTAGGTAATCATCACCACCTGCATCAATCGCTTTCGCGATCATTTCAGGTTCTTCATGGCCACTCAGAAATATGATGGGAACCCATTCGGGGAATTGTCTACGAACCTCATTCGCGACCTCAAAACCATCCATGTCTGGCATGCTGATATCAAGTAATACGAGTTCAGGATCAAAATCAGAATAGATGTTTAGAGCTTCTTTACCGCTACCTACCGCTTCCACAATATGTCCCAATTGCTTAAGTCGAATAGCAAGTTGCATCCTGTCTAGTTGAACATCATCAACCAGCAATATGCGCATCGAAGATCCCTTTTCTATCATCACATCACCTTTATCTAGCGTTGAATATTGAAAGTAGCTCAATTTTGGGCTTAATTCATGCCCTAATCTCTATATTATATTGACTTTTTTACAGATCTTTTTAGCATTGTTTCTTTTTAAAGAGAAATACTATGTCAGACGCTACAAACAACGAAGTACAAGAAATCGATTTAACCACTATCTCACCAGAGCTTCGCCAAGTTATCGAATTTGATGAAGTGCCTAAAGAGATGCACAACATGGTTACTTCTATTCATGAGGTGTCTGAAGAAGCAGTGCGTGAAACTTGGAGCAGCCTTCCAGCAAGCGCACAAAATGTTTTGGACAACTTTGAGCAATTCCACGCTCTAATCTCTGTTAGCCAAGCTTTTGCTGGCGTAAACATGATGGAAGAGTTCCCTACTCTTAAACTTCCAGAAGGCATGTCTGATGAAGAAAAAGAAGAGTACCGAGCTCAACTGCTTGACCAAATTTTACATAACTGTGTAAAAGACATGGCTAAGCAAATCAAGAAAGCACGCCGTGATGCTATCTTGAAGCGTGATTTTAAAGAAGTTTTCATCCGATAAGCCATTCATCTCACCTAAATTTAGGTTGAGTGCTTAACGAAAACTTAATGATTAAGCCGTATGTTACTTCAAACATGCGGCTTTTTTGTGCCTGTTGCTTTTTCTATTCGTCGCTTATCTGTTTACTCGTCGATATGTCGTTGCGTTTAGTCGTTGCACAAACAATATGACTTTGCACTCATACAGTGTGGCGCAAAACTGGCAGTTATACCGTATAAAAATGACGCATGTCTCCATTCATGGAATCAAGATCGTATTTTCAGTGCCTAGAACCGACAGCATCACGACAATATCGAAAAGCTGACCTTGTCAGATCTAATGTGTCACCGCGATGTCTCGTTGAGCAACACTCACACCTTTGATCTGCGCATAAACACGTTGGCCAATTTCTAGATTAAGTTCGTCCAACGCCCACAAAGTTATGGTCGCCCACAAGTAACAACCAGGTTCTAGCTCCAGCTCTACCGCAACACTCTGCTTGTTTGAGCCTTGCTGGTGTGTCTCTACGCTTTTAATGGTCACAGGAAGGATATTACGTATCGAAGTGCCTTGCGGCTGCTCTAGCGTGATAGAGACATCATTTGCCCTAACTTGTAACCTTACTGCAGCCCCAATGTCGCTCGACACCTTCTGAACCCACAAGGATGTCGATTTGCCAAGCTTCAAACGAGATAATGCGTAATCATCATTGTGCTCAGCCAACGTTCCCTCAAACAATGAGCTTTGTTCTGAGAATGATTGCCATGGCTGCATCGCTCGTGAAGCCCATACTTCCTCAGTCACACCCGACGAAATGACTTTGCCTTGCTCAATGATCACAAGATGATTGGCCAAACGTAGAATCTCGTTAAGGCTGTGCGTCACGTAAATGATCGGAATTTGTACGGTTTCAGATAAGTTCTCCAAAAACGGCATCACTTCACGCTTACGAGGCAAGTCGAGAGACGCTAAAGGCTCATCCATCAACAAAATGCTCGGCTTAGACAGCAAAGCACGTCCAATCGCCACGCGTTGCTTCTCACCACCCGACAAACGTGCTGGGTAACGGTCTAGTAATAAACCGAGAGATAACAAGGAGACAATCTGATCGAAATGCGTTTTATCGAAGTCTTTGATGCCATATTTAAGATTGCCTGACACCTTCATGTGCGGAAACAATCGCGACTCTTGAAATACATAGCCGACATTACGTTTGTGAGTCGGCAAGTTAATGCCCTTATCACTGTCGAACAAGGTGGTTCCCGACACGCTGATCAAGCCCTTATCTGGCTGTTTAAGGCCACTAATTGCATTGATAAGTGATGTTTTACCCGCGCCAGAACGACCAAAGATCGCAGTAATGCCACTACTTGGCAGTTCCAAGTCGATATCAAAGAAGGTTTCACCCAACTGTTGCTGATATTGGAGGATCAAAGCACTCATGCATTGCCTCCTAGTCGTTGTGCAGACTTCTTATTGAGCCATTCAGATAGCATCAATGAGCCAAGCGCTATCACGATAGAAATAATACACAAACGTGCCGCTTCCATTTCAGCGCCCGGGGTTTCAATAAAGGTATACATGGCCAGTGGGATAGTCTGAGTTTCACCGGGAATATTTGAAACGAAACTGATCGTCGCGCCAAACTCACCCAAGCTTCTTGCGAAAGAAAGCATAGTGCCGGTAATGATCCCGGGGATCATAAGAGGCAGTGTGATAGTGAAAAACACACGAATCGGCGAAGCGCCCAATGTGGCTGCCGCCTCTTCAAGTTTACTATCAACAGTTTCTAAGCTCAGTCGAATAGAGCGAACCATTAGTGGCAACGCGACAACAACACACGCGAGAGCCGCGCCCTTCCAGCTAAAGCTGAATACGATACCAAACACGTCATTAAGCCATGAGCCAATAACGCCTTGTCTACCCATCATCACCAGCAGCAAATAACCGATGACCACAGGAGGAAGCACCAAAGGCAGGTGCACAATGCTCTCGACTATGCTTTTGCCAACAAACTGTTTCTTTGCAAGTAGCCACGCTAAGCCTATGCCGATGGGAATAAGCCATAAGATGGCGAACCCAGCGACTTTTAAGCTCAGAATTAAGGCTTGGTATTCGTACTCAGATAAAAACATCATTTAATGCGCTTCAAAACCAAAACTGTTCAGAATGTCCTTCGCCTTTTCATCGTTTAGAAAAGTATAGAAGTCATTCGTGGTTAATTTGTCGTTCAATTTAGCTACAGGGTAACGTATTGGTGTGTGGAGATTTGAAGGAAACGTTGCGACAACATCGACTTCTTTCGATAATAACGCGTCGGTTTTGTAGACAATACCGAGCTTCGCTTCACTGCGTTCCACCAAGGCCAATGCCATACGAACATTGTTACTTGGTGCCAATCGAGAGCTCACATTATCCCAAACACCCAGAGCTTCTAACGCTTCCTTAGCGTAGATACCGGCAGGCACCGACATCGTATTACCGACGGCAAGTCGTTCATTAGTCAACAGTTTAGACCATTGGTCTCCCTTTGAGAGTTCCAGTGATACCGACGTCTCTTTCGGGGAAATCAACACAAGTTCGTTTTCACACAAGTTTGTGACATTGTCACTAGAAACATATTTTCGGTCGACTAAATGCGTCATCCACTTTTCATTTGCTGAAATAAAAATGTCCGCAGGCGCCCCTCTTTCAATCTGTCTTACCAATGACGATGTGCTGGCATAAACGGGAACAATATCGACCGAATGTTCTTTCTCAAATTCTTCCATCAACAAATTAACCGCGTTAGTCATAGACGAAGCGGCATAAACTCGTAGCTTTTCTGCCGCCAAAAGATGAGTCGAACTCAACGAAGTCGTTAACGCCAAGGTTACAAGGGTGACTAGCTTTTTCATTGTTCTCACTTATCTGTTGTTCGTTTGATTTCTTAACCGATATTTCCAGTTCAAACCTAGGCTTTAAGCCCAGGCCAAAGCAGATCAAGATTTAAGTGCTCTTCGATGGCATCGGCGATTCGGTTAATACCCAACTCTTTCAGTTGTTCGTGGTCAATCGCGGTTACATCATTGGCTCCTGCCCATTCGCAAATAAGCGATAACGCATCACTGTTATCGAATACGCCATGCAGGTAAGTACCAAAAATCGAGTTTTCTTGATTCACAGCACCATCAAGGCTGCCTGATTCTAACTGAACCGGTAAGGCCGTTTCATTGACATCAGTCCTACCTACGTGAATTTCATAACCTTTTACTTGTGCTGATTTTCCATCCAGCGTCATGGTACCGCGCACGTTAGTTAAGGTTTTCTGTTGCGTTAAGGTCGTTTCAGTATCGAGATACCCTAACCCTTCACTGCTGCCGGGTTCACTCTCAACTCCATCCGGATCGTGGATGATTTTTCCTAGCATCTGGTAACCGCCACAAATACCCATCACCTTGCCGCCTAAACGTAAGTGACGCTGAATATCTTTGTCCCAGCCTTGCTCTTTTAAGTAATCCAGATCGGCTCTTACTGATTTTGTACCCGGCAAGATAATCAAATCCGCGTTGTTTACACGCTCGCCTTTGCCTACATAACGTAAATCAATGGATGGATTGAGCCTTAGCGCATCAAAGTCTGTGTGGTTGCTGATTCGGGTTAGAACAGGCACCACGACTTTAAGTTTAGCTTCTCCGTCAGACTCTTGGGCTGAAGTGATGGCATCTTCCGCTTCAAGGTTAAAACCATGCAGGTATGGCAAGACACCAATCACTGGCTTGCCGGTTTTCTCTTCTAGCCAATCAAGGCCAGATTGAAGCAGCGCAATATCGCCTCTAAAGCGATTAATCACAAAACCTTTTACGCGAGCTTGTTCAGATTCAGATAATAGTGCCAATGTGCCGTAGAGGTGCGCAAACACGCCGCCACGGTCGATATCCGCCACGATAATCACAGGGATGTCCGCTTTCTCAGCAAATCCCATGTTAGCGATGTCATTTTCACGTAAGTTGATTTCAGCGGGACTGCCCGCGCCTTCGATCATGACACTTTCGTATTCAGCAGAAAGTCGGTCGAATGAATCGATCACCGTATTCATCGCGACTTTTTTATAATCGTGGTAGCCGGTCGCTTCCATATTACTGATCGCTCGGCCTTGAAGGATGACTTGAGCGCCCGTGTCTGAGTTCGGTTTCAACAATACAGGGTTCATGTGAACGGAAGGTTCGATATTACAAGCTTGTGCCTGAACCGCTTGCGCGCGACCAATTTCGCCACCATCTTTTGTCACTGCACTGTTTAAAGCCATGTTTTGTGGCTTAAAGGGTGCCACTTTGATGCCTTTTCTGGCCAATACACGGCATAAACCTGCCACCAAAACACTTTTCCCGGCATCTGACGTTGTCCCTTGAACCATAAGGGCGCTTAATGGTGCTCGCATCTGTACTTCAATCCTTAATATTTTAATTTCTTAATATTCAATTTTTAGCTATGGGCAATATTTCTCTTCCTCCATCTTAACGTCATTGCCGAGTAGATGCTCAATAAAATGAATGGAAAATGAATACCTTACTCACTCTGGATTCAACCCTAGTGTTGTTTAATAGCTCCATCGAAACAAAGCTTACAAACAAAATAAGCGTATCAACGACAAACTCACTAACGAAAAGAAATGTTTCAAATTCAGAACAACGTTTCTACTAAAAACAACATTAAGGAATTCATCATGAAAAAAACTGTATTAGCTATCGCAACCACTATTATTCTTGCTCCTACTTTCGCAATGGCTGGTGACCACAACAACAAGAGCGGCAACAGCAAGCACGAGAGCCCTATTGCTTACACAGGACCGATCGAAACCGTTTCTGTTGCTACACTGCTTGCAGATACAAGCATGTTCTCAGAGCAGGACGCGATTGTAGACGGCAAGATTGTTCGTCAGCTTAAGAATGACACATTTATCTTCTCTGACGGCCAGAGCGAAATTCAAATTGAGCTAGATGACGACATCCACCTAGCACAACCGCTCACTGCTGATACTAAAGTACGTATCTTCGGTGAGTATGAAGGTGGCAAGACACCTGAGATCGAAGTTGACCATATCCAAGTTTTGTAAGCTTCAAATCTCAAACATCTCGCTTTAAATAACGAGCTTCAATAAATTGGCCTGCATATTGCAGGCTTTTTTGTATATACTGCCGAAAAATACAATTTATATGGAGTCACCATGCTAGGTCGCACAAACAAGACTGTCCTTCTGGGGTTAGCTGCACTGTGTTCATTCTCTGCGTCTGCAAACAACTTTAACTACAACACATTCGAGCTGCGCATGGGTACGAGCCCTAGTACTTTCGGTGGTGAAGTCACGACAATGTTCACCCAGAACTCACACTTCGTTGCACGTATCGATTCTGAATTTGAAAGCGATTGGGATGCGGCTGTAGGTATGGGATTTAACGGTCCAATTAGTCAATTTGCTGACGTTACTGGCCAAATGCTACTGCACAACATTGAACGTAATGACGACAACCACATCAAAACTGAGATCAACATCGGTTTAAGAGCATGGTTAATGGCAAACGTAGAAGTTAACGCACGTCTAGGTCAACTGATCGACAATGACGATACGCGTTCAATTGTTGGTGTTGGTGCACGTTTCCATTCTACGGATCAACTTTCTGTTGGCCTTGATATGCGAAACAACGGCACTTACGGCCACCAAATCTTAATGTCGGCTCGATTCGGTTTCTAATAAACCATTCGATGCTTAAATCATAGTAAGCAATTGATATCTAATTCATTAACTTACTATGTTAGACCTCAAGGCTAATCGGTTCTAACACTGGTTAGCCTTAAAAACCCTTTCGTTTCGCCCAGTTTTACATCTCTCTGTTTGATACAAAAACCAAAGATCTTCGCGATCAACAGCCTCTCTAACTCTCTGTTTTAACGTTCCTTTCATATGATGAATTTATCAATAGGTTCTGATTGATAAAACCACTTTACGATAGTATGGCGTACTGATACCCTCTCCAGAAATTCAAATAGAGTGAAGTACCGAAAATGGGTGTTAGCAACATTTCAATCAAGAACAAATTAACATTGATGTTTGTTGTCGTTATTTTCGCGATGACAATGATTCAGACATACATAACTGGGAAGCAACTTCTTAACGAAACGTACCGCTCTATCCAGCAGTATTCGACAACCCTTACCAATGCCAATGTTTCTGGTATTGAGAAATGGGTCGCAGGACGGATCAACGTGGTAAACGCAGCCAAAGATGCATTTAAATACACAGACGACCCAACCAGTTACTTCACACAAAGCACCAACGCAGGTCAATTCCAGATCGCTTATGCTGGTCTTTCTGATGGCCGCTTTCTACAAGGTGTTGATTTGCCGGTTCCTCAAGGCTACGACCCTCGCACCCGTGATTGGTACAAAAAACCAATGGCAACGGGGCAAACCGTGGTCACCGAACCTTACGTTGATGTGGCAACGAATGACCTTGTGGTAACCATCGCGAGCCCTTTTAGCACCAACGGTTACTCTGGTGTCATCGGCGCAGACCTTAACCTCACCACCTTGATCAAAGATGTGGTGAACATCGAGCAACCTGGCGTTTATGCATTTCTTGTCGACGGCAAAGGCAATATCGTTGCCCATAGAGACCGCAACCTAACCCTTAAGTCGGTTTCTAACATTTCAAGTAACCTTTCTGCGCATAAGATCCAATCGCTTGCTCGAGACCCAGCATTTGAAGAGCTAATGATTGATGGCGCTGAATCTCTACTCTCGGCAAAAAAAGTCCCACACACCGATTGGTATTTCACGGTCGTTATCGATAAAACCAAATCTTTTGCCTCTTACCGCTCGTTACTGCGTCAATCGGCGATCTTTGGCCTAATGCAACTTGCCGTTATCGCATTTGTTGCGATGTTCATTATCAAGAAAGCACTTGCGCCATTAACGACGTTAAGCTCAGCTATGGAAGCACTGTCTAAAGGTGATGGCGACTTAACACAGCGTATTACCGTGAATAGCAAAGACGAGATCGGCACGCTTGCGCACCACGTCAACGCGTTCATCGCTAAGCTACAAGAGATCGTGCGTGATATTGCAGACTCTTCTCATCAGCTTAATCAGCAATCTGAGGTCAGTACCAATGTTGCGCGTCAGACCAGTGAAGGCTTGTCGGTTCAACTTCACGAGATCTCGCAAATCGCCACGGCGGTACACGAAATGTCGGCAACGGCAGAAGAAGTGGCAAACAATGCACAGATGACGGCAGATTCAGCGATTGGATCGACCGAAAACTGTGAACAAGGCAAGCAAGTGATCATTCGTAACCAAGATTCGATCACTAACCTTGCTCAACAGGTAGAAAACGCTTCAGGGATCATTCAAGAAGTTGAGAAGAATGCACTGGATATCAATGCGATATTGGCAACAATTTCAGATATCGCAGAGCAAACTAACCTACTCGCTCTGAATGCCGCCATTGAAGCTGCACGTGCTGGTGAACAGGGCCGTGGATTTGCGGTTGTCGCAGACGAAGTTCGAGTTCTTTCTCAACGTACTCACAGCTCTACTGACGAGATTCGTGAAATGATTGAAACTCTTCAGAAAAACAGCGTCAGTGCAGTGGAATCAATGCAACGTAGCCAAGACTTGGCACAATCCAGTGTCGACGATGCAAACAACGCCACGACTGCACTAGAAGAGATTGCGACGTCGATTCAACAGATCTCAGATATGGCGTCACAAATTTCAAATGCGGCTTCCGAGCAAAGAACCGTAACCGGTGAAGTAAGTAAGAATATTCAGTTGGTTAATGACGTGTCAGATAACATGTCGACTGAAGCTGACAACTCTCGCCACCTATCTGAAGAGCTGCGCTGTATCGCCCAACAATTGAATACCCAAGTTCAACTGTTCAAATACTAATTGTGGTGATTAGATTCTAGCTGTCGTCGCTTATAAACGCAGCCCAAACAAAAAGCCCCCGACCACTATTGTGTTCGGGGGCTTTCTTTATGTTCGTATCAGATTAGCTGTGCGTGACTTAGTTTATATACAGAGCAATTTGTTTGTATACAGAGCTATTTATATACCGAGTTACTTAGCAGCTAATCAACACGATTATAAGTTAACCATCAGCATCTTTTTCTGGTGGTCTAGGTACTCTTCATAAGTACCTTGGAAGCTTACTAGCTGTTGGTCTTTCACATCGATGATGTGGTTAGCTAGTGAAGAAACAAACTCACGGTCATGACTTACGAAGATAAGCGTGCCGGTGTAAACCTTAAGCGCATCGTTAAGAGCTTGGATTGCTTCCATGTCCATGTGGTTGGTTGGTTCGTCCATAACAAGTACGTTGATGTCTTGCATCATTAGCTTGCCGAATAACAGACGGTTTTTCTCACCACCAGAACAGTTACGTGCTTTCTTGTTTGCATCATCAGCAGTAAACAATAGACGGCCCAAAATGCCACGTACCATAAGGTCATCGTGCTTCGCTGTGCGCCATTGTGAGATCCAATCGAAGATGCTCAAATCATTGTCGAAGTCTGTTGTGCTGTCTTGTGGGCAGTAACCTACAGATGCGTTTTCAGACCATTTAACGATGCCTTCGTTTTGCTCTAGCTCTTGAACTAGGCAACGTAGCAACGTGGTTTTACCCACACCGTTCTCACCGATAACGGCAAGACGTGTACCCGCTTCAAGCAGCAAGTTGCCACCAGCAAACAATGTTTCGCCATCGAAGCCGTGACCAAGTTCTTTAAGTTCAAGTGCTTGACGGTGTAGTTTCTTGCCTTCACCAAAATCAATTGATGGGCTCATACGGCTCGAAGATTTCACTTCATCAAGCGTGATCTTGTCCATTTTCTTAGCACGAGAACTTGCTTGTTTCGCTTTAGATGCGTTCGCACCAAAACGGTTTACAAAGTCTTGCAGTTCGCTGATCTCAGCCGCTTTCTTAGCATTGTTCGCTAGAAGTTGGTCACGAATCAAACCAGACGCTTCTAGGAAGTACTCGTAGTTACCTGGGTAAACACGAAGCTCGCCGTAGTCGATATCTGCCATATGCGTACATACAGAGTTCAGGAAGTGTCTATCGTGCGAAATGATGATCATTGTACATTTACGCTGGTTTAGCTCTTCAGCAAGCCAGTTAATCGTGTGAATGTCCAAGTTGTTGGTTGGTTCATCAAGAAGCAGGATATCTGGGTTTGCGAACAGTGCCTGTGCCAATAGCACACGCAGTTTCCAACCCGGAGCAACTTGTTGCATCAGGCCGAAGTGAAACTCTTCTTCAATACCCGCTTGGATCAGGATGTCACCTGCACGGCTTTCTGCTGTGTAGCCATCCATTTCCGCGAATTCGCTTTCAAGCTCAGCGACTTTCATGCCATCGTCTTCACTCATTTCTGGCAAAGAGTAAATGCGGTCACGTTCTTGTTTTACTTCCCACAACTTTCTGTCGCCCATGATCACAACGTCGATAACGCTGTACTGTTCGAACGCGAACTGATCTTGGCTCAAAACACCCAGTTTTTCTCCCGGAGTGATAGAAACGTTACCCGAGCTTGGCGTTAATGCACCACTTAGGATTTTCATGAACGTTGATTTGCCGCAACCATTAGCGCCGATCAAACCGTAGCGGTTGCCGTTACCAAATTTAGCAGAGATGTTTTCAAACAGCGGCTCTGCGCCAAATTGCATTGTGATGTTCGCGGTAGATATCAAAGAACTAATTCCTAAGCGTGTACTGACAGATAATTATTAGACTATTTCAATAACCTAAATAAGAAGTACGAAAGTATGGATTAAACAAAAATCGAAGCGCGGATTATATAGAGATCTCGATCACGTTGTCGAGGCTAAACAGTAAACGAATGGTAAACATAGACCATTTAGATGCTTTTCATACGTTATTAACGTGTAAATAGAAAAATCCCCACCAGTTGAACTGACAGGGATTCTATTTATCGATACTAAAAATGTTCTAAGCTGATCGCTTTTAAAGCTATCTCTCTTCAAGACTAGAAGCCTTGAGGAGGAGACGTACCGTTACTTAGTAATTTTCTTTTGAACGTATTTTTGGCTTACATCTACTACCGCAACATCTCTAAAGAAGCTTCTTCCTAGTAGAAGTGGGAAAGAAAGATGCGTTCGGTCTGCTAACGTAAACTCAGTCTTGTCTTTTAGATCGCCGATTTGAATTGAAGCGACAACAACAGCACGTCGTTGTGTGCCTTCAGCACTTGATTGCTTGATCTTCACCCAACGTTCTACAGGTAAGCTCACCTCTTCCGTTGTGATGCCATCATGTTCAATCTTAAATTTAACCCAATCTTTGCCGTCACGTTCGAAATCGACAATATCGACTGCACTGATTGATGACGTCGTCGCACCGGTATCGACACGAGCTTTAAATGCTTCTTTAAGACCAGGAACAAAAACCCACTCTTCTTCACCAAGGATCAATTTACCATCACTTGTCTTTCTAGCCTTCTCTACTGGCTTTTCAACAGGTGCAGGTTTTACCTCAGGTTCCGCTGGCTCTACTGGTTTTACTTCTTCAGACTTTTCTGTAGGTTCAGTTACTTTCTCGCCTTCCGTTGCTTCAGTCTCACCCTTCGAAGAATCATCAACAACAGGTTGTTCGATTTGAGGCTTTTGCTCTGGCTCGACAGGAACTTGAGTCGTCGTCGAACAAGCAAACAGGCCACCACTTAACATCAGGGTTATAATCGCTTTCCAATTGTACATTCAGTCACCTTTTATTTTGATACGTTGGCTATCGCCTTTGCTACGTAAGGAATATGAGATTCGGAAAGGCCTGCAATATTGATGCGTCCATCACCAACACCATAGACTCCATATTCTTCACGTAATTGATTCATTTGAGTTTCTTTAAAGCCTAGTACACTAAACATACCTTTATGGCTTTCAATGAAGTCAAATTGTGACGTGTTATAAGTATTTCGCAATTCATCACACAAACTTTGGCGCAGATTTAACAAACGTTGCTGCATTTCACTCAACTCTTGCTTCCAAATCTTTGTTAGCTCTTGATTCTGAAGAATTGTTTTAACCAGAGCAGCACCGTGATCAGGCGGCATAGTGTAAGTTGAACGAGCCAGAGTAAGAAGCTTACCTCTTGCATTACCAACGTGTTCGCTGTTCTTGCCGATAACGATCGCCGCACCCGTTCTTTCACGATACAAACCGAAGTTCTTCGAGCAAGATGTTGTGATCAGCATTTCTTCAACGTTGTTAGCCATGTGCTGAAGACCTTTCGCGTCTTCTTCTAGGCCATCGCCAAAGCCTTGGTAGGCAATATCAACGAACGGTAAGAAACCATTCTTTTGCGATAACTTAGTAATTTCCTGCCACGCTTCAAAATTGATATCAGCACCCGTTGGGTTATGGCAGCAACCGTGAAGTAGTACAACGTCTGATGGACCCGCAGTTGATAGGTCTTCCATCATTCTTGCAACATCAACTTGCTTCGTTTCAGGACTGAAGTAATTGTAGTATCGAACTTTTAGGCCTGCTGCTTCCATCACCGGTTTATGGTTAACGTAGCTTGGGTTTGAAATCCAAACCGTGGTGTCTGGTTGAGAAACTTTCATTAAGTCACCCAACATACGAAGTGCACCACTTGCACCCGGTGTTTGAATCGCGGCTACACGACCAATTGCAGAAGTCCCTTTAAGCAGCAGATCAACCATGCTCTGGTTAAACTCTTCACAGCCAGCTAGGCCAACGTAAGCTTTGGTTTTCTGAGTCTCGACAACAATATCTTGAGCCATAGAAACGGCTTTCATGATAGGTGTTTCGCCTTGGTCGTTTTTGTAAACGCCAATGCCTAAGTCGACTTTGTCAGTACGAGGATCGCCGCGGTAAGCGACAGAAAGAGATAAAATTGGATCTAAAGTTGGTTTTGGTAGATGTGAAAACATGAAAGTCACAACCCTTTGAAATTCAAGTAATGGATTTCACGTTAACATTTTCGTACTAAAATCAGAAACATTTTTTAATAGAAGAGCTTAGTTACCATAAGTAATCAGAGATTGGTCATTTTACGCCTAGATATCGTTTAAATTTCGAACAGTTAAGAGCCAGTTACGCAATATATAAGCTTTATTGTTTAACCTCCCACAGCTACATCGATCAAACACTCTGTTTGAATTGCCTTGGTGTCATTCCTGACCACGCCTTAAATCGGGTACTGAAGTTAGCAGCGTTAGGATACCCAACTATCTCACCGATATGTTGAATCGACCAATCACTCGACCTGAGTAATCTCGCCGCGTACTCCATTCTCATGCGCATAATGTGGGTCATCGGGCTATGAGAATAATATCGTTGACACAAGCGATGGAAATGCGGCTCTGAGCACGGAAATAAGCTCGCGAGTTCATGAACGTTCCACTCTTTGTGAAGCTGCTTTTGTACGTTGTCGAACACGCGTCTCAAGCGAATCAAATTTCGTGACTGTTGTTGTGGTACCGGTGCATTAATCATGAATTCTATTTGGGCTACGCTGTGTATGGCAATCGCTCCACCCAAATCGATGGGTAAGGCAATGCTTCTCAACAGAGTGTGAATGCACGACGAAACGACTTCTGCTGCGGGAGACAGTGTATAACTCACTTCATCACTGACGACATTTTCCCATTGCTTGTCAGGCGACAGAAAGATCCACGCTATCTGCCAGGTTTCTTCTTCCATACCAAAGCCATTCTCGATACCTGCTGGAACGGTAATGCACGAGCCCGGTTCAAGAATATAGCGACATCCTGCGCTTTGGAGCCAGCCCTTGCCTCTCACGGTATACAGCAACATGTGTTTCTGTTGGTTCTTGCGATAGACCGAAAAGAAGTCTCGACACGATGCCGTCCCACACTGAACGATGCCGAGCTCTTCAAATGCCAAGACATGGCTTTGATCGACAAACTCTTGGTGAGTCTTTTCAGAGATCTCGTACCGTTCTTGTTTCTCATTCATTCAATTGCTAGCTCGCATAAATTGCCAAACCACTAAACTGGATAGTTTGGCAAAAGTTTGTGATGAACAGGAACAATACAGACAAAACAAATGCCGATAAACTTCTCGCATATTCACTAGAGGGGAAATGCGATGCTCTCGACATATCGTCATTTAGACAAAGAATTTTGGCAAAAACTATTACACATCGGTTTACCTGTCTCACTGCAAACCATGTTGTTTTCATTGCTTGGCGTGGTCGATATTTTTATGGTCAATCAGCTTGGTGATTCCGCAACCGCCGCTGTTGGTGTTGGCAACCGTATATTCTTCTTCAACTTAATCATGGTGTCGGGCATTAGCGGAGCTGTGAGCGTGCTAGCTTCGCAATATTTTGGCGCAGGTGATTTTAACGGAATTCGACGCACACTAGCGCAATCATGGGCATTATCTATCTTTGCCATCATCCCCTTTGTGTTCATCTATACATTGGTTCCTGAATCAGTGGTGTCTGTGGTGGCCTCAGACCCTGATTACGTCCGCTTGGCAACGGATTACCTTTGGATAACAGGAGCCAGCCTTATTGGTACCGCGATCGTAGTGCCCCTAGAAAGCGCACTGCGATCGGTCGGCGAAGCCAAGCTACCCACCAAGATCAGCATCTGGGCTATCATCGTTAATGCGATTCTCAATGCACTGCTGATCTTTGGTTTGTTTGGATTTCCAGAACTAGGCGTGGTTGGTGCGGCTATTGGCACCACGGTGTCTCGGTTCTTTCAGACGATAGCGCTGCTTATCATGGCGAAGAAACACTATGCGCATCTATTCCCGACATTAAGCAATTGGCGAGATGCGATATTACCAAAGCATAGAAAGAAGTACTTCACGATAGCCATACCTATGTTGGTTCATGACACAGCATGGGCGGGCGGGATTCTTATTTATAACGTAATAGTTGGGCAGATGGGTGTTGGAGAGCTTGCGATCATTTCGCTGTTATCGCCTGTCGAAAGTATCTTAATCTCCGCGTTCTTAGGCTTTGCGGTTGCCGCTTCGATCATTCTAGGCAATGAGATTGGGGCGAAAAACTACCAACGTGTTGAAAATACCGCTTGGGGCTATGTGTTCGTCAGTTGTGCGCTTGCTGCTTTGCTCGCGTTACTGTGTTTTATCGCAAAGCCAGCCATTGTTCAGCTGATCGGTTTTACGCATCTAGAACTTAAAGACACGGCGGTCAACGTCACACTAGTGATGGCGGCTGGGATGATATTGAGAGTATTCAACATGGTTGGCATTGGCGGTGTTTTAAAAAGTGGTGGAGACATCAACTACAGCATCTTCATCGACATATTTGGCCAGTGGGCAATTGGTATTCCCCTCGCCTATTTTACCGCTTTGGTGTTGGGTTGGTCTTTAGAATGGGTGTTGATGATTGTGCTACTGGAGGAGTTAGTCAAGATCGCTTTGACCAGCCAACGTATTCACTCTAAGAAATGGATTAACAACCTAATAGAAGAACCTGACCAGCTCACTGCTTGAATGATAGTTTGAGCTAATAAACGAAAAGAACTCACACCCAAGGGCCGATTGGTTGCATTGCGCTAACCATGACGCCCTTTTTCGCTTTACGAGTGTGCTAAGTCACGACAACAGTTATATGTCAGTAAATCGATGAATGATTTGGTTTGAACTACCACGCCAATCTAACATTGGATCCGCTTTATCTTGTTCAAAGCGACCATCAATCAAGGTATCAACGTATTCCAATACTTGCTTCTGCTTTTTATCCAGCTCGTCTAGCTCGTACCCAGTCCACATCCAGATGTCTTTGCCTTCGCATTCAGCTTTTACACGTTGAACAAGCTTAAGCACTTCTGACACGTTTGCCGGATGCATTGGGTCACCACCAGAAAGTGATAAACCACGACGTTTGATCCGCGGATCATTGAGATCAGCAATAATTTGGTCTTGCAGTTCTTGAGTAAACAAATGCCCAGAGTCCAACCTTTGCGTCGACTGGTTATAGCACCCACGACACTGGTGTACACAACCCGACACAAACAAAGTGCAGCGTGTTCCTGGGCCGTTTACAACGTCGATTGGGTGATATTGATGATAATTCATAAGGCAGTATTGAAAACTCGTTATTGCTTAATAGTTTGAAGCAAAATGCTGTAAGAACTGAAACAAAAGAATTGGTATCGACATAGCGCCGATACCAATCTTATTTCTTGAAACGTAGCTCTTCTAAGTGAGCTAGCTAAAAATCGCAGACCTTACTAAGATCCTTCGTTAGATCAAAGGTGCTTCACGCGGCGTTTAACTTCTTCTTGCTTACCGAAGTTAAATGGTCGTGCATCTGGGCTACCAAGGTAACCACAAACACGGCGTGTTACCGATACTTTTGTTGAGTCATGGTTGCCACACTTAGGACATATAAAGCCCTTACTTGTACAGTCAAACTCACCGTTGTATCCACACTCGTAACACTCATCAATCGGCGTATTGGTGCCGTAGTAAGGAACACGTGTGTAGCTGTAATCCCATACGTTTTCTAGTGCTTCGATGTTCTTCTGCATGTTCGGGAATTCACCGTAGCAAATGAAACCACCGCTAGAGATTTCAGGATAAGGCATCTCGAAATCGATCTTGTCGTATGGGTTCACTTTCTTCTGTACGTCTAAGTGGAAGCTGTTTGTGTAGTAACCACGGTCTGTTACGCCATCAATCACACCAAATTCTTTGGTATCGATGCTGCAGAAACGGCTACATAGGTTTTCACTTGGTGTGCCGTATAGGCTGAATGCGTAACCTGTCTCTTTTGTCCAAGATTCCACTTCACGCTTCATGTATTCCACCAGCTCAAGCGCTTTAGTACGCATTTCGCCGTCGTCGTACAGGTGAACGTCAGTGCCGTAAAGTGCGGTCATCGCTTCGTGGATACCGATGTAACCAAGAGAAACAGAAGCACGGCCATTCTTGAAGATATCGGCAATAGAGTCGTCTGCTTTCAAGCGAACGCCACACGCACCTTCCATATATAGGATTGGAGCAACACGCGCTTTCACGTTTTCTAGACGAGAAATACGAGTTTCTAGAGCACGACGAGCCAGCTTGAGTTTTTCATCAAGCAGTTCGTAGAACTTAACCATATCTTGCTTCGCGTTAATCGCGATACGTGGCAAGTTCAAGCTAACAACACCTAAGTTGTTACGTCCTTCATGAATCAACTCACCATTTTCTTCGTAAGTATTCAAGAAGCTACGGCAACCCATAGGCGTTTTAAATGACCCTGTCACTTCTACTACTTTGTCGTAGTTAAGAATGTCTGGGTACATACGCTTAGACGCACACTCAAGCGCTAATTGCTTGATGTCGTAGTTCGGATCTTGCTTCTGGTGGTTCAAACCATCTTTAATCGCAAACACCAGTTTAGGGAACACGGCTGTTTTACGGTTCTTACCCAAACCTGCAATGCGGTTTTTCAAGATAGATTGCTGGATAAGTTTTGAACCCCAGCTTTCGCCTAGACCAAAACCAAATGTTACGAATGGTGTTTGACCGTTAGCTGTGTGCAGCGTGTTTACTTCGTACTCCAGAGATTGGAATGCGTCGTAACACTCTTTCTCAGTACGAGAGATAGCAAAAGCTTCTGGGCTGTGAATGTCCCACTCTTTCGCTAGAGATAAATGCTTCTCGTAGCTCGCCATTACGTAAGGTTCTAAAACCTCGTCGATACGGTTAATCGTTGTACCGCCATAAATGTGGCTCGCTACTTGCGCGATGATCTGCGCCGTTACCGCTGTTGCCGTAGAAATAGACTTAGGAGTGTCGATTTCAGCGTTACCCATCTTGAAGCCATGCGTTAACATGCCTTTCAGATCGATAAGCATACAGTTAAACATTGGGAAGAACGGTGCGTAGTCTAGATCGTGGTAGTGAATGTCACCACACTCGTGAGCTTGTACGATGTCACGCGGCAAAATGTGAGTTTTCGCATAGTGTTTAGCCACGATACCCGCCAGCAAATCACGCTGAGTTGGGATAACTTTGCCATCTTTGTTGGCATTCTCATTGATCAGATCAACATTGCTTTCTTCGATCAGGCCTTCGATTTCACGCGTTAAAGCGCTTTGCTTTTCACGTGCGATGTCGCGGTCATGACGATATTCAATGTAGGCACGAGCCAGAGACTTATAAGGTCCCTGCATTAGCTCGTTCTCGACCATGGTTTGAATTTCAGAGATATGAACTTCATCGTAGTCTTCGAGCTTCAACTCAACTGCTAATGCCACATTCAGAGCATAAATAGCAATTTCCTTATCGGCTTTGTCTGATGCTGCTTCCACTGCAGCTTGAATGCGATCTCTACTGAATGGAGCTCTTGAGCCATCACGCTTGATTACGATTGATTTCACCACTTCTCCTTACTCTTGAGGTATTCACAGACTTATCCACAAACACACTATATAGAGCGATTTATCGTTTAACTAACACTAGATATTGTGGCGTATTTAACGAGAACCACCAACTTTGAGTATTGATTTGGATCAATAAAACGCGCACGCTGAACAAGATAAATCCAATATTATTACGTGAGTTCTCAAGTCGAAAAGAAACAATGTAACAATAAAAAAACTGCTAAAAAGAGTTGAATTTTTGGTAAGTGTTGTAGGATAACGGCTCAACTATATTGGACGACAAAATTAGGGATATTTGGAATGAAACGACTTCAAAAGTGGGTAATGCTAAGTTGCTTACTCAGTAGCCACGCATTTGCTGAACCTTTGACCATATCCAGTTGGAATATCGAATGGTTATCAACCAATGTGGCTGTGAATAAGTTTTCTGCCCAACGTGATCAAGCGGATTTCGATAAACTCGAACAGTATTTCCAATCCTTAGATGCGGATGTGGTTGCTTTTCAAGAAGTCGATGACATAAATGCCATTCAACGCATCGCTGGTGACCAATATGAAATCTTGATGTCTGATCGTTCATTGCCCAAAAATAGTAACCGACAATTCAAAGAAGTTAACCAATATACGGGCTTCGCGGTTCGTAAAGGAATCGCTCTCACTGACTACGCTGACTTTCCTCTAGAAACGAGTACTAACAGCAAGCTTAGGTTTGCTAGCTATATGGTTGTAGAAACGGACACAAAACCAATTCACATGTTGTCTGTGCATTTAAAGGCGGGTTGCAGCGGCGCGTATAAGTCTAACCGCGATTGTTCAAGGCTCAAAGACCAAGCTCAACAACTGAATAAGTGGATACAGCAAAGAGAACGTAAAGGCGAAGACTACGCGATTCTGGGCGACTTTAACCACAACCTCTCCTATTCAAGAGATTGGATGTGGAAAGATATGACGCAAAATACCGATGCTCAGTTGGCAACACGAAAAACTCGAGCAGATTGTAAGGTACGCTCAAACCGCAACAATCACCGTACACACCAGTTCCGTTCGGTGATTGATCATATTGTGGTGAGCAAGTCCTTGGATGCCTCTCCTGCTAAGCAAAAGGTATTTGAAACGCAAGATGTGCTGGACTACAAACTCAGTGATCACTGCCCAGTTTCAACGACTATTAAATAATAGATTTTAGATAACAGCAGATTGTAGATAACTGCAAATAGTAGAAACAGTAGATATAAAAAGAGGCTGACTGGCTTTCTTGCTGAAAGCGAGTCAACCTCTATGCTTGGTCAGCTCAGAACGAATGACGTCAAAGCCAATGTAATCAGCGATAAGCTTGCTACTAACAGGTTTTGTTCGTACGACCCGCTAGCCACATTCCCACCAACATGCTTATCATAAACACCCACACCGTCGGGTTGCCGCCACTTAGGCTAGTTACCGCAGGGCCTGGGCAAAAGCCTGCAATCCCCCAACCTAAGCCAAATGCTGTTGAGCCTAGAATCAGCTTTCTGTCTATCAACGAATTGTTACGGCTATCTAACGGCTCGCCATTGATGGCTTTAGCGCGCTTTTTAATGACCAGATGATAAAACGGTGCAAAGACCAATAGCGCGCCACCCATGACGAATGCCAAACTAATGTCCCAGTTACCGGTAATGTCTAAGAAGCCGAGTACCTTCTCAGGATCAACCATCCCTGAGATGATCATGCCAGAGCCAAAAAGAATACCTGCGACCAAACCGATAACGATAGTAAATGAAGCGTTTTTCATTATGCCCCCAAGCCAGTCAGATTCTTGATAAACACGGTTACGATTGCCACACCCATAAATACACAGGTCGCAACAATAGAACGTTTAGATAAACGAGCCATTCCGACAATGCCATGGCCACTAGTACAACCGTTCGCTGTTTTAGTACCAAAGCCCACCAGAAGGCCAGCAATAATCACTAAAGTGAGATTCATCTCTTCTAACTGCGGAAGTTGGTAGCCCGTCGGAATCAATAGCCAACCACTTGCGACCATTCCCACAACAAAGGCGATGCGCCAATGTGTTTCGGTGTTTGCTGTATCCGCGTCATTACGTTCTTTGTTACTGGTGCCAATTGGCAATAATCGGCTGACAATGCCACTAATGCCAGCAACTCGACCAATCCCCAACATTAAAACAATGGCCGACACGCCTAACAACATGCCACCGAAAAAAGCATCCCAAGGAATCAAACTAAGCACAGACCTCTCCTATCCACAAACATCATAAACTCATAACAACCTTTAAATTAGAGTTTACTAATAAATATAAATTAGTCAATGCTAATGTACTAAAGGTATGTTTCGTTTTGTAAGTCTGGAATTAACAAGCACCCTGCATGAAAAAAGCCCCTAGGCGTTAACCTAAGGGCTTATGATTTAATTCGGTTGTATTGGTTGTATTGTGTAAGCTACTTAGTCTTGTTCTTTTCAGCTATCCACTGCGACATGTACTTAGTACTCGCCATGCTGTGGTGTTTGAGCATCGAACCAAAGAAGTTATCCAGTCTATGAGATTCAAGATCCGACTCTAACGCAATCAATCGCTCAATCAATGTGTCGCCCAGTTTATTCTGCTCGTAGTGCGCTTCAAGGATTGAATGACATTGGCTTTGTGCCTTAAGCCACTTCTCTTCATCTTTATAGAGCGCGATAGCTTGTTCAACAAACTCATCGATATCATCAGCAACCGCGCCCGGCCATTGCAGTTCTCCTTGTGGCAACATGCCTTCGCTACCGATTTCACTCGTCACGTTCGGAGTCTGTAGCTTCATCGCATCAAGTAACTTGCCTTTAATGCCTGCGCCAAATCGTAGAGGTGCTACACACACACGAGCCTGCTCCATCACTTCTTGAGCGTCTTTCGCCCAACCTTTGATATGGAAGCCAGTTTTAGGGTTATGCAAAGCCGTTGCTTTCGGCGGCGGGTAAGATCCGTAAATATGAAGCTCAGATTCAGGTAACTGTTTACGAATCTTCGGCCAAATCTTTTGCAACTGAAGTACAGCATCCCAGTTCGGTGCGTGTCTAAAGTTGCCTATCGTCATGAAATGCTTACGTTCTTCAAAGCTTTTCGTGCTTTCAGGTAGAGTATTGAGATCAACCATGAACGGCAAGTGATGAAGCAGTTTTGGATCGATATTGAACTCAGATTGAAGCAACTCCATCTCATGGCTAGAAATGATCAACGAAAGATCACAGCGTAGAATCGCGGCAATTTCACGTTTAGCCAAGTCACTGTACAAATGCGCTTTAGTCAGTTCTGTCTCTTTCTTAACAGCTTCATGGCGCGCGTTACGTAGGAACTGCAAGTCTTCCGTATCCAGTAACTTAAAGGCATTCGGGCTTACTTTCTCAACACGCCAACCAAACTGCTCTTCCATCATGAAACGGTCGAACATCACGACATCGGGTTGCAGCTCTTCGATGTACTGGTCAAAGCTATCGCAATTTAGCTGAATGGATTGGCTGGTGATGCCCTCTTCAAAGAGATCAATCATGTGCTCGGTTTCTTGAGCTGGCGTTGCGAACTCAACAGACCAACCTTGTCTCTTAAATAGACGTAAAAGAGACATCATATGGCTACCAGCCGCCGATGAATTCGGTTCTGGCCAAACGTAGCCAATTGCTAAAACTTTCTTCAAAACACTTCCTAAGAAATAACAAAAGGGACTAGATTAGTCCCTAATTAAACGTTTATCGATGATGGTCGGTTTGTACCGCTGATTATAATTGATTCTAAGAACTCAGCGATCAGATCCGCTCACCCACATTGCGAGCTATCATAAGCACTTCATCCGCAGAGTACAGGTTTGAAATCGTGGTTTCGACCTCTGCACCCAATGTCGACTGATACAGCTTCTGTGCAAAGTTATCCGCTCTGGTGGTCACTAAAACATGCTTTAGTGTTGAGCCTTGCTGCGCCAAATGCTGTTTTACCTGCGGCAGGGAATCTAGAATCAGCTTTTTACCCAATCCTTGCCCCTGTGCGTTCATTAATACCGCAAGTTGTTCTAACTCTAATACAGCTTCAGGTCTAAAGCCGCTTTTCTGAACCCAGATGATGTAACCCACGATCTCACCTTCACTCTCTGCAACAAAGTTAAGAAAGCGCGGCGTGGCATTTAAGTTACATTGTAACCAATCTTTTGAGTTCTGTTGTCGAACAAACGTAGCTTGGTGGACTAAAGCCGCCCCATCAAGGTCGGCTTTCGTCATAAGACGTACTTTGGTTACTGTATCCATCAGCGTTATTCGCTCGCTGAATTCGGGTGTGTTTTACAGTGTAAAATGGCTCTTTCTAGAAGCTCTAAAGCAGATTTGTCGGCTTCTGGAAGCTTAGCATCTGATTGACCTAGCGGTTCAACACGGCTACCCCATTTAATGTGGCCAGCCCCCCACGTTAAGCCCGCACCAAATGCCGCAACAAGAATGTTGTCGTTAGGCTTAACGAAACCTTGTTCTAGCGATTCACACAATGCGATTGGCACAGTCGCTGCGGATGTGTTGCCGTAGTTTTGGATATTAACAAACGCTTTCTCGCGATCGATACCTGCCATATCACACAGAGTTTGAATGATTCGGATGTTCGCTTGGTGCGGAATCACAACGTCAATGTTGTCGGTTGAGATACCTGTGCGGCTCAATACTGTGTGTGCCGCTGCGCCCATGCCTTTCACTGCACGTTTGAAGATCTCTTTACCAACGAAATCAAAGTCCCAGTAGCCGTTATCAGCCGCAAAGCGGTCCATAGAAGTACCGAATTTTGGTACCGCTAGAATATCGCGTCCTTCAGCATCACAACCGATCTGAGCTTCTTGCAAACCAACTTGTTCTTCAGTGCGAGATAGAACCACAGCGCCAGCGCCATCACCGAACAGAACTGCAGTATCACGTTTGGTCCAGTCGATGAAGAAAGAAAGACGTTCAGCACCGACAACGATCGCATTGCGGTAGTTGCCCGCTTGAATCAATCGAGTCGCGGTTTCAACACCGTAAATAAATCCAGTACACGCAGCGTTAAGGTCGAAAGCCGCTGCACTTTTAATGCCTAGGTTCTGTTGAACCTTAGATGCAGTATTTGGGATAAGAGAATCTGGGCTGCACGTCGCGATGATAACAAGATCGATATCTTCAGCAGTTAGGCCAGCACACGCCATTGCATGTTTCGCTGCAACAGTCGCAAGTTCAGAGGTATTTACATGACTGATACGACGGTTTTCGATACCAGTTCGAGTTCGAATCCACTCGTCAGACGTATCAATGAAAGTGCTTAAATCATCATTGGACAGCACGGCTGGTGGCAGACACTTTCCCCAGCCAGTAATTTCGGCGTAAAATTTTGTCATCATTTACCTGTTTATTGTTTGTTTTTATTTAAGTATCGTATTCTTGTTTTAAACAGTATAAGCGTTCCGTGCGCGATTCGTAAATCGCGTTAGACACGGAGTTGCAATAAAAAGAGAAAGTTATGTCTACATTCAACACACGTTGCCCTTCTTGTAATGGCGTAAACCGAGTTCCTTCAGAAAGAATTTCAGAAAGCCCAACCTGCGGTAAATGCAAAACAGCATTGCTCGATGGCGCTCCTATCGAGGGAACGTCACTTAATTTCCAATCTATCCTGAACAGTTCACAGCCTGTGGTTGTCGATTTCTGGGCGACATGGTGCAACCCATGTGTGGGCTTCGCGCCAGTGTTCAGTGACGTCGCAAAAGAGCGTTCGGGAGATGTTCGATTCGTTAAGATTGATACTGAAGCTCAGCAACAGCTTGCCGCATTGTACCAAATCAGAAGTATCCCCACGGTGATGGTGTTTAAAGATGGCAAACGTGTCGATACGATTAACGGTGCGTTACCAAAAGGTCAATTTGATCAATGGCTTAATCAAGCTCTGACCAAATAGACTCGTATTTATATCGCTTTTAATTTAGCTTGTGCTTGAAGAAGGCGTACAAAAAATAGGTTAGAGAGCCTTACCAAAATAAGACTCCCTAACCTAATGTAAAACAATCAGTTATATCTGTTTCTGTTAATTATACAACCATCTCGTCTTCTGCCTGTTCATTGTCTTGTTGCTTGCTAAACCCATACTGTTCTTTGATCTGATCTGCGATTTTTTCGGCAATCATAATGGTTGGCGCATTGGTATTCGCCCCCACTAATGTTGGCATCACAGAAGCATCAATGACTCTTAAGTTATCCAATCCATAGACTTTAAGATCGTTATCTACCACGGCCAGAGAATCATCATCGGTTCCCATTTTGCAGGTTCCGACTGGATGATACTGAGTATCCGCACGATTTCGAATATCTTGCTCAATAGCCTTGTCATCATTGGCATCGACCGGATAAAAAGCATTGCCACGGATATCATCAAACGCCGCACTTTCTAGCATTTGGTACTGCTTCTTCCAGCCTTTAATCATGATGTCCATGTCTTCAGGGTGACTGAAAAACGCAGGATCGATCTTAGGCGGATCATAGGGATCGCTACTATTGAGCGTTACCGTGCCTATACTTTTCGGTCGTAGCAAGGTGACATGAGACGTAAACCCATGACTGGTATGTATTTTTCGAGCATGGTCATCAACCACAGCGACGACAAATACAAACTCTAGATCCGGCACGGCGATATGATCTTCTGAACAGAGAAAGCCTATCCCTTCTGCAAAATTACTGCTCATCTTGCCGCGGCGTTCTTTGTGCCATAGCGGTAAAGCTTTGGTCATTTCAGAGGCCATTTGCAGCGAAATACCAAATGTTTCACGCTTTTCACTGCATTTGTACGAATGGACTAAGTCGATATGGTCTTGAAGGTTCTTACCCACTCCAGGCAATTCATGAACCTGCTCTATGCTATGCGTCTCTAGTTCATCTTTAGCGCCGACACCCGACAGTAACAGCAACTGGGGGGAACCAAAGGCGCCAGCGGAAAGAATCACTTCTTTGTTGCATTGGATCTGATAACGCTTGCCGTTAGAACCATACTCTACACCAATCGTCTTCTTGCGTTCAAACAAGACCTTATGCGTAGTTGCCTTGGTCACGACCGTTAGATTTGGTCTTGAAAGGTTTGGCGTTAAATAAGCCTTGGCAGCACTGCATCGTTCGCCATTAATCTGAGTCACCTGAGTCGGCATCGCCCCAAATTGAGCCGCACCGTTGATGTCTTCATTACGAGGAACCCCTATCGACTCACACGCCGTTAAGTAACGTTCCAACATCGGGCTTGGTGATCGAAGGTTCGCCACATTCAAGGGACCACCTTGGCCGTGATACTCATCTTGGTGAACTTCGTTATTTTCCGCTTTCTTAAAGTAAGGCAAACACGATTCATAATTCCAGCCAGTGTTACCCAAGCTTTCCCATGTGTCATAGTCGTAACGATGCCCACGAGCATACATCATGGCATTGATAGAGCTAGAACCGCCAAGTGTCTTACCTCTCGGTTGGTAACCTTTACGGCCATTCAAACCCGGTTGTTCAACGGTTTCAAAGGCCCAGTTGTTGAGTTTGGTTGGCATCATTGCCACCACGCCAACCGGAGTATGAATGAACGGGCTGCTGTCTTTACCACCCGCTTCTAATAAGCAAACCGTGATATTCGGGTCTTCAGACAGCCGCGAAGCCATGACACAACCCGCAGATCCACCGCCAACAATAATAAAATCATAACTATCCATTGATTGCCTCCGCGATTTCTAGTGGGTGTAACTCTCGCTTCAAAACCTTGCCTGTCGCCGTCATTGGTAGCGCTTTGCGAATAAACACCTTACGAGGGTATTTGTAATCCGCCAATTGCTCACGACACCAAGCTATCAGTGCTGTGCTATCACATTGTGTATGTTCATGAAGCACAACATGCGCATGAATTTCTTCGCCTAGACGATCATGATGTTCACCCACAACCGCGACCATTTCGACATCGGGATGACACATCAAGACTTCTTCGATTTCACGCGGGTAAACGTTGTAACCACCACGGATGATCATGTCTTTAACGCGATCGACAATGAACAAGTTGCCGTGCTCATCGGTGCGTCCGATATCTCCGGTGAGGAACCAACCGTCTCTGATGGCTTCCGCCGTGGCTTCTGGCCTTTGATAGTAGCCTTTCATAACACTTGGACTCTTGATGCAAACTTCGCCCAGTTCACCCATGGCGACTGAATTACCTTGGATGTCCGTAATCTTGATTAGGTGCCCACATAAGGGTTGGCCAACACTGCCAGACAATCGGTCACCATCAATATGATTAAACGTGGCAACCGGCGCAGTTTCAGATAACCCATAACCTTCCAATACCGGAAGTTCGAATCGGGATTCAAATTGTCGGATAACCTCAAGAGGCATAGAAGCCCCGCCTGATACGCCAAGCCTTAAGCTATGTTTGACCTGTTCAGAGCGTTTGGTTGTATTTTCTAAACTATCAGGAGACTCTTCTCCCGCCTTTAATAGCGCGATATACATAGTAGGAACACCCGCAAACACGCTGACTTTATGGCTAATGATCTGTTCGATCACCAATGACGGTTCGAAACGCGGAATCAACACCATGGTAGAACCCGTTAACACACTCGCGTTCATCATCACTGTCTGGCCGAAACTGTGGAACAGAGGAAGCGTGGCCATTGTCGTGTCGCTGTATTCCAATCTCATTAAGTACTGAGACGCCATCGCGTTGGTTTGCATGTTGGTGTGAGAAAGCTCAGCGCCTTTTGGCTGACCTGTTGTGCCAGAGGTATAAAGGATCACTGCGGTATCATCGCCATGACAAGCCACGGACTCAAAAGAAACCAAAGGTTGTGCCATCCAATCAGTAATCGATTCATGTTGCTTATTTGCTTCTGAAGGAGTTCCTGAGCTTGTTGGGATTGGCATCTCAACAAAATGTTCACACTGATTTGCCTGCTCGAAACCTTGCAATCCATAGCGTCCAATTGGCAGCTCTTCACTGCCCTCAAAGCATAAGTAAGCTTTCGCATCAGAATCGTTAAGGTGATAAGCGATTTCTCTGGCCTTGAATAACACATTCAGAGGCACCACCACACAGCCCGCTTTTAGAATCCCGTAATAAGCGATTGGGAAATACGTGACATTCGGACACGACAATGCGACCTTGTCTCCCTTCTTTAACCCGAGTCTTTTTAGATTCGCGGCCACGTTTCCAGAAAGTTGTTCTAACTGAGAAAAGCTGACTTCATCCGATCCCATACGCAGAGCAGCTTTAGTTGGAAAAAGCGAAGCGCTGCGCTCCAAGTTAACAGCAAGATTGTGCATCCATGATCTCCTTATTCGGCTTAGACCGGTTAGTCACGGTCACCGTAGACGTTCTAATAGTTGTAATCGTTATAAGTGTCTTTCTTCTAATCACGAGCTTGTACGTTGATGTGTAGCGAACACAATGCAGCGAGCTAATTCGCAAAGTGACGGGTACGACCCAATGTGCAACTTGTTAAATTACAACATTTTGATAACATTTCGAACAGGTTTCAAAAAGACAAAAACCGGTGATATTCGGACATACCTCTATCAGGCCTTGTAAAACCTTGCACACATAAAGCAAAAGTTTGAACAAGCTTGGGAAAGTGAGAACAGGCGACAAGCGTAAATGTTAAGAGTTCGGTTAAGATGGCAATACTCAACAAGAGGCATCCTATGGAATACACCGCAGTCTACGAACCCGATATGCAAGCATTCGGTATTCTCGACCTTCAATTGCTGCATCGTTACATGTCGCCTGCTCTCAGCATCGATGAACTGCTTGAAGGCAGTAACATCGATGATCTTCAACTCAACACGCCAGACACGCACATTACCTTGGCGCAAAAGTTGGCGGTGTTTAGTAATGCGCTAGCAAATACCAACGAAGAAGGTCTCGGGCTCAGAGTCGGCCAACAGGCACGTTTCAGTGATTTCGGTGTCTTGGGGTATGCGGTGTTCAGCAGTGAAACACTATTAGATGCCTTATTGATTGGATTTAAATATCTACAGCTTGCAGGCCCTGTACTAAGAAAAACCATGTCTGTTGAAGACAACGTGGGCCACTTTCGCGCAGAACAACTTATCGATTTGGATTCGCTGTTGCCTTTTTGCTGTGAATACTGGTTCACCGCGATTCAAAGCCTATGTGAAGAAGTGCTGCAACAACCCTTCCCCTCACAAGTGATCCGCTTCCCTTACCCAAAACCAGAATATGGCGATCTCTACACAGAGATTTTCCGTTGTCCGGTCGAATTCAACAGTGATCGCCTTGAATGGCAGTTCGACGCGACAAGCTTGTACTCGCCCCTTCCGACCGCCAATACCATCACACTGCAGATGTGTTTAAAGTCGTGTGATGACATGCTGGCAAAAGTCAGTGCGCCCACCAGCCTAAAAGAGAAAGTCTCTCAGATGTTGATTGAGCGACCTGGGTGTTACCCTTCCATAGAATCTATCTCTTCAGAATTGGGGATGTCTTCTCGAACACTGCGCCGACACCTCAAAGCGGTTGATACGAGTTATCAGAAAATTCTTGATCATGTTCGTTTTCACCTTTCTCGACACTATCTTTCTTCAACTCAAATGAGCATTGAAGAGATATCCGAACGCGTCGGTTTTTCTGACAGTGCTAACTTTCGACACGCGTTTCGTAAGTGGAGTGGCAGTTCGCCAAGGGAATACCGTAAAGAAGTCGTCTAACACTAAATTGCGCACAAAATTAAAATCAGATAGTACCAATGACTATCCGATCGCTTTATCAATTAAATAACCGATGAACAAGGGTTTAACGGCTTTTTGACCGCATAAAATTTTGCCAAATTGCTAGGACGTGTTGACCTTTCGTGGTGAAATTTTGTTCGAAGTAAAAGCGTTTTAATCGCGGCGAGGGAGAAGTAGCCTAGTCATTCTAAGCAAATCTCCCTCAACAAAGAGTAAAGCGCTTTTAGTCGAACCCTTCGGGCAGCGTTTGCTGGTCATTTCTACTACGTTATCAGCTTCTCATGTAGGCTCGCTACACCTCAAAGCCTCTGCCTTGTATAAATACCCAGCAACTCGCTGCAAAAATCAGCTTGAAAGATCAACACGCCCTAAACATCGCAATGGTATTTTAGTTTAGATTGGCGATAAATTTCTTTTGTCTTCACGACCATTTTTATTCGTTTTACCCAATTCAGTTTCTCCCCCATAGTCGCGGAAAATTCATCGTTTCTTTCACTATTTAGAGGCTCCTGCATTGGACAACATCCAACCAACAACTCGCATAACTGTTCCTGTTATTGCATTGTCTTTTTACGCGATCGCTTCAGGCTACTTAATGAGTTCATTACCATTAATGCTGTCTGAGTATGGCTTAGACAGTAACCTATCGAGTTGGTTGGCGAGTGCCTTTTATGCAGGTCTTTTAGCGGGTACGTTATTGATTGAGCGTGCCATTACGCGTGTTGGTCACAGAGACGCGTTCGTTATCGCACTGACCATTTTTATCGCTACGATCCTTGTATTACCGTTGGCACCACATCAATCCGTTTGGCTATTGGCTCGTTTCGTGGCGGGTGTGTCTGTCGCTGGTATTTTTGTGATTGTTGAGTCTTGGCTAATGAGCGGTGACGAATCTCAACGTGCGAAACGTTTAGGGGTTTACATGTGTTCGCTATACGGCGGTTCTGCCGTTGGTCAGCTTGGCATTGGATACCTTGGAATTACAGGCGGCGTACCTTTCATCGCAATGTTCACCCTGCTGTTTGGAGCAATCATTGTATTGATGTACGGACAAGCGACAGCACCACAAATTCATGATGCGCAGTCTCTATCACTAAAGCAAATCAGCAAGCTAAGTCATAGCGCTTTGATTGGTTGCATTGTTTCAGGGCTAACTCTTGGTTCTATTTATGGCTTGATGCCTGTCGAACTGGCTCAACGTAACATCGCACACCAAGATATTGGTGGTTTGATGGCGTTAGTGATTATGGGTGGTATGGCTGTTCAACCGATGGTGACATGGTTATCTCACCACATAGGACAAGTGTTATTAATGGCTCTATTCTGCCTGCTAGGGGTTGCAAGCATTGGCGTGCTCACTATCAACCATGATTTTTACGTTCTTGGTATGAGCTTGTTTGTGTTGGGAATGGCGACGTTTGCGCTTTACCCAATTGCAATTAACTTAGGTTGTCGCAACTTAGATCCGAACTACCTCGTGTCAGTTACTCAGGTTATGCTGTTGTGTTATAGCGTGGGTTCAGTCGCAGGACCATTGGTTGCGGATAGCTTTATGGATTCTCAAGCAGGACTATTTACTTACCTGTTTGCGTCTCTACTAGCGACAACGATTTACATGTTAATCGCAAGCCTAAAGCGCTCTCCTATGCAGATCGCAGGCGAGTGACCAACTCGCAGTCAGCGAATCTTGGTCTACGAAACAGAATCAACTAGTTGAATTGTAATTTAGGGGCTCTTCACTAAAGGTTATTGGCCTGAAGGAAGCGCCCTTTTTGATGTGTCTTTGATACGTCGGGGGTTAACGATCAATTCGTTGAAATAGAGCTATTTATTAAAACCGCACTATTTATTAGAACGACACTAGTTATTCGAATAACACTGCGGATTCGAACAACACCAAGTTTCAAGCGTATTAAGGCTGGAAAACATAACCTTCACCGGTGATCGTTAAGATCAAACCATCGCCTAAAATTGAGCGTATTTCAGAAATAGCAACGATGACCGAAGAGTTAGTCACCTTCTCGCCTTCCCAGCCAATATTTTTAAGCTGATGAACACTGAAGAGTTGTCCACGTTGACGATTCATAGAGAGAATCATCTTTCGATAAGCTAATGGCATGGTTCCAACGATATAACCATTTTCTAGATTGCGTATGAGCTTTGTGTTCAGCTCAATAACCTTTCCGTTTACCTCTAAAACCTCATTCTGTTCTTTCTGTTTACCTTCAATCACAGGGTAGGTGTCCGTATTCATATAATATTCCCTAACAGAGCAACTAACGACACAACTTTATTAAGAGATGTGTTTAATAACGTCACTTATAAATGGACGCTTAAAATCGAAGATAATGAAAGCAGCGTATACGGTAAAGAGATTAAATTTTTATTATTAGATTATGAACAGAATATCAACAGCAGGGTCTTGGCTCTAACAAATAGCCTTCATTAGGTATGGTATAGATACATTTACAGTCTATCATTCTGCGTATTTCATAGATAGCAACCAGCACAGAAGCAGACGTCACGGCCTTCCCAGCCCAACCAACACGCTTCAAAATGTTGTGACTAATCACCTTACCTTTGTTCTCATAAAGATAGAAAAGTACCTTGCGATGAGGTTCGGATAACGTCCCCACAATGGAGCCACTGCCTTCCTTTCGGACAAGTTTCGTTTTAGTATGAACTTCTCTCATATTAAGCACGATTTTTCTGTCTGATTTAAAGTCGAGCATGTCAATTACAGCTTGTTGCATTACTTACCTCTTAATCTTGCAAACCAACCACTAATATAAGCTTATTGATGGCCGTAAAAATAAAAGGAAAATACATAACGGCAGCGATGAACAATACAGTAAATCTACTGCATTGCGACGTTATTAGATGTTGTAAATGAACACTGTTTTATATCGTATATGGGTATAATTCTCAACAGTCCGGTTATTTAACTTGAGACTCGATGATTCTTACGATATTGGCTCGGCGATAAACCAAAATGTTTTTTAAAACGATGTGAAAAGTTATAAGGATCTTTGTAACCTAAGCGGTTAGCAATCATCGACACTGACCAATCTTGCTGCTTCAACAAACTGGTCGCTTTATCCATCCTCAGCTGAATCAATTTGCTGCGCGGAGAAACGTTAAACAACGACTTTGTGACGCGATTTAACTGCTCTTCACTGATGAAAACACGCTCGGCCATACCTGCGACAGTCCACGCTAAATGCAGACTGCTTTCGATTTCGTTGTATAGCGCCTGAACACGAGCCGTGGTGCTGGTCGATTTAGGCTCAAAGCCCGTTAAGGTTCGAATGATTTCGCTCATGAGCAGTTTTCTGTAACTTGCACGGCCGCCAATTTCAAAGTGAACCAAGTTCATCAGCGACCAGATTTGTTCACACTCTCCGAAAGGCACAATGCTCTGACCTAAACTTGCAATATGCTGCCATTGCGGGGTATCGGGCGTCAGCATCCATGCCATTTTCCAATAATTATATTGAGGATCAAGCTCGAAGCGAAATGGGGTTTCCGCAGGCAGAACCACAAGTGTGTATGGCGTGATGGCTTGTACAGAGGTAGCAGTCGTTAGAATCCCACCCCCTTCTTGAGTAAAAATTAGCGTATGAACATTTACGGATTCACGCTCAACCCAATACGCGTCATGCAGCTTTGCCATCCCCCCCATGTAGACACCACAGCTTTTCATCTCTGGGATATCTTCAACGGTCAAAAAACGTTCTTTACAATGTTCCGCGAGAAAAACATCATCTTGCCACGTTGATTTAGGCTTCATGGTATCAATGACGGATTCGCACAGGTTTTGTTGTTTTTTAAACATGTTGTTACTTCGCTCAAATCAATATAGTTCTGCCATAAATCGGAGAGCTTATGACAACTAACATCAACCCTAACTCATCTATGAATAACAAGCCAGAGAGCATCTTACCTCGTATCGTTAAACTTGGTTTGCCTGTTGCTTTGCAAAGTGCGCTGGTTGCCATTCTTGCCCTTGCTGACGTCTTAATGGTCAGTGATTTTGGTATGGAAGCAGCAGCCGCTGTGGGAATTGCATCAAAATGGCACTTCGTTGCGATTATGATTATGGCAGGGTTGGCCTCAGCAAACGGCACATTAGTCGCTCAATACTGGGGGAAGAATGACCGAAAAAGTGCACGCACAGTGTCATCTATCGCAATGGTATTTGGCTTAAAAGTTCTGCTGCCTGTGACTGCAATCATCACTCTTGGTTCCCAATTTTTAATGATGTTGCAAACCAGCGATCAAACCGTGATTGAACTTGGCGCGACTTACCTTTGGTATGGCTTCCCTGTTCTGCTGCTGACTCACATTGTGGTTGTAGTAGAAGCAAGCATGCGCTCATCAGGTGACACCGTAACACCACTATTATTAGGCGGCGTTACCATCGCACTTAACATTGCGCTTAACTTCGTTCTTATTAAAGGGGCTTTCGGCATTCCAGCGATGGGCGTTGCAGGTGCGGCATTGGCGACAACTTTAGCGCGATTGATTCAAGTGGGCTTGATGTATAGCTACATGCGTATGCGTAAGCACTGGCTGTTAACCACCCCAAGCTCACCACATCGTCCGTCGCTTTGGTTATCTTACCGTCGTATTGCGTTACCCCTAACAATGAACGCAGTGTTGTGGGCAATGGGTACCATGGCGTATCAAATGATCTTCGGTCACATGGGTACAACAGAGCTGGCGGTTTTCTCGATGCTCGCACCGTTTGAGTCGCTGTGTTACTCGATATTCTTTGGTATTTCTGTGGCGTGTTCTGTACTGCTTGGACACTCACTCGGCCGTGATGAATTTGATGATGCTATGAGCATGGGTCTAACATTCATAAAGGCTGTGATTGGATTTGGCGCAGTTGTTGGCCTTCTTCTCTTCCTAGGCAAAGAGCACGTATTGAGTTGGCTAAACTTAACAGACGAAAAGCTGTATCCACTCGCCGCGCCAGCAATGATGATCATGTGCTTTGCTGTCGTGATTCGCATGCTAAACATGGTGATCATTAACGGTATCATTCGTGCTGGTGGTGACAATGCATTCTGCTTGCGCATGGATTTCATCGCGATGTGGATGGTTGGCATTCCAGTGTGTGTTTACGGCGCATTTGTCGCTGGATGGGATTTCAAATACATCTATGGTCTGATGTTGGTAGAAGAAGTGGTGAAACTCGCAATTTGTTCACACCGATACTTGAGTCGACGCTGGATCAATAACCTAACGGTTACCTACGAGGAACCACAAGCGGCGTAATCTCTTACGTTCTAGGTTTAGGTTTAGGTGTAGGTATCGAATATAAACACAAAAAGGTCTGAGAAATCAGACCTTTTTCGTTTCATCAGTAATTGATTTAAAGCGACAGTTACTTCTTATTCATTCGAATATGGCGATTGGACACGTTCGGCAGTGGCTTCTCTGGCACTTTCCGTTTCTCATGAATCAAATGTCGAATCGCTAAAATAGGATGCTTGAGTAGCATTCTGGGACCAGCATAACGCATCACCAAACGCATTTGCTCTTTCGGGTCAGGCTTATAGCAATGAATCGGACACTTATTACAGGTCGGTTTTGCTTCGCCATAAGGGCATCGATCAAGTCGTGTTTCGGCGTAACGCAACAGTTGCTCACACTCCTCACATAACGCGTTATTCTGACGAACTTCACCGTGGTGATCTTTGCAGTAGATGTGCACCATCGCAATAACGGTTTTGTACTCCGTTGCAAGCTCGCCTTGTAGAATATTGTTATGTTGGAACATGATTAATTACCTAATGAGAAACCGTACAGGTTGAGATTGACGCTTTCATTGATCGCTTCTTCAACTCGTTCGAACACAAAACCTAACTTAGTCAGTAGTGCGATACTTCGAATGTTATCAGAGGTTGTGATGGCAACTAAATGATCGATATCAGCATTATGCTTAGCTTGTTCAATTATCGCTTGTGCCGCTTCCAATGCAAAACCTTGCCCATAGACTTCAGGGACAAAACCATATCCAATATCATGGGACTCTAAGGTATCTCTTTTAATTAATCCGCAGACACCAATTGGCGTTGAGGAATCTTTAATTTCAACCATTAATAAGCACACACCCTTCTCTTGGTGCATTTTGAGAATGTTGTTTTCGATGTATTCAACAGCCTTGTCTGCGTCGCTGATTTCCTTGTCTCCGATATAACGCAGGAAATCTTCTGAGCTATATAATCGTTGGATAAACGCCGCATCTTGAGGTGTGATCATTCTTAATCGTAAACGTGCGGTCTCGACTGCCTGCATAGTGATATTTTCCTTGCTGAATACCATGTAAATATTGAGTTCTAGATCTAAAATGATTATCCTCCACCGCATAAACTAAATACAAGGCTATGCAGCAATGAACCGTAAGAAAAAAATCAATCAAATTCTAAAGAAAAGACAGAAACAGGCGAATTCTAAACTGCATGGTAGCAACAAACCTCGCTACATCTCTAAAGCTGACCGCGCAAAAATGGAAGCTGAAGAGCAAGCGAAAGCCGCTCTAGAACAAGCAGAAGGATCGGTAGAAGCGACTGTTGAATCTGAAGAAGCTGGTATCCAAGCTGAAGAGACAAAAGCTGCAGAGTAAGTTTTAGCTCGCAGTACTCTTGCCCAGCACTCTGGCCTAAGACTCTTACCAGAGCCAACGGACAAGAACAAAAAAAGCAGCCTCTACTTGGGCTGCTTTTTTGATCCTACCGTTTTAATCTAGCAACTTGGCTATTTTATTAACCTTTGAAAGGTTCAACTTCCCAACGTGCGAACGGCGCTTTTGCGTTAATCCCTGCTCTTCCCCAACGGTCTACCGAGTCAACTACCAGAATTCGCTCATTAGGCACCAGTGACTTAATCAAAGTCGTCGGCTTTTTCGCTGTCACTAACCACAGTGCATCGTCTTCTGAAAACATCGTTTTAAGCTTCGCTTTATCTTGCTCTGTCCATTCAAGCTCTGCTTTGAACATACGTTCTTCAACAAACAGTTGGCTACCCGAAGCGAAATCTTCCAAGCTTTCTGAAAGCAACAATACTGAATCTACGTCGTTATCCAGTAATACCGCTTGTTGCTTGTTAATCAGTTCACGAACATCAAGCATTACACGCTGTAAGTTGCTATCAATCGTGTTTGCTTGCGCCGGCCACAATAACTTAAAGTCATCAGCCACAATTGCCGCCATGCGCGTTAAGTTAGTTGGGTTTAACCACGCGTACTTAGACACATCACCACTCGATAACGTCAACGCTGCAACACCTTGTGCGCGTGGAGTAATCGCTTGAGCGGCATCCACCTCAACCAAACGGATGTTGCCCTGCCTTGCGTAGACAAAGGTAGGGTCAGCTTGCCAGATCGATGACAGCGTTAATGCAACGGTCGCCTTTTCACCCGACTTAAGCACCTTGCTTGCGCCCTTAGTACCAAACCAGTTAGGCAGACGATCAATACCGTAGCGTTTTGGTGGTAGGTATTCGGTCGTAATGTCGGTGCCTTTGGTTAGCTCTGTCGCTAACGCGTAAGTTACAGGCGTACTGGTAAGGATATCCTCTGCATTTACGTTGAAAGACACCATTGAGGCACCTAACAACGTGCTACTGACTGCACTCACTTGAGCCGTTGCTTTTAGTGAACTTGAAATACGATTCATTAAAGAAGTCATGATTATGCCTTTCTTACAATTCGGTATAGCGTTGCCGCTAGGAAAAACGTTGCAGAAACGATGATGATTGAAGCGCCCGATGGCACTGGCAGTTTAAGCTCCATCGGTAATACTGTTCCAACCAAACACGCGATGGTTGCCAACAAGGCAGACAGCAAAACAAAGCTCCCCATGCGTTTAGTCAACAATCGAGCCGTAGCACCTGGGATCAGCAATAACGCACCAACCAGAACCGCACCCACTATCTTCACCGCTGCAATCGTCACTAAGGTGATCATCATGACAAACAAGTAGTCGTAGAAACTGGTGTTATAGCCACGTACTTTGGCAATATCAGGGCTGATACAAGTCAGAAGAATGCGGTTGAACGTCGGTATCAAGAGTAAAATGATGATCGCGCAACTGCCTGCGAGAATCGCTAAGTCTTGGTCTGTTACCGTCAAAATTGAGCCAAACAACACGTTCTCAAGCATGTGGATATTGATCTTACGTGCCACGTACATCAGCAATGCCGCGCCAACCGCTAATGCAAGTGCTAGAAACACACCGACTAAGGTATCGTATGGCACGTTGGTTCTGTTTCTTACAAAGTGAAGAAGCAAAGCAAAGATCATACAGAAGCTAAACAAGCCAATAATTGGGTTTTCTGGTGGCTCACCAAGCAGAACACCGATAGCGATACCGGTTAGAGCCGCGTGGCCGACGGCTTCAGAGAAGAAAGCCAGACGCTTTGCAATCACCAAAGTACCTAGGCCACCGAGTAACGGGCCCAGTAACAACGCAGCAACCAGTGCATTGACCATGAACGCATACATGAAGCTGTCTGATAACCAACCCGCTTCAACGCCACTAATGGCAAGTTGTCGTAACCATTCCATTACGCAACCTCCTTCGATTTAGCGATGGCAACACCACTGCTGTAATGCTGGAATAAGCTTTCAATTTTACTTGGATGCAGTACTTGTTCATGTGGACCACTATCCACCAAGAATCGATTCACAACATGTACATTCGCTTCAAGGCGACGCACTGCGGTTACATCATGGTGAACGGCAAGAATCGTACGGCCTTCATCAACACATTCACGAATTAGAGATTCAAGATAACGAACGCCCTGCTCGTCCATACCTGTTGTCGGTTCGTCCAACACCAGTAAGCTTGGGTTATCCAATAAGGCTTGTGCAAACAACACGCGTTGTTGTTCACCACCCGACAGTTGTCCCATACGGCGGTCGCTACGTGTCGCCATACCAACGCGATCCAATTGCGCGAGTGCAAGATCCAATTGCTTAGACTTACGACGCCAAAACAGAGGGATTCGCGTTTGATTAAGTAGTACGAAGTCCATTACCGTCAAAGGTAAGCTCGACTCAAAAGTCGCTTTTTGAGGAACGTAACCAATACTTGGCTTTTCTGGCCAATGAATATTGATTTGACCAGAGAAAGGCGTAAGGCCAAGTACAGAGCGTAGTAATGAAGTTTTACCACCGCCGTTTGGGCCCATGATCACATGACACTGACCCGCTTTAAGTTTGAGAGAGATATCATCAAGAATGACGTTGTTGTCGTATTGCAGACCAAGTTGATTAATTGAGATTGATGGACCTAACATTATGCGTTCCCGCTTTTAGCTTGGTTCGCCGCCGCAAATTTCATGGCTTCGATCAACGTCTCTAGGTTCTTCTTCATCTCAACTTCTACTTTATCGTCTTCGTATTCGCCGTGCGTCATGTGAGAAAAACGGTAAAGCTGAACGCCTGTTTCCGCTTCAATGGTGTCAACAAAACGGTTTGGCATATTGAGCTCGTAGAACAGAACATCAATACCCGATGCGCGGATCTTTTCGATGGTCTCTTGCAGTTGGCTCGCACTTGGTTCAACACCGTGTGCCGGCTCGATGACTGCCGCGACATCTACGCCAAACTCTTGGAGGATGTAGCCATACGCATTGTGGGTGGTTGCGACCTTCATACCTGACGTATCGAGTTCGCCAAGTGACAACATCGCATCACGCTTCATAAAACGAAATTGCTTAGCGTACTTACGTGCATTCTTGCGATAAAACGCAGCGTTGTCTGGGTCGAGCTTAGAGACTTCGCTCGCGATGGTGTAAACCTTTTGAATCGTTGTCGAAAGGCCAACAAACGTATGCGGGTTCACAGCACCTTGACCAACAGACTGGCCTAATGCAGGAAGCAAAGGCACCTCTTTGTTTGCTTCGATAACCACTAAGTCATCACGTTGCGCGGCTGAAATCACTTTAAGTGCGAAGTCATCGTGACCAATACCGTTTACTACGATTGCATCCATTTGGCTCAATCGCTTCAAATCATTGGGTTGCGGTAAGTAGTTATGAGGATTAAACCCAGCATCAACCAATGGAAGAATGTTCACTTTGTCACCCACCACCGCTTTTACGTAACTGTAGTAAGGTTGAAGCGTGATACCAATCGTTAGCTTATCGCTATCGATCTTGTATTCTTTTGCCAGTGCATTAGGTGTCATTAACACCGCCAATAACGACATGAACATAGCCATAATTCGCATAGTAAATCTCTTATTATTTTTGGACATTTTGTTTTTCGAGAATCTCGAGTTAATGAGAAGAAGCATCATGCTGATCAGCAACTTCTGACTTATTCACCACCAATTTCCAACCAGTAGACTCAAGCTTGTGTTGGTCAAAAGTAGCTGGCTGTTTCGCTACCCCACCAAAGAAAATCCAGATTTCAGGAGAAACGCTGTTCGCGTTTAAAATAAAGGAATCAGCAAAGCCATGATCGCTTTGTGCAGCATATTCACTTGATGTAGCTTGTTCACTTGGTGTAGAAAAGTAGTAACCGCGCTCGTCCAATAGCCAAGCATGAGAACCTTTGCGCTTCCAACTCTGGTCTTCAACAAATGGCGCGACCCATTCATCCTTAAGTGACACCACACTTGGCCATTCGCCGTCTGAGTCCATACGCAGGTCACGAATCTCTTCATGCGCTAAACGCAGCTCTGACAACATTGCCAAGTTTTCTTGTTCAACATCGGTTACCAGAATTTGATGATCAAGTACCGCTTTCACATGAGATTCTGCTTGATGAAATGGGATCGCGACCGTGGCAAAGCTCAGGATGAATACAATGATCAGCCCTACCCATTTACCTTCTCTGCCGCCCGTGTCAGCACGTACGCCTTGAATCATCATTTTTCGCTGATCTCAACAACGTCAACTTCAACAGGAAACTCATGGCCTGAATCGAATACAAGGTAGAACTCAGTGTCAGGATTTGGGAATTCAACGATAGAACGCTTATCTGTCATCTCTTTTGCAATCAAGTTGTCTTCGTAATCGTACATCTCAACCGCGTAATCAATCGCTTTACTGCCATCAGAGTAACCCGCTTCACACGCCACGGTTTTGCCTTCAAACCAGCAACTCATCAGTGGAAAGTGTGCTTGCGCAGGTAATGCAGCGAAACCAAGTCCCAAAGCCAAGCATGGAGTGATTATCGATTTTAGTTTTGTTTTTATTGTCATGGTTCGTACCCTAGCCACAGTGCAATTTCTCAGAAGTAAACTGAGCGATAAAGGGCTCAAATGAGCCCTTAAGTTTTTTGATTGCTGAATCAGGGATCTAGCCCCGATATCACAGGTTATTGAAGCAATGCTTCGAACGTTAGGTGAACGTTAGCGCTTGCTTTGTCTGCCAGTGGGTTGTCAATCAATTCACCTTTGTAGTTCGCTTTCATTACGTAACGACCCGCTACGTCTGGAGTAAACGTAATTTCACCGTTCTCATTACTCACAACATCAATCTGCTCTTGGTGGTTGCGGTAAAGTGTGCCTTCACGAGTGATTTCCGCTTTTACGTCTTTCTGGATTTCACCGTTGTAGAAGAATTGGAATGTCACTGGTTCGCCTTCAATGATGTCTGAAGGATGCGTTACTGGCTTCATTTCAAGTAGCTTGCCTTCAATTTTGAAGACTGAATCCGATGGTTTGCCCACTGTGATGTAGCTTTCTGCACGAGTGAAGCTGATTTGTGTTACCACGTCACGCGACTTTTCAGGAAGAACTGAATCACGTTCCGCTTTGTTTGCTTTGATCCATTTCACTGTGTCACGACGACCCGCTTTGTATTGCGTGTAGTAAGAAGGCTCATTGTTGATCGCAACTTTGTGCGTACCTTCTTCTTCGAAGTAGAAATCAAAAATTGAACGACGTTTACCGCGAATCACAAAGTTAGGACGCTCGCTGCGACCATCTGGCATGATGACATGTGCGTTTTCACTGCCTGCTGGCTTATCGAAAACGAACGTACCGTGAGATGCAGTAACGTCAAACGTTAGCCAGTCACCACCTTCTTTAGACACAGTAAAGTGAGACGGCAAGATCCAACGTGGGTGAGCTTGTGCCGTTGTCGTTGCAGCTAAGCCAAATGCCATCACACCCGCTAGTGCAAGTGCCTTAATTTTTGTCTGTTTCATCATGTTAAATTCCATTATTTATAATTGTTAGTCGTGTTGCTCTATCTGAGCCTACGATGACCACTGTCTATTCTGTTCAGCTTGGTTTTACTGTTCGCACTTACTATTTAGCGATGTAGTTCAGGGTAATTTCACCTGTCTCTTCCGTTGCTTTTAATTCGTAAGATGCGTTTGAATCTGTAAGTGATACTTTTTGGCGAAGGTAGTTACGGCCACCGTGCTCGCGAACCACTTCGATATGAACCGTGTACTCGCCTTGTTCTAGAGTTTGGCCATCATCGCTCTTACCATCCCAAACAAAACGGTATTGGCCAGCAGGACGCGTTGCAGAGGTCACTGCATCAACCAATTCACGATCGTAACGTCCAACCTTTCTCCACCAGCTACGTAAATCTTTAAGCCATTCATCTTTGCCGACCCAAAGCTCAATGGTTTTCACTGACTTTCGTTCGCTGTTCTCTACCCATACCGCCACATAAGGACGTGCATACATAGAGGTATCGATTTTTGGAAGCTTAAAGTTCACATCAAGTTTTGCCGTATCAGGGATCGCTTGTGCCATACCTAGGCTTGGCAAAAGAGATAAAGCAAGAAGCGCCTTGCTCCAGTTCATTTTTTTCATGTTTAACAACCTTTTAAATCCGTTTAACCTTTAGTTCGTTCTTCAAGCTGATTCACTAAACTGACTCATCAGCCTAATTCATCAAGCTAACGAGGGGTTAAGGCACGGCGACAAAATAGATAGCAAGTGAGATTGCAGACCCAAACACCGTCCATTTGATGGAGGTATTGAGCGTTTTTTTCTTAGGTAACAGTAAGCACACGCCAGTAAGTACAAAGAAGATCATCAGTAGCGCAGTGATATCGATGAACCATTTCCAAACTTCACCGCTGTTACGACCTTTGTGTAGATCGTTCAACAACGCGATAACGCCGTAATTGGTGGTTTCGACTTCCACCATTTCAGACGCCACGTCAACGAACACAGAGGCGTTGTAACCAGGGCCTTTGAAGTCCATAGACACTTCGCCGATGAGCAACTCACCGTCTTCAATCTCTGCGTAGATATCTAAACCTGAAGGAACGCCCGATAGGTTGGCTTCTTCAAACAGAAACGTTTCAAAGGCCGTTTCATCAGCTTTTAATCGCCCGTCTTGGATTGAAAATAAACTTGTAGGAAGCGTTAACGTAGACCGTTGAATATTGGGTTGGGTTGATTCAAATAACTCAGGTCGATTAAGGGTGATACCTGTCACTGAGAAGAAAAGAACCACGAACAGAAGCGCCATTGAAATATAAACATGAAGTCGACGAGCCCATGATTGAACCGCCCTACTTTTTAACGACATACAAACCAATACCTATAAATTTCATGGCGACAATTTAGTTGATAATCATTCGTATTGGCATTCAATTTACATTGTTTACGTTTGCCGAGCAGCGTAAGGAAATTTACATAACATTACATGGGAAGTAATCGAACTGTTTGCATATTCTTGCTAACTTGTACTAGAGGTGATTGATAAGTTGTATTTGAGCTAATTGATAACAGGCTCAAACCTCAAAGAATCTCAATCTCAACATACTTGATTGAGGTTGGTTTAAGGTAGGAATCGTGGCCTTAACGATTGAAAATTGGGACTATTCGTCGGCAGGTACGGTTTACCAAAAAGTACGATCTACAACCGACGAGAAGAGAGCCAAACAAGCTTAAAGGGATTTTGACATGCGTATTATTGTTGTTTCGGCTTTTGCTGCGCTAGCAACAGCGTGCAGTAGCCAGATGGCCAGCACAGAAGAACATATCCAGAAGTATATCGGTTCAGACATAACCGATGTACAAGAGCACTATCTCACCGAACGCTCACGCCCTGTTAGTTTTTGGGCATCTAGAAACTATGCCTGGGCAGAAACGAAGAAACCATTAGATAATGGTTATACTTTGCATGCCTTTAAGAACCCTTATCGTGACTGCACCATTAACTGGATAGCTGACACCAGCGGTGTGATTCAAAGTGCTACGCCAAGTGGGATGATGTGCGATCCGTAATCGATCCAACGAGTAAAACTAGACCCACTCTAGCCGACTGAATTATGAAACAAGTTACGAGACGAAATTACGAGACAAATTAAAAAGGGTGTCATTTGAACGATCAAATGACACCCTTTTCTCTATATTACTTTCTCTTGTCTTCTGTTGTGCTATTAGCCGTTAGACGTTTCCGTTATCACTGACTGTTCGTAGCTGAGTCAGATATTTAATCCAACCTTTTGCTTCAGAAGAAGGTTCAATGTTGTTCGCACGTTTCGCTTGAGCAAGCGCGTTATCAAGGTTCTTTAGCTTGTACCATGAACGTACTTTCGCCAATGCAACGTCGGCTTGTTTGTTTTTGTCTTTCACTTTGTCTAAAACAACCAGCGCTCTGTCGTAATAACCTTGCTGAACCAATAACTGAGCCACGTTCCAATGATATTGAGTGTCTTTTTTAGACGCTAACGTCCACACTTCAATGGCACTGTCCCACTCTTTCGCTAGCTGCCAGTAAGTTGCTTGCTCCGCCAGAAGTTGAACATCGCTGTTCGCATCATCTAATTTTGCGATTTCTTGAGCAGCACGCTCTGGAATACCTCGTTTCGCATACAATTGAGCAAGCAGCCTACGGTCTGAGTTTTTCAGCTCAACACCTTGTAGATCAGCCAGCGCTAACGTGTTCAATGCATCGCGGTTACGTTCTAGTCTTAACTGAATACCTACAAGTTGACGCCACCAGTTGTCTTTTTCTGGTTGAAGTTCGATAAGGCTTTCCAGTGTTGGAATAGATTGCTTCCACTGCTTTAACTGTAGTTGTGCACCCAGTTTTAGCGATAGAGGAGACAACTCTGGTTTTGAATTGAACTTGTCATGATTACCAATGGCTACTAGTACTTTCGACCAGTTTTCAATTTGGTATTCAGCTTGTGCAATTCGCATCCAAAGCGTGTCTTTCTTTTCTGTCTCTGGCGCAGATTTTACTAACTCATAATAGTGCGGAAGCGCTTCTGCAAACTGCTGATCGTTTAGTAATAGATCAGCAAGCATGCGCTTGGTTATCCAAGCTTGCTCATCCACCAGTAAATTACTGTCGACCGCATAAGTAAGCTGCTTAATTGCCGTGTCGGTTTTACCATCTTGCCAGTAAAACACGCCAAGCATACGCGCTACGTACGCTTTATCGTAGCCTTTCGAAAGCTCCAAGCCTGCAAGTACGTCAATCGCCTGTTTAACCTGTTCATCTTGAGCAAGCTTATGCGCCTTTTGAACACGAATAGCAGTATATTGAGTTAGCTCTTTTGCTTGTGTTGTAAGGGGCATTAACAACAAGCCCACTAATATCCATATCTGTTTCATCATTTTGCCAACTTAAACTCTAGTTTCACGGTTTGACCAACCTGAGCTATCGCTTTTCCATCCACGACTTTCGGTTGATATTTCCATTTTTTAAGTGCTCTTATCGCTTCACGTTCAAACATACGACGTGGGTTCGCGTCAGTGACTTGAATATCAATTGGGCGTCCCGTTTCATCGATGGTAAAAGACATAATGACATGCCCTTCAGCACCACGCTTAAGCGCTTTTGCTGGGTAACGAGGTTCTACTCGATACAAAGGCATTGCCTGTTGGTTTGATCCAAAATCAGAAAATGTCGGCGCGTTAATCGCTAGGCCATCAACCGAAGTATTCAAATCCAATGAAGGCAGTGAAGACATCGAGTTCAGAGGCGTGACTTCAGCTTGTGACTGAGACGTTTGCGCTTCTGGTGGCGGCTCTGGCATTTCTGGCTGTTCAGGAACTGCGCGTTGTCTTCTCTGGACTTCTTGTTCAGCTTCAACCATTACCATGTTGAAACTTAACGTCTCACTGTTGTCTGGTGAACGCTGGTGGCCATTATCAACCATCCAAGCCATGAAAGAAAACAGCGCTAAACCCAATGCACCCGCTAATGGTAAAGCAAGAAATAGGCGAATCATTTATGAAGATCCTCCAAGATCATCGCTTTTCAGCAGCAAGCGCAATGTTTTTAACACCCGCCCCTTTAGCGGCGTCCATCACTTTAACAACGGTTCCGTTGTAAGCGTGTTCATCCGCTTGAATGACCAAAGAAGCATCAGGTTGTTCTAGCAATAAATGCTCTAACGTCGCTTGAACACGTTCAACATCAACAACACGTTTATCGATGAAGATGTCATTCGCAGAAGTAATCGCAACAAAGATGCCCGCATCTTTTTGGCTTACTACGTTAGACGCTTGTGGGCGATTCACCTCCACCCCTGATTCACGAACAAATGAACTGGTCACAATAAAGAAAATAAGCATGATAAATACGATATCAAGCATCGAAGTAAGGTCTATTTGAGCCTCTTCGTTTTTAGAATGACGTCGACCGAGTCTCATCGTTGACTCCTTAAAGATTTTTCTAATTTTAATTCTAAACGGTTACACACTTTCGCTAAGCGTGCATGAACAAACATGCCCGCTAAAGCAGCAACCATACCTGCCATTGTAGGCAGTGTTGCTAACGAGATACCTGAAGCCATCAATTTGGGGTCACTGCTTCCTTGAGTCGCCATGACATCAAAAACAGAGATCATACCGGTAACGGTACCTAACAAGCCCAACATCGGACATATTGCGACTAACAGCTTAATAAAATTCAAGTTTTGGTTAAGTAAGATACTCGCTTGCCCCAACCAACCTTCACGAATGGCTTTAGCATGCCAAGAAGAGTGATCTTCTCTTTCATGCCACTTTGTAATCCAAGCTTGGCGTTGTTTTGGAAAGTAGAATGCAAGATAAAGCACGCGCTCTACCACAAGCACCCAATACACTAGGACAACAGCCGCTAGCCACCACAGGACGAAACCGCCCTGCTCCATAAAGCTTGATAAAGACAGCAGCCAGTCACTCGTTAACCAACTCGCTGGTAATAGAGAACCCGACAAAATATCCATTACGCAGCAGTCCCAACTGGTGAAACAACAGCTTTTGATTCAACTGTCTTTTCTGCCTGCTCAGCAACAAGGCCAATGCCCTGCTTCTCAAGAATATTGCGAATGTTCTCTGACTGAGTGCTAAGGATGTTGTGTGCTAATAGCAGTGGCATTGCAGCAACCAGGCCAAGTACGGTTGTTACAAGCGCCATTGAAATACCACCCGCCATGACTTTAGGGTCGCCATTACCAAACTGTGTGATCACTTGGAATGTTTCGATCATGCCGGTTACTGTGCCCAACAAGCCAAGCATTGGTGCAAGTGCTGCTAGCAGTTTGAGCATCGATAAACCTTTCTCTAAGTGAGTCTGTTCATCAACAACCGCTTCTAAAAGTCGTAGCTCTAGTGCTTCAACCGTTTGGTTTTGCTCTTTTCTGTAAACTGCAAGAACACGGCCTAGAGGGTTGTCGCCTGCTTGCTCAGGATTCTTAAGTTGTGCGCGAATTTTTTGACGAGCGATAGCGAGAGAAATACCACGAACCAATGCGATGATTAAGCCAATAGCCAGTAAACCAAGAATCACTTTACCAACAACACCACCAGCTTGAAGGCGATCAGTTAAACTTGGTTCCAAAGCCAATTGTTCTAGCATGAATCCACGTGAGGGATCGACGACGACATTAGATACTTCGCCATCCACAAGTGAAGAAAGCGATGCCATCGTTGGGCCATTTGATGGTTGCTTCAAGTAAACAATCGCATCTTGGTGCTTGGAGTCCCACCATACGTAACCTGGTTCTGCAACCAAACCAATAGAACCTAGGCGATAAACTTCAGCACTTTCAGTGATTCCCTCATCATTAATAAGAGAAACGGTCGATTTGCTTATCTCTGAGCTCGCTTGGATTTGCTCCATCATGCTTAGCCAAAGGCCTGTTAATTGTGGCATCGATGGCAATGATTTAGCATCTACAATGTCATAAACAGTTTCAGTGTAAGCAGCTCGATCGACATTAGTGACAGTGTCAGATAATTCATGATCGAGATCTTTCGCATTTTGTCTAACAACACCAAACAACTCACCTAAGCTGCCTGTCTCTAAGCGTAGTTTTTCTTCTAAACGAGCCAGTTTATTTTCGTTATCACTAAAGGTTTGAGTAAGAACGTCTGTCGCGTTTTGAACAGATGTACGTTTCGCTTCAAGCTGTGCTTTGATCGCTTTGAGTTCTTGTTCTGTCTTTTTGAAATCTGCTTCACGGACAACATTGTGGGAAGCTTGAGTACGATTTTCTGATTTTGCTTTATTAACTAACTGAGCAGTCGTATCAGAAGCTGAGAAAGCAGAAAATGAAATTGAAGTAATACAAAGCAATGCTGCTAATGGCTTTAAGTTCATTACTTAACCTCCGCAACAGTTAAAGAAACAGGTAAAGTAATCAAACTAGGTGACGCTTGCTTGTTAGCAATATCGAAGGCTTTATCAAGCTCAGATTTCATCGAAGAATCAAGTTCTTGCCATTGCGAACTATTTTGGTCCCAAGACCAATATTGAGTGCCGTTTAAGTTACGTGCGACCAGTGAAATACGTCCAAGGTGTAAAACATCAACTTCAAGTACTTTGTCATTACTTATCTCAACACGGCTAGCGTAAGAACTGAGCTTGATACCGTAATCCACTTCAATTTGATACGCCTCTAGAATTCGGCGATATTTTTCAGCGTCACTGACATCAGCGCGCGTCATCGTCGCTCTTAACTTTTCTACGCGATTCAGGCGACTCTGTCTTTTGAACGGAAGATCGTTTTCAATGGTTGCTTGAAGGCCGTCGATCATCTTGTACATCAAAGGCACAACGCCTTGACGTGTCAGTTTAATTTCGTCGATTTGCGCTAGGTAGCTTTCAGACTCTTTATCTTGGCTATCTACTAATGCGGCAAGATGGTCATGATAGATTTCTAGGTTTTTAACTTCTTCTTGCAGACGCTCAATCTCAGCTTGCAGCATTAAAGTCGCTTGTGAGCTTTTATCAATAACCTTTTGGCTCGAAGCCGACGCGTTATTGGTCTTGTTTTGAATTGATTGAGCTTGATCCAAGCTGTTTGCCATCGAAGACGTTGCAACCAAACTGATCGCAAGTGCTAGGCTAGTTTTTAAAAGATTCATAATTGTAGTCATTTACTATAAGAAGAAGGTCAAATGAATTTTATTGATAAGCAGTCTCATTATCATTAAAAGTCACTCACATTACTAGGGATATTTTACGAAATAGCAGAATCACGAAAGGGGAAAGCCGAAACTTTCCCCTTAGTATTTATGCTAGTAATAGTACCCTACTAACAAATTAGTATTTCACCTGTAAAGTCGCCATGTAGTTACGGCCTTCGCCAATTACTACGTCTTCTGCAAACTGGTGACTTGAAGAAGTTGAACCACCACCCGCTAGGTATTCTTTATCAAATACGTTCTCTACTGTTAGGCGAGCAACGAAGTCTAGAGAGTCATCGTACTTAAGTGTGTATGCTGCACCCATATCGACACGAGCATAGCCATCTTTCTTGAACGTGTTCGCACTATCACCATAGCGAGAACCTTCGTAGATAAGACCAAGGTTTACATCAACCTCATTGGTTGCTGCGTAAGTAGACCAAACGCTTGCTGCAAACTCAGGCACATCAACTGGACGGTTACCTTCATACGTTTCATGGTTCGTGATTTCTGCATCTAAGTACATTGCAGAACCAGACATAGAGAATTTTTCAGAGATAAAGCCTTGCGCGGCTAACTCAGCACCACGGTGAACTTGTTCGCCACCTTGTGTTTTCGTCCAATCGCCTGATGAAGTGTCTTCTACATCCATCGAGATATTTTCTTGAGTAATATCAAATACCGCACCTGAAACGAATAGACGCTCGTCCATCAGTTCCCACTTAGTACCGACTTCGTAAGATACACCTGTCGCAGCATCAAGAAGTTCGCCATCGTTGGTGTAATTTCGGCTACCGCTAGAAACAACACCTTGTGGTTCAAAGCTTTCAGAGTAAGAAGCGTAAATACTACCGTTTGATGCTGGGTGGTAAATCACGCCAAGCTTAGGTGCTACGTTTTCTTCTGCAACGCCTTCACTTACTTTACGGTCGAAACGAGCGCCCGCAAGAACTTGCCATTCGTCATTGATAGTAATCAGATCTTGAATGTAGAAACCCCAAGTATCGTAAGTACTCATCTTACCTAACGATGTTGGACCCACTGACGGTGCTGGTACCGTTGCATCTGGTGCGTATTCGCCGCTGCTGAAACGATCCATACCACGGTAATAGCTGTAACCTAACCAGTTAGCGCCGAATAGTAGTTGGTGCTCTGTGCCCGCAAGATCTGCAGTTGTTGTTAGATCGACGTAAGCCGTTCTAAAACGCCATTTGTCATGACGGTAATTGCCGCCTTGAGTCACAGTACCCGTTCCATCAGGGTTCATATTAGAAAAGCTTGGGTAGCTTTCCATATCAATACGTTCGAAATCTTGGTAGTTGAAACCTGTTTTTACTGACCATGTATCAGTTAGGTTAGCGGCAATATCAAAACCTACGTTCTCAACATCGTTTTCAATCTGTGACCATTGTGCATCCCAGATGTGCTTGTCGCTACCAACTAAGTTGCCGTCTAGTGTGTATAGTGCACCAGAATCTACGCTACCTTCGTCGTTAGTCTTGTCGTAGTGAACAGAAACCGTTACGTCTTCAGTTACATCGTAATCAACGAAGACACCACCAACAAAACGCTCTGTTTGTGGTTCAGTACCATCACCGTATGTTCTCCAAGATCCGTAGCTTTCTTTAGATAGAATTGCGCGGCCGCGTAAAGTTTCGTCATCGTTTAATGCGCCACTTACATCTAGAGTCGTGCGAGTGTGATCATTAGAGCCGATGTCTTGGCTAAGGCTTACTTGTGTATCGTAAGTTGGCTTCTTGCTTACCATGTTGATCAAACCACCTGGTGCAGAAATACCGTAAAGAAGGCCTGATGGACCTTTAAGTACTTCAACACGCTCTAGAAGTTCGATTGGTTGGCGGTAATGAGACCAATGTTGTTGGCCATTCTTTAGGAAACCTGAAGAACTCTCTACAGAGAAGCCACGCAGAGAAAAACGCTCACGGTTACGGCTTGTACCACCAGCACTTACACTCGCGTCATTCTTAAGAACGTCACCTAACGTTGTTGCACGCTGTTCATCGATGACTTTTTCATCGATTACTGAAACTTGTCCCGGAGTCTCTAATTGAGTCGCCTCCATGCGCATTGCTGTTGTGTTTGTGTCGGCCTTGTAACCGTAGTCACGACCTTCAACAACCATGTGCTCGTCTGTTTTTACTGTTTCTGCCAATACTGCTGGTGAAGCTAATACTGCGCCGATCACTAAAGCCAATGGGCTCTTTGAAAACATGTCCTTTACTCCGCTTTATTCTTTTATTCGAACACTTTTTATTTATTCGATGTGCTCGTTGAACCGTTTCCGGTACCACTGAATCATTTCGGGAGAGAATATAAGTGATAATTATTACCATTTGCATTAAATTTACATTCTTTGCATTCGTAAAGTTTTGTAAAGGCCTGCCGACAAGTCGTTTCTTGAAATTCATTAAAGCCAATTTAATACAGACAGTTAACGCGTATTTACGTCAAAAAGTAATTATCTGAGTCAAATCTTTTGAAACAGCGATATTGGTTCGGTCAATTTAAGAAGGGAGGATTGATAAGAAAACTGTCTTATCTTATTTACTACCTTTGAAACGACGGATTTATGTATAAAACCCTCGATAAATGTAAATGAATGGTGAATAATTTTGTTTTCATTTGTTTAATTTACACAATTATCAGTGATTGTGATCACATCTATAATTTCAAACTCATTTTTTGTTTTTCGATTTGATTAACCGACTGCTAATCTCCCGCTCACTTTGAAAAGGTATCAAAGTTATAAATAATAAGGAGTGTTCTAAATGAATACCAAGAAACCTATGTCTCTAACTGGTCGAGTTATCCTCGGTATGGTAGTGGGCATATTGACGGGATTTGCCATTCAATCCCTTTTTGCAGACAACGGATTTGTTAACAACTACATCGTTAATGGACTCTTTGAAGTAGGCGGACAGATTTTTGTCGCCAGTTTGAAAATGCTTGTTGTGCCTCTAGTCTTCGTTTCACTAGTGTGCGGTACGAGCTCTCTTAAAGATTTATCAACTCTTGGCCGTATGGGTGGCAAAACGCTTGCACTTTATATCGGTACTACAGCCGTTGCTATCACTCTAGCACTTACTATCGGTAACCTGTTCCAACCTGGAGCTGGTGCGGATCTTACTGCTGCGAGCTCTTTCAAATCAGCTGATGCCCCTTCTTTGGGCCAAGTAATCATCGACATGTTTCCAACCAACCCTATTCAGGCGATGGCTGAGGGCAAAACGCTGCAAGTTATCGTATTTGCTGTTTTGTTTGGTATTGCAATCAGTGCAGCGGGTAAACCTGGCGAGCGTATCGCAGCGGTTTTCTCTGACTTGAACGAAGTGATCATGAAGCTTGTTGCTCTTCTGATGAACCTTGCGCCTTACGGTGTGTTCTTCTTGATGGCGAAGCTGTTTTCTGGCCTTGGTTTAGGCGCAATTTGGAACCTAGCTGAATACTTCTTAGTGCTTGCGGGTACCCTACTTCTACACGGTTTGGTTACCTACAGTGCGATGCTTAAAGGATTCACAGGCCTAAGCCCGATTACGTTCTTACGTAAGATGGAAGACGCAATCATGTTTGCGTTTTCAACTGCTTCTTCGAACGCAACGATTCCAGTAACAATGGAAACGGCTAAAAACCGCATGGGCGTAGACAACAAAGTCGCTTCGTTCACAGTACCACTAGGTGCAACAGTGAACATGGACGGCACTGCTATCATGCAAGGTGTTGCGACTGCGTTTATCGCACAAGCTTACAACATCGACCTGACTATGGGTGATTACCTAATGGTTATCCTAACAGCGACATTGGCGTCTGTTGGTACTGCAGGTGTTCCAGGTGTTGGTCTTGTTATGCTAGCGATGGTATTGAACCAAGTTGGTCTACCGCTTGAAGGTATTGCCCTAATCATGGGTGTTGACCGCCTTCTTGATATGATTCGTACCGCTGTAAACATCACAGGTGATAGTGCCGTAACTATCATCGTTGCTAAGTCTGAAGGTTCTCTTGATGAGTCTCGCTTCAATGACCCGGCAGCTGGTGAGAAAGAAGAAGAAGTTAAGCTAGCACGCCAACAGGCATAATCTAGCTTCTCTGTCGCTCTTACCTTCAAGCTGAGGCGTAATTAATGGCTATGCCTTAGCTGATAATGAAAAGCGTATAAACAAAAACGCCACTGCATCTGCAGTGGCGTTTTTTTTTGGCGATGTTTCTAAGCTTTATTTATTAGCTATATTTATTAGTTATATTTCTTAGCTATATTTCTAAGCAATGTTTCTCAGCACGCTTTCAGCCATCGTTATCTATGGAGCACGACAGGTAACAGCAGGAATCTAATCGATGATTGGGAACATAAGATTCACTCTAAGCCCCCCACCGTCTCTATTCTCAGCAGTAACCTGTCCATTCATCACACCCATCGCTTCTTTAACAATCGCAAGGCCTAGGCCATAGCCACCAGACTGTTTATCGCGTGCTGACTCTATGCGAGTAAATGGGTCGAATATACCTGCAATCTTGTTATCAGGAATGCCATCACCGTCATCCTCCACAGAAATGACACTGTAACGTTTTTCTGTTAACAATTCGTAAGTCGTCACGACCACATGAGCATTCTCACCTGCGTATTTAATTGCGTTACCAACCAAATTGCCAATCACTCTGAGAAGTAACCTCTCATCAACATGAACCATTGATGTCGGCGTCTCTAAATCGCCCACTAAGGTTTGATTTGGCTTTAAGTCGTTTTGCATCTGCGCAATGAGCATCGAACAATAATGCTCAAGATGCATCAAGCTTAACTTGGAGTCATAACGAGACGTTTCTAGGCGGCTGAATTCAAGGATTTCCCCCACCAGCTTATTCATCTCTTCCGTTTCGCTTTCCATTCGCTCAAGCAAGCTAATGCTCTTCTCATCCACCTTACTTCGCAAAAGGTGCAAGGCGAGGTTCTGTCTTGCTAGTGGCGTTCTAAGCTCATGAGAGACATCACGAATCAAACGACGCTGCTTTTCAGCCAGAGACTTAATCTCTCCCGTCATATGATCAAAATCATGAGCAAGTTCGTTGAATTCACGCGTCGTCGAATCGAGCTCAGAAACAACACTCACCGAGAAGTCTCCTTGCGCTAATCTTCGACTCGCCTCCCTTAAACGATCCAGAGGTTGCTGAAGACTTTTCGCCATAATAATGGAGAACAGCGACAAGACGACCAATGCAATCAAGGCTTTCAACATATAGGAGTATGGTGCAAAAGATTTAGCAGGATGAAACTGGTGCGGCAGTTGAATCACTAACGTATTGCCATTATTCAGTGGCAAGCCGAATATAGGCTTACTGACACGATCGCTCAGCTGATGATCTAAGGTACGCAGGTACTTGAGTTTGAATTCAAAGTGCGGATGCATGTGTCGATGGGTAATGGGTCGATTGTTTTCATCAATAACAAACAGGTAGTAGCCTTGAGCATTACCCCAATCGGCTAACTCATCCATGTCCCCTTCCTCAATCAGCACATTAGCTTGATAAGCAAGGTCGAGCATTTCAGCTTTAACGGATTCAGGTACCTTCAACAAGGCTTTCATCAACGCTCTTTCCGCGACACCTTGAAGAATTAATATGCTTACCAGAATCACCGTCAGGTAGCTGAATAACTGGAAAGTTAAACCATCCTTACGCTTGGCAATAAAATCAGGGCAACGCAGCAGTTTTTGGCTCATACCCCTACCGACTCTAGGTAACTATAACCTTTACCACGAACGGTTTTGATGTGTTGCTTAGACAAGCCCGCTTGAACAAGCTTTCGTCGTATATTGCTGATATGCATATCTAAATTGCGATCAAAGGGACAAAGCTCTTTCTTCAAGACATGGATTTGCAGGTCAGATTTAGATACGACAATCCCGTCGTTTTTGACCAAATAATCAAGCAGATCTTTTTCAGTGCCGGTTAACGGTAAACGAGAGAGTTGTTCACACAAACCATGGTTAGATGAAGCTAAAGACTGTCTCTGACGCTCAAAACCAACGCGGCGCAAGATCACCTTAATGCGGGTCAGCAGTTCTGGAACGTTAAAAGGTTTGGCGATGTATTGGTCCGCACCCGCTTGATATCCGTCGAGCATCGAGGCATCGTCGTTCAGGGCAGTTAGCATAAGAATTGGAGTGGCAAATCGCTGGCAAATTCGCCTAGCAACTTGAATACCGCTGAGGTTAGGTAGCATTACATCGAGTAAGACTAAATCAACAGGGTGAGACTGAATGAACTCAAGAGCAGACTCACCACAATGAACGGTATCAACGTGATACCCTTCATTTTCTAAGACTTCGCCCAACAATTCACATAACTGAATATCATCATCAACAACTAAAACGCGCGACATCATACAAACCGATAAATAATAATAGTTTGCATTCTAATTATCGTTATTATTGATTTCAATTATAAAATACGAGATTTCTCCTAAAGTAAGAAATCTTTTTCAATCGGTACAAATTTTGACGCAGAATCGATAAGATTTTGAGCAGTTAACCCCGGAACACCATACACTTCAACGGGCTTACCAAAACGCTCCTTGATTCGCTCAACAAGGATTTCAAAATCGCCATCGCCCGATACCAAAACAATCTTATCAACCGTCTCAGCAAGCTCTATCGCATCTAACGCGATACCGACATCCCAATCCCCTTTCGCGCTGCCATCTCGACGCTGAATAAACGGTTTTAACTTCACATTAAAGCCAACGCCTCGGAGGATATGGTGGAATTGACGCTGTTTGGGATCTTGGCTAGAGATCGCGTAAGCATTGGCTGCAACCACGTTACGCCCTTCCGTGGCAACATACCAAAACTGGTTATAGTCGAAGTTAGAACGGTATTTGTCGCGCGTTGTATAGTAAACGTTCTGAACGTCGACCAAAATTGCTATGTTTTCCATAAATTCATACCTTTAGATTTTCCGTATACCCTATTCTATTCAACTCTAAAATGCGAGCCGCTTTCTTTAATAAAAATGAACTCATTAGCTATGCTTAACGTAGCTATTCTTAGCTTAACGTAATTGTTATTAACTTTATTCAGAGCTTGTTTGAGTTTATCAAGGAAGGTGGAACATGCAGTACCGACAAATAATCAGATCATGCTTTGGCAGCGACACCAAAGGGTCAGTGTTGCCTCGTTGCTGTGCAGCATTAGCCAAAGCATTATCCAAATCACTGAAAACTCTATTAACAAGCGCGGTTATGTTTATGATTCTGTCAGTCAACTCGTTAAACGCCTACCCAGCCTATTCCCATTCCAAATTACTCCCCCATCGCAGTGTGATCTATTTCGCACCGACGGAAGACTCTGTCGTGAAAGCGTTTCTCAATGAAGTACTGATAAATAACTGTCAATTGGACGAACGTGATGTGGTCGTAATGGTAATAGCAGAAAGCGGCTACACCGTACCGACATGGCTTGATGAAGAGTTTAATCTAGAGGCAGTAACCAGCACCTATGAGATACAGAAAGGGTCGCATACCGCTGTTTTAATTGGTAAAGACGGGCAAGAGAAGCACAGATGGAGCGGAAAAACAGACTGGAACCTGATCACTAACCTGATCGATCAAATGCCGATGCGTAAACAAGAAATGCAGCGACAAGGCAGCCGCTGCAGTATTTGATATTCAGATTGAAGTAAGACGCAGTTTGGTAAACTAAAGCTGTTCGTTCTTTCCAACACTGTTTGATAAACCAACGCTATTTAATAAGACAGCGTTACTTGATAAGAAAGAGCTACTCAATAACAGAAAGCTACTTGTTAAACCAAGCAAGCTTTTCATGCAACTGGGCAACGCTACCGACAACGATAAGTGCAGGGCTTTTTGCGACACTCGCAAGATTGGCTAGGTCACTCAATCCACCACGGAACACTTTCTGTTCTTGGCGCGTACCATTTTCAATAATCGCAACGGGCATGTCTGCTCGCATACCGTTATCAAGCAAGTTCTTCTGTATGTTCGGGCTCTCTTTCAGACCCATGTAAAACACAATCGTGTGGTTGTGTTGAGCAAGCGAACGCCAATCAATATCTTCACCGTCTTTCTTTAGATGACCCGTAATGAATTGAACGCTTTGTGCGTGATCTCGATGTGTAAGCGGAATACCCGCGTAAGCTGTTGCGCCTGCAGCTGCCGTGATACCGGGTACTACTTCAAACTTCACACCATTTTCAGCTAAAGTTTCACACTCTTCGCCACCACGACCAAAGATAAACGAGTCACCGCCTTTAAGACGAACAACATGCTTATTTTCTTGCGCTTTAGCCACGAGCAGTTGGTTGATCTGATCTTGTGGTACACAGTGATGGTCGAGCTTTTTCCCCACGTACAGCATTTCTGCATCGGAGTTAGCCATTGCTAATATATCTTTAGATACTAAGCGGTCATAAACGACCACATCAGCCTGTTGAATAACACGTGCCGCTTTTAGGGTAAGTAAGTCTGGGTCACCAGGGCCCGCTCCTACTAATGAAACCAATCCTTTGGTTACTTCTTTAACATTCGATGACGATACTTCTGACATGCTGTGCTCCGAAGGTTTGCTTGTTTTATCTCAAGCTTCAATCTATGTGATAAGTCACTGTATTCATGATGACTTATCCAAATCCTTAACCCTTAGACTATCAGGTGTTGAATTAAATATTCAGTCTAAATACTAACGAAGATAGAAGTAATTATAACAAAACAATCTATTGCAGGTATTTTGCGCAATGATATAAGGGCTTTCGAACTAAAAAAGCCCCAAACATGATGTTGGGGCTCTTAATCTCATACTAAATTACGTTTCACCGTATTCAGAATTATTTAGCACCTAGAGAAGGAGCAGTTCTAGCGTGTGTTAGGAACAAAGGAACACATGTTAAGAAAAGACCACCAACAATGTTACCTAGGATTGTAGGGATAAGGTTGAAGTTCAACCATGTCGCGATACCGAAATCAGCGCCTAGAATCATACCCAGTGGGAATAGGAACATGTTTACTACTGTATGCTCAAATACTAGTGCGAAGAAGATGAAGATTGGGAACCACATCATTGCTACACGACCAGACACAGTACGTGCTGTCATGTTACCAATCACGCCTAGACATACCATTAGATTACAGAAGATACCGCGTACGAAACACGTGATCCATCCGTCCATACCCATGTTTTCAAAACCTAAGCTACGAGCTGTAGAAACCGCAATGAACTTTTGTGCTACTGCGTTTGGATCTAAAGAGAAGTTACCCGTTAATGAGATAGCAACCAGTACCGCAACGATTAGAGAACCGATAAGGTTACCAAGGCCAACTATACCCCAACAACGTAGAACACGACCCCAAGTCACACCTGGGCGGTTATCGAATTTCGCTAAAGGAGCAAGGCCAAATACGCCCGTTACTAGGTCGTAGCCCATTACACTTAGAATGACGAAGCCCACTGGGAACACAAGAGCGCCAACAATACCAATGCCTGTTTGCACGATAGTCGTGATTGCCACAACTACAGCAAGAGAAAGAATGATACCTGCCATTGTGCTTCGAATCAGAAGATCACGAGTACTCGTTTTCGTTTTCGCTTCACCCACATCGATCATCGTTTGAACGAATTCAGCTGGTTTAAAATCAGGAGACATAAGGTTGTCCTTAAAAAGTTAAAATTAAAAGTTAAAATCGGATAGGAAAAGGCTCTAGTTGCCAAGCTAAGGCAATGTTGGGAACTAGAACCCTTGAACTATCAAATCTTGTTAAGTATTCGATTATGCTGAGATTTCAACAGCACCTTTGGTAATACGAGCTTTATACGCTTTCACGCTGAAGTTCTCGTCTTCCATGCACACCCCTGTTGCTAGGTTAAAGCGTTGCTTCTTAAGTGGGCTCGCCACCCAAAGCTCACCTTTGTGCTCAACCGTTAAACCGCGAGATAAAACGTTTGATTGGAAAAACGGGTCAGTATTACTAATAGCAAACACTTCTTCGGCTTTAGTTGGGCGGAAAATAGCAACTTGCTCACCACCAACCAATGCACAAACACCGGTACCTGGAATAATATCTTCGATCTTACAAACTTTGGTAAATGCCATGATGTCGTCTCCCAATTAAACCAGTTCAACGTGAAGGATGTCGCCCTTCGCTTCTGGGTGTTTTTCTGTAAATGTTGCTGGGCGGTGTTGTTCACGGCCATCGTTAACAAACACAACGTTTTCATCACGGTCATCAGCATTGATGAAGTGTGAGAAGCGCTTAAGTTGAGCTTCGTCGTTGATAGTGTCAGTCCACTCACAAGCAAAGTTACCCACTAGGCCAGCCACGTCAGCTTCAAGCTGGTCGTTGATGCCAAGTTTGTTATCAACAATCACTTCACGTAGGTAGTCAACGCCGCCTTCTAGGTTGTCCATCCATACCGAAGTACGTTGTAGTGGCGCAGCCGTGCGGATGTAGAACATCATGAAACGGTCGATGTATTTCAGCAGTGTTTCTTGGTCTAGGTCACTTGCCAGTAGGTCTGCGTGACGAGGCTTCATACCACCGTTACCACACACGTACATGTTCCAACCAGCGTCTGTTGCGATGATACCTAAATCTTTACCTTGAGCTTCAGCACACTCACGAGTACAACCCGAAACACCAAACTTCATCTTATGAGGAGTACGGATGCCTTTGTAACGGTTCTCGATCATCACGCCTAGGCCAACTGAATCTTGAACGCCGTAACGACACCAAGTTGAACCAACACATGTCTTAGCCATACGAAGTGCTTTTGCGTAAGCTTGACCCGTTTCGTAACCTGCAGCGATTAACTTCTTCCAGATTGCTGGTAAGTCATCTTTCTGAGCACCAAACAGACCGATACGTTGTGCACCTGTGATCTTCGTGTATAGATTGTATTCAGCCGCAACATCCGCAAGAACGCTAAGTGTTTGAGGTGTGACTTCACCACCCGCCATACGAGGGATAACTGAGTAAGTACCGTCTTTTTGGATGTTACCTAGGAAGTTATCGTTAGTATCGTGCAGTTTTACTAGCTCAGGCTTAAGGATGTGTTCACCCCAGCAAGAAGCAAGAATAGAACCTGCTAGTGGCTTACAGATTTCACAACCGTAACCTTTACCGTACTTCTCTAGTAACTCATCGAATGTTTTGATTTCTTCGATGCGGATTAGGTGGAAAAGTTCTTGGCGAGAGTAAGCAAAGTGCTCACAAACGTCGTTCTTCACTTCCACACCCGCTTTAGCAAGTTCAGCGTTTAGCACTGAAGTCACAAGAGGGATACAACCACCACAACCTGTGCCTGCGCCAGTGACGGCTTTGATATCACCAATGGTGTGGTGACCTTCAGCAACCGCTTGAGCGATCTTGCCTTTCGTTACATCGAAACAAGAACAGATAACAGCAGTTTCCGGTAAAGAATCCGCGCCAAGTGTTGGCTTCTCAGCACCCGCGTGAGCAGGAAGAATCAATGCATCTGGATGCTCTGGCAGGTCGATTTCATTCAGCATTAGCTGTAGAAGGTCGCCATAGTCAGATGTGTCACCGACCATTACGGCACCAAGCAGTTTCTTGTTATCTTCAGAAACGATGATGCGTTTGTAAACTTCAGACTCTTCGTTTTGGTAAACGTAGCTCTTACAGCCAGGTGTACGACCGTTTGCGTCACCGATAGAACCTACTTTCACGCCAAGAAGCTTCAACTTCGCAGACATGTCAGCACCTTCAAATGTGCTTTCGTTACCAACAACGTGGTCAACAGCAACGGTCGCCATTTTGTAACCAGGAGCAACAAGGCCGTAGAACGTTTGGTTCCAAGACGCACACTCACCGATTGCGTAAACATCTTTGTCTGTCGTTTGACAGTGGTCGTTAATCTCGATGCCGCCACGAGGTGCAATACCTAGGCCCATTTGACGAGCAAGTTTGTCTTGTGGGCGAATACCAGCAGAGAATACGATGAAATCAGTTTCTAGCTCAGTTCCGTCTGCAAAACGCATCACGTTACGAGCTTCAGTGCCTTCAGGAGCAATTTCTAGCGTGTTTTTGCTTGTATGAACGTTTACGCCCATACGTTCGATTTTTTGACGAAGTTGGTTGCCACCCGCTTGGTCAAGTTGCTCAGCCATTAGCTTAGGAGCGAACTCAACAACGTGTGTGGTTACGCCAAGTGCTTTAAGTGCGCCTGCCGCTTCAAGTCCAAGTAGACCACCACCAACAACAACACCAGACTTTGAGTTCTTAGCGGTTGCTTCAATCGCTTTCAAGTCTTCGATTGTGCGGTAAACGAAACAGTCTTTACCTTCGTGACCTTTGATTGGTGGAACGAATGGGAAAGAACCGGTTGCAAGAACAAGCTTGTCGTATTGAATTTCACGACCTGTGCTTGAGTAAACAGTCTTTTTCTCACGGTTAACGTTAATAGCACGTTCGCCGATGAGCATATTGATGCCGTGTTTCTCGTAGAAGCCTTCTTTAACTAAAGAAAGTTCGTCCGCAGTATGGTGTGAAAAATAAGAAGAAAGGTGTACACGGTCATAGGCTACGCGAGGCTCTTCACAGAACACCGTGATGTCCATGTTAGCAACATCTGTCTTCTCGACTAAATCTTCGATATAGCGATGGCCTACCATCCCGTTACCGATTACGACTAGCTTCATCTTGCTCATAAGAATTCCTGAAGGTTATATATTTCTTAACTGCACGAATAATGAATTATGAAAGAAAATGAAAATATGATGTAAATCAATTACGAAATCGAACCACCCAAAAGGGGTAGAACAAAAGAGGTAGATGTGGTCAATTTTGAGGCAAAGCAAACGAATAACCGTAGGTTTTATAGGGCTTAGAGGCGGTTTATATACAATTTCACGCACTACGAGGTGTGTTGTAATATTTCACAATAGACTAGCAACAACGTAAGTAAATGACAATCATTTTCATTTATAGACATAAGAAGTGTAAGAACTGATGAAAGCGTTACAGGTTCATGAGTAACTATGTATAAATGTGAAGAACTTAATGACTAAAACCACAGTCAGCTTACTCGTCGAACTGTCTGTTTTGTTCACAAACATCACACCTGATTAACAGTCAGCTGGCAGACTCGTAAATGGAAAGGTTTGATTTAAGTTTTATCTCAAAACCAACCCCCACTCCGATCCACGCATCCAGAGTTTTTAAACAGATAAGAGAGTAACAAAGCCATTAGACCGATTAGGAATTAAGGAATTAAGGAGCTTGAAATGTCTTTAGTAGACAGTAAACGTCAGCAGTTTCAAGGAATCGTGAGGATATGGAATTTCAGATAGTAAAAAGGCCAGCATTTCTGCTGGCCTTTCAACTTTGAATAGTGGAGGCGCCTCCCGGAGTCGAACCGAGGTCCACGGATTTGCAATCCGCTGCATAGCCACTCTGCCAAGGCGCCTTCAACAGTGTTTAAAGAGAACAACTCTGTTGAGCATTACCAAACAAAAGGTAACAATCAAATAGATGGTGCCCCGGGCCGGACTTGAACCGGCACAGCGCGAACGCCGAGGGATTTTAAATCCCTTGTGTCTACCAATTCCACCACCAGGGCACGCAATTCTTTATTGCGATGCCGATTACTGAAAAGTAAAACACCATCTTAATGTCAAAATAAATCAACATTACAAAATTTGGAGCGATACATCGGGTTCGAACCGATGACCTCAACCTTGGCAAGGTTGCGCTCTACCAACTGAGCTAGTATCGCAATTTCATTCTTCTAATTTCTCATTAATTAAATAAGAAAGAGAATGGAGGCGCCTCCCGGAGTCGAACCGAGGTCCACGGATTTGCAATCCGCTGCATAGCCACTCTGCCAAGGCGCCTTTATCAACATAAAAATATATTGAAGTGTTTAAAGAGAACCACTCTTTGTTCAACACTCTACTTAAAGTAGAAACTAGATAGATGGTGCCCCGGGCCGGACTTGAACCGGCACAGCGCGAACGCCGAGGGATTTTAAATCCCTTGTGTCTACCAATTCCACCACCAGGGCAACGCAATCATGCGATGCTGATTACTGAAGAGTAAAACACCATCTCTCTGCGACCTAAGCCGTGAGAACGAGGTGTACTTTAACGGATAGAAAAAATTCGTCAACAGTAAATTTTATCTTTCAATTCAAGTGATTAATTATCGAGCTCAAACGAATGAATTTAGTGCAGCTTGTACGGTTCTTATACGTAGATTTTGAGTTTGAGCTGGAATTCAAAGGCCGAATTCCAATTTTCAGACTCATAAAATACTGTCAATTCCATTGAATCAAGGAAACATGCCCTCGTTTTCATGTGCTTTTCACATTCAAAGGCTAGAGTTTTAAGTAACGACTATTACGAAATGACAACGTGAAGCCACTAAAACGATACCAATATGAACGCTACGCCGTGCTCTGTAACCTCGCCTACCCTAGGGTCTTCAAACAAACTCGTTACGGTTTTGATCCGAATGGACAGCGCATCATAAAGAATCAGTTTGGCAAAACCATGATTCGAGTCTTATGGAGCAGCGACAAAGATGAAGTCGTCGTGGTTATCAAGGGGTCACACAGCGTTTCTGACTGGCTACTCACTTTTGCACTATGGACTAGAAGCTGTAAAAGGATTGGGCTGAACTATCGTGTTCATGCTGGTTTCTATCATCTCATGTTCCAAGAAAGCCAACCAAGTCGTAACGAAGACAAGCTTGGGCAAACCGTTATCGAACGCTTAGAGGCCACGCTCACACCTTTGTTAGAGCAAGGGAAAAGGATTTCTATCACCGGCCACTCTTCTGGCGGTGCTATTGGTTGTGTGTTTGCTGACTACCTAGACCAAAAGTATCCAGGCTGTATCAAACGAATTGTGACTTTTGGACAACCTGCAATTGGTGATTGGAGTTTTAAAAAGAACTACCGTTTGGGCAAGAAAACTTACCGTATCTGCTGCGACATCGATATTGTCACCTTCATGCCGCCCGTGCCGCTGTTGTATTGGCACGTAGGGAAAGTACTTTGGCTCTATAACGGCAGGATCTATGAAAACACACCGACATTAATACGCCTTGGACGCTCAATTTTCAGTTGGTTAATAAGACCTTTCTCTTATCACTTGATGAGTAAGTATATTCGTAACAAGGATTTCTTCGATAAGCACTGAGACAGTGAATTAAGTTAACGCTGGCTACATAAAAAAGAGCACAAGCCTGTAACGACTTGTGCTCTGTATGATTTTGACTGAACTTAAAGTTTAAATCTTGAGAGTTCCTGTTTGAGATCGTTAGCTAAGTGGCTAAGTTGGTCGGCTTGCGAAACAGCATCTGTCGCATCAAGCGCCATCACATCACTGACTTCACGAACAGACTCAGTATTCGCATTGATTTCCGCGGTAACTAAAGATTGTTCTTCAGCGGCAGAAGCAATCTGAGTCGCCATATCACTGATCATCTGAATCGCTTCACGGATTTGAGCTAGGCTCTCTCCGGCCATATCCACGTCGTGTACGCTTGTTTTGGCCATATCATGGCTTTGCGTCATCACTTTAACCGCACCATTGGTCGCTTGTTGTAAGCGTTTGATTTTGTCTTCGATCTCTTCTGTTGAAGCATGAGTACGTTGAGAAAGCACCCGAACCTCATCAGCCACCACAGCAAAACCTCTGCCTTGTTCGCCTGCCCTAGCCGCTTCAATGGCCGCATTGAGCGCGAGTAAGTTAGTTTGCTCCGCTATTTCACGAATCGTCGCTAAGATAGACGCGATTTGCTGACCATGCTCTTCAAGCTCGCTAATGATAGACACAGCACTTGTTAGCTCAGTAGCAAGCTCATTGATCGATGATTGGCTTTTGGCCATCTGTTGGAAGCCTTGCTCACTCAACTCCACCGAGTGAGTCGCACTTTTGGCCGTGCTCTCGGCATTCGTTGCGATTTCTGCTGTTGCTGTCGCCATTTCTGTCACAGCAGTTGCCACCATTGTGATCTCATCTTGTTGTCTGCTCACACTATCACTGCGCTTCATCGCGCTGGTATTAGCATGCTCGGCACCACTGTTCATCGCGGTAGAAACTTGCGTGACGTTTTGCATCATTTGATGGAGCCGATCAACGAAGACATTAAACTTATCGGCAAGTTGACCCACCTCATCTTGGCTCGATACTTGTAGTCTTTGTGTGAGGTCGCCTTCGCCTTCCGCAATATCAGCTAATGCTTCACTCACTCGACCCAGCTCAACTAATTGACGAGCCACAAACCATGAGGTTGCCGCAGCCATAACGATCAATACAATCAAACCGGTGGTGATTTGGATAATCAACATATCGAACAGAGGTTGTTCTAGTACTTCTTTATCCATTTCAATCACAAGCAGCCAGTCAGTGCCTTTAATTGGCTCAGCCATGATGACTCGCTCGGCACCGTCCACTTGAGTAAATATTGTCGTCAAGTTTTGGGCAGCACTGTTCAAGCCAGACACACTCAGCTCTGGCGCAATATCATTGACTTGTTTCAGAATGAAATCTTTATTTTGATGAGCAACGACCGTTCCTTGCTTATCAATCAGAATCGCACGTCCATTCCCCGGAACCTGAATGGCTAATACGTCTTCAATCAATTTGTCTAATGCCAAGTTTGATGCCACAACACCGATGATCGATCCATTCTCGGTTACAGGGTCTGTCAGTGTCACTACCAAGGTTTGCATCGTCACACTCACATACGGCTTGGTTGTCACTGCACGGTTCTCAGCTAAGGTTTGTTTATACCAACCTCGGACTCTTGGGTCATAGCCCGCTTTATTCAATGAAGGATCATGACGGAACATCTCACCTTCTTTATTACCGTAATAACTCAATCCAAACCCACCAGATACCAAGGTTTGACGTAAATGAGGAACAATATCGATTGAAGGGTTGAGTTGCACTTGTTGCTTAAGCCCATGAACTGCTTGTTTCTTATCATAGAACCAATCACTGATGCCCTTAGCATGAGCTTGAAGTGTATTACGACTTTCACTTTCTATTGCTTGCCAGCTGTTTGTTTGAAAAGTCTTGTAACCCATGAAAAGAAGAATGGCAGATGTAACAGCAATCGCCAAAACTACAGAGAAAACCATTTTCCTCTTTAGACTAAATTGCATACTTAAGAACCTCTTATAGAACAATTAAAGAAATATAAAGAGGGACACTATCACTCATACGCATGTTTTAATTAGGGTTATCCCATAAAACAATGAAACAAATTGAGCATTATGGTTAATTGTGACTTTGATTTATTTAGCGGTCTATCAACAAAGGTTCAACTTAGGATTTCATCGAAATAGTATGGGTCTTAGAGAGATAAAGGGGAGAAATGAAGAAACAAGAAGAGAAGAAGAGAAGAAGCCAGAAACGAAAAAACCAGCCACGAGGACTGGTTTTTTCTGAATGATGGAGGCGCCTCCCGGAGTCGAACCGAGGTCCACGGATTTGCAATCCGCTGCATAGCCACTCTGCCAAGGCGCCTTCAATAGTGTTTAAAGAGAACAACTCTTTTGAGTATCATCAAACAAAAGGTAATAATCAAATAGATGGTGCCCCGGGCCGGACTTGAACCGGCACAGCGCGAACGCCGAGGGATTTTAAATCCCTTGTGTCTACCAATTCCACCACCAGGGCACGCAATTCTTTATTGCGATGCCGATTACTGAAAAGTAAAACACCATCTTAATGTCAAAATAAATCAACATTACAAAATTTGGAGCGATACATCGGGTTCGAACCGATGACCTCAACCTTGGCAAGGTTGCGCTCTACCAACTGAGCTAGTATCGCAATTTCATTCTTTTAATTTCTCATGAATTAAATAAGAAATAGAATGGAGGCGCCTCCCGGAGTCGAACCGAGGTCCACGGATTTGCAATCCGCTGCATAGCCACTCTGCCAAGGCGCCATTTTTCAACACGTTAGAACCGACTAAACGTTAGCCCCGCTGTGTTCGGGTGCCTACTTTACGGATTGAGTGAAGATAGTCAAACAAAAATGTGAATTTAAATTCTGTTTGCTGACATTTAAATCAAATTGCTGCATGTTCGATCTTTTCATTCAAAAAGCATACAGCAAACTTGATTCAATTAAGGTGTTTGCTCACTACCACTTTTTCATGAAGCGGCCAACGAGACTAGGATGATACGACCAACAGTGATCAAACATGGTCATAAGTTGAGGGTTACCATACTTAGAAAGACTAACTGCATGGAAACGGTTTTTATGCGTTTTAAGTTTCTCGACTTGAGCAATCATTTCATCAGACTGCTTTGGCGCGATAAAGTCAGAAAGCACGATTAAATCGGCGTTCTTGTACTTGTCGCCCATCATCAAATCAATCGACTTCATTAACACTGGCTCAAGGTCTGTCCCGCCGTGGAATGAGTAACTTAGGAAGTCACTGGCTTCACGTAGGCCGTCTTGTCGCGTCAATTCATAAGTAATGTGTTCTGAAGAGAACAAAATCACATAACAGTCGCGTTCTTCAGCTAAGGCGATTTGCATCAAGGCGTAAGCCATAGCTTTTGCCGACTGTTCTGGGAAACCACTCATTGAACCCGACGCATCAACACAAACAATAAAAGGGCCTTTTTCAATATCCACAGATTTGCTGTCTGGCTTTTGAGCTTTCACTTTACGTAGCGTTCGAGATTTACCTTGTGAACGATAGCTAAGTAAACGCTTATCAGCCAAGTGTTTGTAGAAGATAACCTCAAGCTCTGGGTACGCTAAGAACATGGTCTCGTTTGGCAGCATCTTGTTGAGGTCATCACTTTCATGAATCCCAACAATATCATCGACTGCTTCATCGCTTTTCTCTTCAACCATCTGCAGTTCTTCTACAGGGGCTTTGTGCAGAGAAGGATCGTCTTCTAAGCCAGCCATACGACCTAGCTTCTCAGCGATATCTTGAAGGCCTTTATGCTTGTTCAGAAACTCCGCATGACGCTTCATTACCGTTAAGTCGGTTTTGCTCAACTTAGCCGAAGCCATGTCCCACAAGCGCCCTACACTGCCTTCATCACCCGACTCCGTCACTTTATCCATGTTTTTCATGGTTTCCATGCGTTGATAGAGGTCAGCTAAGACTTTTTCTTTGCTGGTTTCAAGTTCGGTTACTTGCGCTTGTTTGATCGCTTCTGATAGTGATTGATACCATTGGTCGCAAAAGTAATGTGGAAACATCGCGTTATAAACGCCTTTGTTGTTTTCCATTAAACGTCTTGCTTGAAGGTAGAACGCTGAGTGCCACTCCAATTTTTTGATGACACTGTCAATCTCATCAAAAAACTGGGGCTCATCCCAGTAGATAACCTCTTGGTACAGTGCAATTTCTTCTTGGAATCGATCGGTTTCGCACACCTTTGTGACACGTTTTTTCACTTTACCGCGCCACTTAACCAAGTGGTTTTTAACCGACGTTTTCACACCTTTGTTCTCAGCAGCCATCATGACTTGAGAACGAGCGATGAGATCATTCATCGCTGTATCAATGATTCCTGAATCAGCCACCATCAAAGCGAGGTTTAAGCCGTCTGCTCCTAACATATGCTCTCCCCTTACTCGAAGTACTGACTCATGAACTTAATGCGCTGTGCGATCTTGCTACTCTTCACTTTCGTGGTTTCAAGATCTTGCGTTACAGCTTGTAAACTTGCTTCCATCGCCTTTGGCAGGTCAGGATCAATGTAGTTATGAGGTAACGCATCATGGAATTCAGTACGTACTCTTTTTAACTTGAATTCAGCTTCGGTCAACTGCTCTAACGCTCTCTCAGCGCCACTCAACCACTTGTTATACAATTCTTGGTCTAAACCGTCGGTAGTCACTACACTCACCAATACAGAGCGATTCGCAATATCTTTAATCACTAATTGGTTCGATGCGTCCAAATCCAGTTTTAAACGGCATAGGTTTTTGTTTTCGTTTACGTAACCGTAAATATCACCGTGACCTTCTTTAAGCGCTCGGTCAAAATCATCTTTGGCTACGTATACCCAACGGCTATCACCTTTCTCAGATTCAGAAACCGACATATTGCTTTGCAACATCACCAGTTTAACGAGATTGTAAGCACTGCCCACGCTGTACATTTTCGCGTTCTTGATGTCATTCTGATAAACGTCTTTACGCAACAAGCCGCTGGTTGACTCCATAGAGAGCGAAACAGATAGCGTCGATTCAACATCTTCTTGAATCTCTTCGAGCTCTTCACGTGACATCTCGATTTGAGATTTCGACTCTTGCTGATCAAAAGCTCGGTTTAATGCAAAGTCTTTTACCACGCTACGAACCACATCGCGTGATTCTGGGCTGTGCCACAAGCAATCTTGCAGAAGCATAATATCCAGCGGGTTCACGCTATCACGGCCACTGAAGAATGCACTCGCTTTCAATAGCTTGACCGCTTTCTTCCAACGTCTGTCTGATACATACAAGTCAGATTCTGATGATGAGCCCTGATTCTTAACGGTCTCTTCCAGCATGGTTTTAAGTTCAAACAACTTGTTAAACGAGTTATCCGTCAATTCAAGCTTATCGAGTTCTTTCTGCCATTGATGGTATTCGATGTCAGTAATCGCCAAGCCTTTAGGGATTACCGCTTCTTGAGATGTGCCAGTGGTCAGCATTGACTTGAAGTTTTGTTTGTTCTGAATACGGTTTACAAACACGCGAACCAACATACGGTCATAAAGTGCTTCTAAGCCGCTGTCTTCGTCTGGCAGCTCGTTAGATGCTGATACCAATAGACGCATAGGCACGCGCTCGATGTCTGCGCCATTTTTAAATGTCTTTTCATTCACGACAGTCAGCAGCGTATTCAAGATTGCAGGCCCGGCTTTCCAGATCTCATCAAGGAACACGACTTGCGCTGTTGGTAGGTAGCCCTCAGTCAATCTTACATAACGACCGTTGTCTTTTAATTCTTGGATACTTAGCGGACCGAACACTTCTTCTGGCGTGGAGAAGCGCGTCATCAAATATTCGAAATAGCTACTGTTGTCAAAAGCCTGAATGAGACGTTTAGCGATAAGACTTTTTGCAATACCCGGAGGGCCTAATAGGAACACACTTTCACCGGCAAGAGCCGCCAGTAAACAAAGCTTGATGGTGTCTTCTCTTTCGTAAACGCCATCTGAGAGAGCATGCGCTAATTTGTTGATTCTTTCAGAGAGTAGCGCCTTGTCAGCATGTGAGGAAATAGAGGGGGTCATGCGTTACTCCGAAAATCTATGAACAGTTGAGAGTGTAGATATGTTTTTATACATTTGTTAGCACTTTGTTACAAGTGTATTTTATTATTGAGTTGCCTTTATATCAGATGGTTACGACTGTAATTTTGGCGTAATCATAGATTCCAAATTTGAGAGTAGCATCACGAACGGTGTGAAACGAAACCTATCACTAAACCGAATTTTTCTTTTATTTTCGACACCATAGACGTTATGGTGGTGCACGTCTTCAGTTATACGACAAATTGGCAAGGAATGTGGCCAGACTGCATGAATAAAATTATCCATCAATGGAAAAGTATCTCTCTCGTAGAAGAGAGCGTGACGCTCCCTACGAATGTCATAGTAAAACACACAACAATACACCACCCTGGCGCGGCCGTTATTCTTCCTATTACTGCGTCTGGAAAAATTATCCTTATTAACCAGTTTCGACCTTCTCTTAAAAAATGGCTTTTAGAATTACCGGCTGGCACGATGGAAATTGATGAGACACCTCTTCAATGTGCTCAGCGAGAGTTGGAAGAAGAAACAGGTTACAGTGCAACTTCTTTTCAGAGTTTCGGGCAAGTCACGCCTTTGGCGGGTTTCTGTGATGAGATACAGCATCTATTCGTTGCAAAAGAGCTTAGCCTCACAACCCGCTTTGAATGCGATGAAGATGAAGTCATAGAAGTGATCGAACTGAGCTTGGATGAACTGCACGACAAAATACGACACGATCAAATTACCGACACCAAAACTATCGCTTGTTTAAGTAAAGCCCAACTATGTGGCTATCTATAGCCAAATATATGACTACCTAAAGTACTCTAGGAGAGAAACATGGACTTTCGTTCTGATACCGTGACTAAACCCTCACAAGCTATGCGCGATGCAATGGCAAACGCAGAAGTGGGTGATGATGTTTATGGCGATGACCCAACCGTAAACGAACTAGAGCAATGGGCAGCGAATGAGACTGGCTTTGAAGCCGCTATGTTCACGTCTTCTGGCACGCAAGCTAACCTACTTGGTTTAATGGCGCACTGTGAGCGTGGTGACGAATATCTTTGTGGCCAACAAGCGCACAACTACAAGTATGAAGCTGGCGGCGCTGCGGTACTTGGTTCTATTCAACCTCAGCCAATTGAAAACAACCCAGACGGCACATTAGATTTTAAAAAGCTTGCTGCTGCGATTAAGCCAAATGACAGCCATTTCGCTCGCACCAAGCTTCTGAGCTTAGAAAACACCATTAATGGTAAAGTACTGCCAATGTCGTACTTGGCAGAAGCTCGTGACTTCGTAAATCAACACGGTCTGCAAATGCACCTCGACGGTGCGCGTGTTTATAACGCTGCCGCTGCACTGGATGTCCATATTAAAGAAATCGCACAGCACTTTGACTCTATGACGATTTGTCTATCAAAGGGCTTAGGCGCGCCGATTGGCTCATTACTGCTTGGAAGCAAAGAGTACATCGCCAAAGCACGTCGCTTACGTAAAATGGTCGGTGGCGGTATGCGTCAAACAGGCATTCTTGCTGCTGCAGGTAAGATGGCGCTGACTGAGAACGTTGCTCAACTCAAAACTGACCATGAGAACGCAAAAAACCTAGCGATTGGCCTAAGTAAACTAGAAGGCTTCTCTGTTAATCCTGATTTCATTCATACGAACATCGTGTTCGCTAAGTTAGATGAGTCTGTGGATATTAACCGCATCGCACGAGAGTTAGGTGAACAAGGCATTACTATGTCACCAGGTAATCCTGTTCGCTTTGTTACTCACCGTGATATTAGCGCAGAAGACATTGCTCGCTTCCTAATCGCTATCGAGAAGTCGCTATAAATTCGTGACGTAAGATCGCTCATGAATTTGATTGAACGTACTGACGATTAGCTCAGTATTGCTACAAAAAGACCATTTAACATTTAGCGTTAATGGTCTTTTTTAATTTCTACTACCCATTTTATTGAACACTCTATTTTCTCACCCGTATTAAATATAATTCTATCTAACCACCCACCAATATACACTTTATATATTAATAACATCAATTCAATAACCCTGACGTATTTCCATTAACTGACCATAATAGATACCCTTTCTTTCCAATATCTCAATCAATATTCTTATGCAATCTAGACCGAGTAAATCCAATAACATCGATTGGTTAAATAACTACCCTAGCGATCAAAGAGTTTACCTTGCTGAGGTTTACGTTAGCGTCATGCAAGAAGACTTAGAGCGACTAAGGGATACAAAGCCCGAGCGCGCAACAACCTTGCAAATCATGCACCGCATAAAGGGTGGTCTTTCTTCAATCGGACACTTCCCACTAGAGCAACTCATCAAAGTGGAAGAGAATGAATTGAAAGCAGGAAATAATAATGTCGAACAAACAAACCTCAATACTATTAAATTAATTTCACACAGTGTTGAATCAATTGAAGATTGGCTTAATATTAATGGCGTAGGAAATTAATCGAATCACTGTAGGATTTTTCTTGTTTTCACTCTGAGATACTTTTAGCTATTTTCTGTTTGTTACAATTAGCTAAATTTCGTCAACAGTTAAAATAATGAATAACGACATAAAGAAATATACGGTACTGGTTGCAGACGATTCTCGACTGGTTACAAGCAGTGTAACCACAATTTTGCGCCAAATCGGCTTTGAATCCATATCTTATGCATACAAACCTTTCGATGTTATTCATCAATGCCGCCAGAACTCGTTTGACATTATAATCTGTGACTACAACTTTCAAACCCAATTGACGGGCTACCAACTGCTGGAAGAACTAAAACACGCTCGAATTTTAAAATCGACGACGGTTTTTATGTTCCTTACCGGTGAAAATGATTACAACGTCGTGCGATCTATTGTGGATTCAGACCCTGACGACTACCTACTTAAACCCTTTAATAAACAGTTCTTTATTAAACGGATATTTTCATCCTTAAATCGCAAAGTGGTCCTCGCGCCGATCTTTGAGAAGTTAACCGAATTCGATTTTGCTGGTGTTGTGCGTGAGTGCGACGAGCTTCAGCCATTTCACCCTGAATACTCCAAACTTATCCGAAAGTACAAAGCCTCCGCCCTGCTGAAAAGTAAGCAGTTTAATAAAGCTCAAGAAGAGTATGAAAGCTTACTCGAAGAAGATGACTTGGACTGGATTAAAACCGGCCTAGCGAGCACGCTCATTGAAACAGACCAAGTAGATGAGGCCAAAGAAATCCTCAGCTTAGTCAAATCCAAGAAGAACAACCCTTATTTTCACGATGAAATGTCGAACATATACTCGATTGAAGAAGACCTGCCCAATGCGATTGATCATTTGAAACAGTCAGCGATGTTACTTGATGCAGGCGCACATCGTGAATTGGTGATTGCGAATTTATCTATCGCTGCAGGGGCTTATCAAGACGCTTTCACTTATATGAAAAGGTATTACGAAAAGAACATTAATACCTTTCGTGGCGGGTTCTATACAAAGATTAACTACATGCGTACCTTTCTCTATAAACAACCGCTTGGAGGTTCAATAAACCTCTTTGAAAAGCAGCTTGCTTCATACAATTCGATTCTCAATGATATTGGTAAAACGCCAGAGCTTATTCTTCAGGATAAACTCATCTCTGCGCACATTGGATTGATCAAAGGTGACCTAAAAACCGCAACGCAAAGTATCAAACAAGCACTCAATTATACCTCTGAGTTTCATTTTTATGATTTCTACCACCTTTGCTTCTTATTAGAACAGTGTTCCTTTTTAAGCGAAACACCGACATTCGTAACAAGGTTGGAAGACAGCATTAATAAAGACCAACACCCGAGCATTATTCGTAGCCAAATTCATATGCTCAATGGCTTTAAAGAACGCTTACAAGCATCACAGCTTCAGTTAAGTAATATCAGAAAAGAAATGATACTGATGAAATCATCGGATCGTCTAACAAAAGACAAACAGCTCGATTACTATCTCGATATTCATAACCTTTTGCCGCATTCGAAAAAGACATGTTTGGCAATTATCAAGCTTTCAGCCTTGCTCAGCACTCCCTACGAAGGTAAGCACGATATTCGTATCAAAATAAACAAGTGCAATGACGTATTGGTTAACTTACATACTAAAGAAGAGTTGAGCAGTATAAATTACAACCAAATACTGTATAAAGCACGAGGTCGAGCGACCTATTAGTCACGTTATCTTTAAGTATGTAGTAACGCGTGCCCTTTCTAAATACCTGATTTTCAAAATGTTAAAATGTCATTTTCACCCTAACCTCTATGTTTTTACATAGAATTATCGCTTATCACAATCTTAGAACTCAAAGAGACAGGATGTCACATAGCAATAATGTAGGTGACTTATGACAAATCAGAACGTTCTAATCATAGATGAACAACCTCTTTACAGAGAAGCTCTAGCCGAGTTAATCATGGACTCGCTAAATGTTGAAGATCTCTATAAAACTACCGATACCGACAAAATTCTTAAGCTAGTGAAAAGCCAGAGTATTGATTTGATTGTTCTCGATGTGACGCTAGCAAACAACGACGGTATGAACCTCGCTAAGATAATCAAGGCGCACGGTTACGAAGGGAAATTGCTGTTTGTTTCTTCTTTAGATAACTCAAGCTTGTCTGAGGCAGCTCTATCATTAGGTGCCAACGGTTTCCTGAGTAAGAGCGAAAGCCATGAATCAATTCGCTTCGCCCTAACCAGTATTATGAAGGGATACTCGTTGTTCAAATCAGATCAAAAGAACAGCGGCAAAAGCATCAAGCTATCCAATAAAGAGGCGATCGTGTTTCAGTACTTGATTCAAGGGCACTCGAACAAACTTATCTCAGAAAAGCTGTCGTTAAGTGCCAAGACCATCAGCACCTATAAAACACGTATCCTGAGTAAGTACAGAGCCAATTCAATAGTGGAACTGGTACAACTCACCGACAGCATTTAGTGACGGTGGCTGTTGAATAAGTAAGTGGTTATCGAATCGCAGAGGTGCTGTATCGACTGAACGTCTACGCGTTCGGTTTACTGAGTGTTGGTGTTGACGTACTCGAACATAGGTTACTTAGCTAGATTTAAGTTTTTCTCTATCACACCAATGAGCAGTTGATGGAGTGCATTGTGACGATGAGTTTGTTTGATGTATGCCGCTATTTTAGGTCGACCCGCTGAATAGAAAGACTCTGGTACTTCAATGAATTTAAAACCATCAATCGGTCGCCCAAAGTTCATCATTATCGTAGCGCTATTGCGGCGCTTTAATAATCCGAGTAACAGGCCAATATCCCCTACAGTCACTTTCGAATCAATCTCGAACCCTTTCTTTTCAAGGATCATTCGTACTACCTGCTTCGACCCCTTCCAACCTTTAAGTTCCAACAAAATAAAAGGTAACGACAAGGCTTCTTCTAATGTATCAAGCTCTATTTCTTTTGGAAGAACCAAACCAACAGGCAGTGACCCAACAGAATGTTGATAGATGCTCTTAGGACTGTCTTCATTAAAGTGATGCAAAAACACATCGACTTTTCCGTCTAAAATACTCTCGATCGGCTGATCACTTGGGCTCACGATATTAATGAAAGCATTGGGTAATAACTCGAAAAGGTCAGCCAATATAGCTTCACCTAGGAAGTATTGGGCGACTTGAGGCATCGATATGGTGATAGACCTATCGTAAGTTAGAGGATCAAAGGCGCTTGCTCCCATGCAGGACTCAAGGTTGTCTAACCCTGTTTGAATGAGCGGGAGCTGCTTTTTAAGAAAGTCTGTGCTTTCGAAATGGTGGGCGTGTCGAATAAACAACTCATCGCCAAGTTGCTCTCTAAGACGAGCAAGGTACTTACTGATTGAAGCCTCGCTCTTGCCTAGGATCTTAGCTACGGGTTTCAGTTGTTGGTGTTTATCCAACAACACCAAGATACGTAGAAGATTCAGATCTAAATCTTTATTCACAGCAATAACCCTTCATCGTCATTTCATAAACTTATCAAACCTATACACGTTAATATTTAAGTTTAGTCAATACAAGGAAACGAGCCATTGCTGACGTTATCCTTTCCACCAGCCGCTAGATATGACTTTCATCTAACATATCACCACATAAAACCGCTGAACCGCTCCGTTAGATGAACAATCGTTAAATCAACGTTGCGCCTTTTGCTCATAGAGTTTCTCATCGGCTTTATGGAGCACACTTTCCAACGACTCACTCGCTCCCTTAAATGCGACGCCAACACTCACCGACACATCAAAACCTAATGAGGCCACTTTAGATTCTGTCACTTGTTTTTTCAAAATTTCCGACGCTTTGTTAGCGCTTTCAAAACTGCAATTCGGCATTATAACGATAAATTCGTCGCCACCGACTCTGACCAAAAAGTCATCGCGGCGAAACACATCTTTCATTGATTGGGCTATGTGTTGAATCACTTCATCTCCCCAGCTGTGGCCGAGGTTATCGTTGATCTTCTTAATCCTGTCGCCATCGATAGCGATAATCGAACAAGGCTTACCCTGTACAGCTTGGTCGAATGACGGCTCATTATAGATTCGTCGATTGTACAAACCGGTTAACTCATCTTTGAGCGCCGTGTGTTTCGCATCCACCAATTCATCTTTGGTAATTTTGGCTTTATTCACATAAAACAGATAATTAAGACTCGCTAAGAACATCACGACAAATACCCAACAATAATCAATCAGTAACTTCGAATAAGGGTATCGATACGTATAGGTGGTTCGATTGTCGGCAACGGTCGTCTTACTGTAATTCAGATAGGAATATGGGTAACCTGGGTACGTCACGATTAAATTATTGACGTCATTCTTAGTCTCATAACCCACATCTAAACCATCGCTTACATACAGTTCAATGTTGACGTTCAACACATAGTCACCAATGATGACCCCTTCATCATAAACTGGGGTTACAATCGAAATGATTTCATTTTGGCTGATCAGCCCAATATGAGGAGCCGATATGATCACCCTATCCGCCAATTGATATTCTTTGGCGGTAATTGAACATACCTCGCTTCCAAGGCATATATCTCCTGACAGATGTGATTCAGAGGGTGTGAAGTTCTCAAATTTATTCGGGAATATGTACTTTGAGCCAGAATACGAACGATAGAAATAGACAAAATTATCGTCGATACCACCTAGGTTTTTATACAAAGAAATTTGATGCATCAAATGTCTAACTGCAATTTCTGCTTTGTTTAATTCAGGGTCCCCTAGAGGATAAATACTATCAACAAAGTTGACCTCATCAACGCTATCAAAGTCATGACTACCCTCGCCTGACGTTTGATTTATCTGAGATTCGGTAAACAAGCCCAACAGAACCAAGTTGTCTTTATGCCTATCTAACTGCAACGTACTTAAATCAAACTCTTTAATATCGTTGTTTATTGCCACCGTACCGAAGCTTACGATAAACAAAAAAAAGGACAGTGAAGAAAAGGTCAACGAAATCGTCGCTACTTTAAATTTTGGCATGAGTTTGATGATTCGTTTAGCAGTCATAATTCAATTACTCTCGACAACTCAACAATACTGTCAACGCTGTACTTGGTAAGCATCCTTCTTTTGTAAGTACTGATGGTTTTCTCACTGATAGAGAGCCGTTCAGCCGCATCTTTATTTGTCATTCCCTTCAACAACAGTTTCGCAACGGTCGCTTCACGAGCAGAAAGCTTAAGGGGTTGTTTGGCCTTTTTCGGGTCGTTAATCTCTTTAAAAAATGAGTAACCCTTCACGATGGCCTCTATCGCATCTTTGAGGACGTCGTAATGCTCTAACTTACATACATACCCATTAGCCCCCACTTTAAATGCCATTTCGCTGTAATAAGCGCTGGTTTCTGCTGAATAGAACACCACTCTTCCTCTAAAACCATGTGCTTTAATTCGACGATAGAAATCAAAGCCATCACAGTCATTCAAATTCACATCAAGGATCAGTAAGTCGATATTCGACTTTCGAACAAACTCATTGGCAGTTTTCAATTCTGAAGCGACGTTAACTTGAGCAATGTGCGGTGAAGATTCAACCAGGGATTTGATCGCCATACATACCAAGGGATGGTCGTCGAAGATTAAACAGTTCATTTGATCTCTATATCTATTTTTTGGACAAGTTCTAACGGCAATGGCTTAGAGACGAAATATCCCTGACAAACCTCAACACCGTACTCCTTTAACAAAGACCAAGTTTCATGGTCTTCCACCCCTTCAGCAACAAGCTTGATACCTAGGTTTTTCGCTAAGCCACATATTGATAAAACGATATTTTTCTTCTTTTGATCATCTTTAATTTCAAAGACAAATGAACGGTCAATTTTCATTTCGTTGAACGGCAATTGAGCTAATTTTTCCAATGTCGAGTTCCCTGTACCAAAATCATCAATTGATACCGTGACGTCATTCACTCTGAGCTTGGTGAGGTTTTTATACAAAGACACGCTGTTTCGGTAAGTGTCACGCTCGGTGATCTCGATAATGAAAGCCGAAGGACTCACATCTCTCTCTAAACATCGAGTGATAAACGTTTGTGCAAAGTCACTATCTTCTAAATTGAACTGATCAACATTGATGGCGATTTTCTTATCTAGGTTTCGAATTTTAATGTCATCTAACGCGTTATTTAAAACGGTATCAAACAACTCTGCAGACAACTGACATCGCGTGACAATAGGCAAGAACACATCTGGGGTTAGCACGCCATATTCAGGGTGAACCCATCGAGCCAACGCTTCATAACCGGACAAATGTTCCGTGACAAAGTCCACTTTCGGCTGGTAATAGTTGTGTATTTGCCCTTTTGCCAAAGCAACCAAAAACTCTTCATCAGTCACCTCAATTTTCTTTCTTTCAGGGTAAGGTTTATTGGTCGATTTGAGTCTCATCGCCAATACATCTTCAATCGATTTCTGGGTATATGGCTTTTCAATGATATCCAACACATCGAATGGGAAACCTTCACACATTGCGCGAATAGCTGAGATCACCGTCAGTTCCACAGAGCTGATTAACACCACGTTGCCTTGGTAATTGGCCTCGTCCAACATAAACATCATGTCTATCCCGTCATGCACCGGCATCTGGATATCACAAAAGATGATGTCGTACTTCTTTTCAGCCACGCTCTCACAAGCGTCTAATGCATTGTCAAACACGGTAACCTTGCTACCGAGCTTAGTTAACAGTTGCTTCAGTAACATCAGATGAATGGGATGATCATCAACAATCATGATTTCGAGATTAGTATTCATTGGCTTTTAACCACGCTTTTGTAAATTCAATTTCTGACTCAATGGCCCTAACTAACTTCCCTAATTTTTCTGTATTCGCTTTCGCTTCACAGCACTCAACGTCGTGACACAACGCAGCAATGTCATTTGCACCGACTGCGTTTAACGCTCCTTTTATTCGATGAAGCGTTCGGTTGATGGTTGGCGAATTGATGTCAACATTCGCTACGTCTTCGCTCATGGTATTGATGAATACATTGGCAACCGCAATCGCATCATCTTTGCCGAATCGCTCTAACCAACTTGGCGCATGGCTCGAAGATTTTGCATGTTTCTCTAAAATATCCAACAACTTGGAAACACTGTATGGCTTGTAAAGAATGTCATCGATCGCGATATCTTTGGTCTTGTCACGAGCAACTCGTGTGTCTTCCGCGGTGATACCAATCACGACAATATCTTTGAACTGGTCACTGCTCTTAATCTTGCTGGCTAGCTCGTAACCATCCATTTCGGGCATGTGGAAATCAGTAAGCAGTAATTTAATCGGGTTCTGATTAATGTATTCCCACGCTTGAAGACCGTTATCCACAAACACAGGTTTGATGCCGATCTCATTCATTTGTAACGTCATGACACTTTGATTGATTGGGTTATCTTCTGCGATGAGTACATCGCCATGTTTCCATTCACTGACCGCTTTCGGGGTTGGTACATCGATGACGTGCTCATCTGATTTCACGATCAAATTCAACAAACTGTCTGGGTATTTCAATTGTTGATGTTCAATTGTGACCAGATCATTCACACCTCGGCAAAAGGTCATATCAACATGGTTAGATTGAGAGCTACGGGTGATGCTCAGATCCGGTGCATTCTCAGATTCCGTCAATCTCCACTCGTGGCACCAACCTTTCAAATTATCTGGTAGGTCGCGTGAGTAAGTCAGATCTCGAATATCATAATCTGCACTGCTTTCGTTTTCGTATAGGACAAACGGAATAGAAACGTTAATCGTCGTACCACGACTCAGTTCAGACTCAATATGAAGCTCACCACCCATGCATTGCAAGAGTTGGTCAACAATGCTGAGCCCTAGCCCGGTACCACCGAACTGTCTGGTAATGGTGTCATCAGCCTGCACAAAGGGTTTCAACACTTGTTGTTGCTGTATAGGTGTCATCCCTATGCCCGTGTCCGTTAACTCGACAATTAACTGGTCATCGACAGCGGCAACCACAACACTGATCTCGCCTTCCGAGGTGAACTTCACGGCATTCGATAGCAAGTTCGTCAGTATTTGAGAAACACGAATGCCATCAACCATCACCCAACGAAAAGCAAAGGGGTGAATCTCGACACGGTAATGTAGGTTCTTACTTTTCGAAATCGGTTCAAAGGTTCTGAAAACGTCACAAAGAAGGGGTAAAAGTTCGACTTTTTCGGCCTTAACAGACAACACACCCGATTCGATCTTCGACAAATCCAGGACACCATCCACCAGCTTATTTAAGTGGTCGAGAGAACGAATTGCTTGGTCGACCAAATGACTGTCTTTGTCGTTACCCGTATTGATCTTAATTATATCGAGTAACCCATGCACCGCAGATAAGGGGGTGCGTAGCTCGTGACTCATAGTTGTGAGTAGGCTCTCTCTTGCTTCAACCGCAAGTTTGGCCTCTTTCTCAGCCTTGATTAATGCGTTCTCACGCTTCTTCTGCGCAGAAATATCGAGCAAAGAAGTCAAAATAAAGCGCTTGTCGCTGCTCGACGAAGCAATTGTTTTGCTTTCTCGGTGAACATGAGAGATGTCCAAACGGCAATCTTTCGCTAAATGGGTATCGTTGAGGCTATCACCGTCAAGAATGGCTTTGATCTCAATCTGATTGCCAACTAACGAAGCTCCGGTTGCTTGAGACTTCATAGTACAAACCTGACATTCATTCGATTGGAACTTCGGACAATTGCTCAACAATATCTCGTTCTTATCGTTATGAATAAAAACGATATTGTTGATCTCTTGAATGATCTCAGAGAGCCAGATTTTCTCTTTCTCTTCATTACCTGCGTTCAACTCGGCAAGCCTGACTTTGTAACGCAGATTCACCAATATTAGGTAGCCAAGGTACGAGAGAGTCACAAACACGACCGATACCAAAGCCGCAAACTTGTTCACATTGCTGCTGTCATAACCATAAACCAAATCAAACTTACGATAGTTACGGCGTAGTTTTTCTATCTCTTCAACACTCACCGTATCAATGATGCTGTTCAATACATTCTTTAACTCGACATTTTTCTTAGACACAGCGAAGGCAATTGAATAAGTGATGCCTTCATCTTGGTCAAATGAGAGCCCTTCAGATGAGTCATTTAGAATCATTGAGTAAGTAATATCATTCGGTACGTACGCGGCTGATATCTCACCACTTCTCAAATCATCAAGGATCTTTTTCATATCTCGATAACGTGTAAGGTTTCGGTCTTCACGCTCGCCGACATTAATGATCCCTTGTTTGCTGACACTAAGAAGAATGCCTTTCTTATCTGTCTGCAGCGTATTGTTGGCTTCGTTGTGTGTCACTTTGGTAAAACTAGCACGCATAAATGGTTTGGTGATTAACCATTGTGCAGCCTTAGTTTTAGTCCTATCGCGATACAGCACAGGAACAATATCTGCGTTATAAGAGGTGTAACTGGATTCTAGGTTCAACTCAGGCACGACATAATCAAAACCTAGCCCTGTTCGTGCAGAAACCAGTGCAAGATACTCCACCAGCATGCCGTCGAGTTGTTGTTTTTCGTTTTCAAACAGAAACGGATACGCCTCACCACTCGAACTGTAGGTGATCACATCTTTACCATTTTGGTGTGCTTTATATTGAGAGATAAGCTTGTCGCTAACATGATAAGGGTTCTTTGAGGCCACTGAGCGAATGCCACGCCCCTCAACTTCCCATAAGAGGATTGAGTCGATGTCTTTAATGAGTTCTGAGTTGTCTTTACTCGAAATAAAGCGGATTTTCTCTTCAGGCAACCAAACAGGTACATCAACAGCCCCTCTCATCACATCTTTATGATCGAGGTATTCGTTAATTGAAACATAAGTAGTGACCAACGCATCAGCTTTACCCTGTAATACCGCGTCGAATGCATCATCACGGGACTTAGCCCTGTAGATTTTCTGAGCGCCACGTTTCTCTACAAGTTGGCAATACATACTTTTGTCTATGCACGCCCATGTAAGTTGATCTTGGCTTTGATTCTTCAGGTATACGTCTCGGTACCAAACGGCCAGAGTCGTCGAGAAAATAGGCTCTGAGAATGAGAACTTCTTTTCTCTTTCAGCTGTTTTACTAAACCCTAATGCGCCATCTATTTTGTTGGTTTCGACATCATCAAGCAGTTCAGGGATATTTCCGTAATGCTTAATTTCTAATTTTAGATTTAGGAAATGACTTATATTTGATAGATAATCTAAGCTGATACCATAAATAGCCTCAAATTTATCACCTTGATCATGATTGTTATTTGCGAGCACGCCAACAACGATTTTATCGTCTCTTTCTTCAGATGCGACAGTAGTCTCTGGAATGACAAAGCACACCAAAGTAATGGCAAAAAATACGATTGTATTTCTATAGTTCAACATGTAACTTTCCTACAAAACAGGTCGGACATCCTAAACTTGACATCTAGTTTGTCAAATTAGGCAACAACCCACTTATGACAATAAGTTACTGTTATTTAAAACTTAATGAACGAATGTAGGAAAATTCGTACAACCTTTTCCGCCAAAGGCTACGAACTAATATTTGAGGATTTGATGTGGGACAACACAATTAAACTTGGGCGATAAAACCCATCAATAAAACATATGTAATTATACAACTTTATGAAGATTTAAACATAATCAACAACAATACATCACATAAAATTTGATGTTGTATTGTAATAGCGACGTGTAAAGCAACAAGCATAATAATCTAGATGAAAAGAAAAAAGTTAAACTAGAAAAGAACTTCGAACTGATATTTTTAAAAGATCATACAAATAAAACCCTTTATTTAACCATCCTTAGTCGAGTTTTCTAACGATAATCGTTACCCTAGGTAGGATTAGTGACAATATAAGACCGCCAAAACATAGTAAACTTATATCACAAGCCAGGGGTATGTATTCGAAAAATAGCATCATATATATTCTCTGTGGCTGTGACGTCGTCTTAAACTTTATACTCTCCCTATCTCGACCATCCAAGTTTTCATCATTCCATCTATCGCGCTCAATGCGTTCGAGAGTTCAATACGCCACATGCAAAGGCCTATCCCGCACGCAAACACCCTTCTATTTGCTTAATCAAACATCTAAAAATAGCTAAATCACCTTTAGACAAGCACTCATCTAGTCACGATATAAAAGTGACAAAAAATAATTACTCAATAAATTCAATAGCTTGAAATCAAGATATAAGGTCACTTTTTGTTGTTAGCTTTACCTCCATCACACGTGAATAATTCACTTCCAATTCATGAATTCAAACGAACATCTTGAGCTTCATCAAACGGTTTCAACGTTAACGATAGGTGCTTAATTTATTGAATTTCATGTCTAAAGAATCGATTTAAAGGACGGGATTCTCATAAACACCAACAAGGATGATTTAAGGTAAGCCTACTATTGAGATTGTTATGAACGCGATAAAATTATCTTTAATTGCCCTGACTTCTGTATCAACAGTAAACCATGCATATGCTGTAGAGTGGGACCAATTCAGTGGCGAGATTATTTTTGCTACCCTCTATACCCATTCTGATTCCAACCTTTATACAGAAGGCAACCCAAACCTAGGCGAAGACTCAAACCGTGGAGATGATGGTGACAAAGCCATTTTCACTCCCCTAGGTATTCTTAACTTTGATTTTGGTGAAGATCGAGATCACCGCCTATACATGTGCATATTTCGGAGCTAGCCGACCGCCTATTTCGGTTTTAATCGACCACCAAATCCGTTTTTAACCAACCACTCATTTCGGTTTTAATCATCCACTTTTCGGTGTGTTTCCGAAATCGATGGTCGATTTACCGAAATAAACCTCTTTTCTCTTTTAAATCAATAGGTTTAACCTGAGTCTTTCATGTTGAGAGCACTAAGGATAAATCATGCCGAAAAAGAGAATGCCAATGAATAAAATTAAGGAAATCTTACGCCTCCGATACGAGTGCAATCTTTCTAATCGACAGATCGCCGCTTGCCTCAATATTGCTCATTCCACTGTATCCCAGCATCTATCCCGATTTAAATCCAGTGGCCTCACGTGGCCACTGGAAGAGACTCATCATGAAAATCAAGTCACCCAAGCTTTGTTTGATGGTCGCTCATCTTCTCAGCATAAAGTGATGCCTGATTTCACTCTCTGCTACTTAGAATTGAAGCGTAAAGGGATGACTAAAGCTTTGCTTTGGGAAGAGTATTGTCATCAGCATCAAGACAAAGCCTATGGCTATACACAGTTCTGCGAACTGTATAGACGTTGGCTAAAGACACAAAAACGCAGTATGCGCCAACTTCACCATGCTGGTGACAAGCTCTTCATTGACTACTGTGGCCCAACGATCCCTGTTGTGAATCCAGATACAGGAGAATGCCGACATGCTCAGGTATTTGTCGCCACTTTAGGAGCGTCAAATTACACCTATGTCGAGGCGAGTGAGAGCCAAGGGCTTGAACACTTCCTCATGGCTCATGTGAATACCTTTAATCACTTTGGTGGTGCTCCGAATCTACTTGTACCTGATAATCTGAAATCTGCTGTAACGAAAGCAGACTGTCATAGCCCTATCCTCAATGAGAGCTACCGAAAACTGGCACAACATTACGGCGTTGCTGTGATGCCAGCCAGGCCCTACAAGCCTAAAGATAAAGCCAAAGCTGAGAACGCAGTTCTCATCGTAGAGCGCTGGATAATGATGCGCCTTCGCCACCAAGTGTTCTATACAATGGCTGAGCTGAACCTGGCTATCCGAAAGCTGATGCATGACTTAAACCAACGAGAGATGAAACAGCTTGGTGTCAATCGACATGACTTGTTCAACAAAGTTGACCGTCCAGCGTTAAAACCACTGCCATCGCAACCATATGTGTATATCGAAACTAAACGAGCAACCGTCTCCCCTGATTATCACATTCAATATAAAAAGCACTTCTACTCTGTGCCGCACCAACTTGTTGGGCAACAAGTTGAGCTTGAAGCAACGCATCAAATAATACGTATCTACCACAAAGGGAGCATTGTTGCTCACCACTGCACAAGCCAAAAAGAATATGGTCTCTCTACCGTTTACGAGCATATGCCAAGCAACCATCAATACCAATCATGGACACCCGAGCGTTTTATCCGTTGGGGAAAATCTATTGGGCCAGCCACAGGTGAACTGACTCAGATGTTGCTCAAACGCCCAGAGCATGAAGCATTGGCCTTTAGAAGTTGCTTTGGGTTACTAAGTCTTGCCAAAAAGCACTCAGACGCACGGTTAGAACAAGCTTGCCGAGATGCCTTAGTGACAGAGAAGCCATACCTTGGCTTCGTCAAAAACTTATTGAAGAACCATCGAGAAGGCACTCTCTCTCAGCCTTCCACTGATACCCCAAACCTTAAACACACTAATGTTCGTGGTTCCAACTACTACCACTAGGAGAAACAATATGGACGCAATAATCCAACAGTTAAAATCACTACGCCTAAGTCATGCTTCTGATGCACTGGAACAGCAAAGGATACACCCCGCGACCTATGCTGAACTTGGCTTTGAAGAAAGGTTAGGACTCATCCTTGATCATGAGATAGTGAACCGAGATCAAACCAAAATCCAACGACTTAAACGGCAAGCCAAGCTGCGCCTAAGCGCTAGCGGTAATCAACTGGACTACCGCCCAGAACGAGGCTTAAAAAGAGCAATGATGGGAGAGTTATTATCAGGCACTTATTTACAAAAGCGACAGAATGTCCTGATTACAGGTGCAACAGGTGCAGGTAAAACCTATGTTGCTTGTGCGCTCGCCGAGCAGGCGTGTGAGCAACACTGCCCAAGTCGTTATTATCGCCTAAATCGTTTACTTGATGACCTGAGTAGTAGCCGCCTTGATGGCAGCTATCAAAAGCTGCTACTGAGCTTGTCTAAGAAAAAACTGTTGGTTATCGATGACTGGGGAATGGAAAAACTCAGCCAAGAGCATGCAAGTAATCTTCTCGAAGTGCTAGAAGATAGATACCAAGAGTGCAGTACAATCATTATCAGCCAACTACCTGTAAAAGAATGGCACGAGATGATCGACAACTCGACGATCGCTGATGCGATCTTAGATAGGTTGGTTCATCAAAGTCATAGAATCGAGTTACGAGGGGAATCAATGAGAAAACTGGCTTAAATCGACCACTTGGAGTAAAACTAAGGAAGAGAAAAGAGAGGCTTAAAAAGGTGGTCGATTAAAAACGAAACTAGGGGTCACATCAGCCGAAATACGCAACATGGGTACTTCTCGTGATGACTTATCGGTTGGTACGCTGGCATTCGAGTTCGGATACCAAAAACAGTTAGACTCCGGTACCACCTTTGATTTGGCCTACCTACCAACAGTTATTCCAGGGGAAGTTTGGACAAACCCTTACGACGTTAACGAGAGTAGACAAAAGACCGATGTCGATGGTGGCGCAGTGCGAATGAAATTAAGCAACCTTGCACAAACCAACATTTCATTAGATATGGCCTACGCTGACGTCGAAGAAGATCATGTTCCCGATGATCTTTTAAAACGTGATAGCAAAGCTTATTTCATCAAAGCCCAGTACTTATCAATGCTGAGCCCTCAATCCGGCATCAATTACGGACTAAGCTACACCTTTCATGATGCTGAAGGTAAAGCAAACCAACACAATCGATACGCTGTTGAAGCCTCGTACTTTTTTGTATCGAGTTCTTACGCACTAGCGGTGACAGGTAATTACGCTCACAGTGACTATCGTACAGACAACCCAATATTCGACCGTACCCGAGCAGACAACAGTTACAGGTTATTCATCGCCTATGAGTACAAAGATCTAGGCAGTTGGGAAAACTGGAGCGTCGCGACCTTTACCGGCACGCGAAAGAACGATTCTAACATCGACTTCTTCACGCACCGAGAATGGCTGCTGTCAGCGTCACTGAACTACGCTTTCTAGTCCCCTTCACTTCAAAACCTCAATCGCACTAGCAAAATCTCTCGTATTATATTGATAACAAAACAAGCCGTTAGCTCCTAGAGTTAGCGGTTTAAACATTACTTTCTTAGTATTGTTTGAATACAATCAAGGACATTAACACCTACTAAAAATGAGCTTGCCGACATAGATTCAGACTTGGTGGCGATATAATGACTAAAATGCGATAATAAAATCAGTTTCTATTCAGCTATTTACCTATGACCAAACTCACTTTAGAACCACCTGTTTACCTAATTGGTGAATACTTGTATTCATCAACATCAGGGGTTTTGTCTAAAGACAATAACCTCACTCGATTAAGAGCAAAAGAATCCGCTTTGCTGAATGCATTGATCAAACAGGTTCCTGAAGTGCTTTCTCGTGAAAACATCGTTCAAGAGCTGTATGAAAACACCTATGCGACGGATGCGACGATTAACCAACTGGTCAAACGCTTAAGAAAAGCTATGGGAGACGACCAACGCTCACTTATTCGTACTATTCCCAAGCAAGGATACTTATTAGCAATAGCGCCTAAACTCATTGAAGAACACCCCCATGTTTCGCCAGAAATCCCAGCAAAGTATTTAGCTGTTGAGCACGGTGATTTCGATCCTGTTGACGTCAAAGTCGAGGAACTGAACCGTGTAAACAAGAGTAAGATTCAGCCTCGTGATGAAAGTCGTTTACAACGCTTTGGGGCGGTGACTGTAATCGGTTGTTTATTGGCAGTAGCGGTAGGTTACGGACTAGGCTCTTCATTCGCTCCGTCGGCACGTTATCTAGAACAAATTTCAGTGGTCGAAGCAGAGAACCAACACATAGATACACTATCCCAGACACCAACAGTGGTTATCGACAAAGACCAACAGGTTATGGCCATCTACTTAAAAGACGATGAAGAAACCGTTCATTGTGCTTACCAAGAACAAGTGACCTTATGCAATTAAAATCGAAACACTATAAAGTGCTCGTGATGTGGGCTACCTGTGTCGCGTTTGGTTACCTATTATTCCAACTAAACTACACGCCAACTAAACCGTTTACTGGCTTTTGGAGTGGACACACGACCGTTAATTATGGCGAGCGCTCATTAAGCATCAGGACTCAACTCATCATTGATGCCCCCGAATCTGAGAGTGCGCGGCTAATTACCACTTTTGAACCTAAATCGGATTCTGCAACACCGTTTCAAACCAGCGTAACCAGCAATATCCAAGTTCAAGGACGAATTGACTCAAAGATCACCTTCTCGTTAACCGAGCTGAATTACACTAACAAAGAAGCACTAGAAGCTTATTTAAATCGCGAGTTACCACGAACGGGTAGCTTGGTTTCGGGTAAGTCATGGGCCGTCGATGATGATGAAATCTTCATGTACCTAACCCTCGCGTTCGGCGAGAAAATGGGCGTTGTTCTTAAGCGTCGAGAATAATATCTAGATATGGAAAAATCAGGCTCCATTATAACATCTGGTATTATATAATTTTCTTCTGGCTTATATTTTTCTAAAACAGGCACAGAGCCACATGGAAAAGTAAATATTGTGCTGTATGCAGCGTCTTCATATTCATCAGGAACTGCATAAATTGGTGTAATTTGGTTTTTTTTACGAAAAAATAATCACTCATGAGCCTGCCTTTAGGTTGTTTAGGTTTATAGTCCTATCATTTAGATCTTTGAAATATATTTGGCCGATAAACATATTTAGTCGACTATAGTGATAAAAATAAAGCGCCTTACGGCGCTTTGGTGAATGAAAACACACCCATAATCTTCTTCAAGTTTGAGTATAAGTCTTTCATCTAGTGGATTTCTTCAACTTTAATAGGTCAAACTTGTTGCTAGGTGAACCAATTTGACCATCGAATAGAAGCGGATACGTGTTATCAGATCAACTTGAGCGATGTTCAATCACTGCAGAGGCTTGCTCGAGCAAAGCATGAATTAACGCTGATTCAAACTTGAGAGAACCTTTACTATAAACAATGCCACTATCATTTCTTCCCGTATCATATTGGCTTTGTAAGACTGCTGGCAAAAAGACATACATATTTCCAAAAGGCTCTCCATCGGGTTCATAATAAGTTGCCGTTTCAGCTTTAAAAGTATCCGGTACTTTCAAGGTATCTCTTACAAAGACTCCTGGTGAAGGAAAAAAAACTAGAACTAAGTCCGGTATTTTGGGGAACAATGAATCCGACTTAGTTTCCGAAAGCAAACCATCTTGTTTATACTTCTGTTCAATCATGCAAACTCCATAGGTATGAATTCAATTCCAGTTACACCAGCAGTCTCTAGAGCTTGTTTTACGTTTTCACTCACATAATAAGGATCTTTATATGTTGAAAGTGTAAAACAATCATGAGTTATTAATGATTTTTTGAACTTATCAATATCAATAACTTCTTCAATTACACTAGAATAACCTCCATAATGGTCATCCAAGTCTCTTGCTTCAGATGCATTGGGATCGAGTAAATCATAATGGGCGGTTGGATTCATAAATGCATAATTATGATGCAATCCATTATTTTCAACATCGACTGGAACGAATTGAATACCTGTAAACCCATGTTCATAAAAGACCCGCTGTATCTTTTCACTCGCAAGCTTACCAATTCCCACTTTCAGGAAATCGGACATCCCACGTTCAGCATAACATTGATCCACTTGGTAAACTCCGCGAGTTTTTAATAGTTTACTTTGAGGTAATGTATATTCTAAAACTAAATTCCACGGCTCTTGAACAGAAAAACTTCCTTCACCATTTTCGAATCTACTGAATAACAGATAATAATCCATTCTTAATATCCTAATTTTGAAATCACCACGCCAGCATAAGGTATACGCGCCGGAATGCCACCTTTAGTGGTTCTAAAGTCATGATGCACAGAAGCATCCATTTTCGATAATGTTCGGTGCCGGCAAGGAGTTGAGTCGTTCTCTATATCTGAATGTTTAAGTTTATTGCAGCACCCCTTGTTTCCTTTTTTATAAACATCGTAGTTAGAGTGATTCAAAGCACCCATTCTACGGAATTGAGTTATCTGCTTATAAACATCTAAACTATGCTGTTGCATCTCTTTTACTATTAGCTCTAGTGCTTTAGAACCGTTTTCATTGCAGTATTTAGAACCTAGAATGGCATTTCTTAATGAGCTCAGTCTTCTTTTCACATTATCAGTATAAGCTGCTGGATGTGACCCACTATGTAAAGGCATTTCATAGAAACATGCTAGTTCGGGAATACCAGGTAAAACAACTATATTATGCCAATCGTTAAGATTGTATCCAAGATACGGTAGTTTTTTGAAAAGAAAATCATTATTTTCCAATTCATTTACAGTAATTATATGATGCGCTTGCAAGTTCTTCTCAAGACCTTCCATTTTGTCTTTATCAGTAATTCCTAAGGCTTTTAGCTCTTGAAATGCATCTAGTCCTTCTTCGCTATCCCAAACTTGTTGAGGCCTGACATACTTACCGTTCAAGTCTCTGTCGTAACAACGAGCATAGAGTGGGTGCTGCATTGAAGAAGCATTTTTGCGATTGTTGTGCGCCTTTAGTTTAAGCCATGGGTAATGACCATTCCCAGATGTTCCTCGTCCTACAAAACCATACTCATCGTCCGTTCTTTTATGGTGCTTACCTTTAAAACCATTTTGGTCACAGTAAGTCGCCGAAGGCTTTTCTGTTTTCTTCTTCCCTACTTTCTTCTCGCATAACCAACATTCATCCGGCTTCTTCTCTTTCTTTTCTTGGCTAACTTTATCATCATGCGTGCCCGCCTCAGCAGACCCTTTATCTGATTGTGAGCCAGCATTCGATTTAGATTTTCCTCTTCGAAGGCTCATATCGACTTTGTCTTTCAGAAACATTAAAGCATCAGGAATATGTTGGTGTGCCTGCTTTTCGACGGCTTCAACCTGAGATTTAAAATTTCCAATTTCCAGCGCATATTCATCGTAGCCAAAGAAAGAGGCTTTTTTGGCTAACTCGTCTAATACATCAGCGAAACTCAGAATCGCCTCAGAGATGATTTGTAAGACTTCATATTTAATAACATTCCAATCCAGATTAGTTAAGAACTTATCTACATCACCTTTACCATATTCTCTAACAAGAGCAAAAACATCATCACGAGATTTATCTGACTTTACTGCCTTTCCTACTCCTTTTAAAACTGAACCCAAAGTTGGTATTGCGCCAATACCCGACAATGCCAAATCTAACCATGCTTCTTGGCTGTTTTGATTCTCTTCTTCGCTAAGGAACAAGATGTTTGCAGTTATATCTCTTGCATCGAGAACCTGGTCAATTCCCGGGACAACACCAAGTAATGTATTTAACATTATCTGCCCAGTTGTGGGATCTTTATTAAAATCCCCTACAATAAAGCCCCAGAGCCAGCTGCCAACTGTTGAAGATTGATTTTTGGCAGCTTCCCAGAAACCTACTTGACCTATTTTAGTACTCTCGATCAACTTATGAGGGTCAAAGGTGTTCTTATAATATGGGTTTGTGTTGACATATTTAATATCTGGCTGAAAATCTCTAATGTCCTCTCCATATTCAATTTGAAAAGTGCCCTGAGCGATACCGCTGACATTAGCTTCTCCCTTCTCATCAAGAACACCTTCAAAGCTAGAACCACCGCTATCAACTAACTTGTATGGAGCCTGGAACCCTGCTCCATCGTCATAAGTGACTTTTAAATCAACCGTATACGTCCCTTCCTGATCTTCAGTTACAGAAACCGAGGGGTTTTGAGCACCGCCTAAACACATGGTGTTGGCTTTATTCATGGTCATTTGATCAGAAAGGCGGCATACACCGACACCTTCGAACTTAACGGTAGGAGAAGCGGATATGAATTCGGCCTCGGCTTCAATAGTACCTGAGGCTACGCCCTTTTTATCACCACCGGCATCGCCAGTACTGGCGCTGAATTTACTGCCTTTAATAGCAATGCTGTTACCACCATCCATAGAAACGGTCGTGGTGCCTCCCGCTAAATCGGCGGACTTTGCATTATTACCATAAGGGATAGGAACAACAGGTTTGCCGACTGTTGTTAAACAAACATCAGGGAGTGTTGCGTTCGCTTCTCCTCCTGAGCCTTGATGAACTACGCTGAGTCCATTCGCACAAACTGTTACGCCCATAGTAAATCCAATTAAATTCCAATCGATGTATGATAAAAGAGATCGCAGGCTGCAATCTCTCTAAGTACGTAGTGAAAATGAAGGATGAGACTGTTACTTCGAGTCTATTTTTAAAAACGGACAGAAGATCTCACAATTAAACCTAATGCTATTGATAAACATCCAGTAGCTGCTGAAATTTTAGGTCAATGACCAAGTAGGTCGCGGCATACATAACACCAAAGATCACAGTACTGACGCCAATAATTAACTTAGGGGAAATAACGCGTTTGAGAGGTTTTTTTAAATACTTCGCCTTTAAGTTAACTAACGTTACTTTTTCCTGTTCGGCTAAACGCTCGTCTCGGACTAAGCGATAAATTGTGTTTCCTATCTCTGAAAGCTTTTCGTTACCACGCTCTTCTCGGCCGTATTTACCTTTGAACCCAAGTTGAAGCAATAAATAAAGGAATTCGATAACGTGTCTATATTTTCGTGGATCAGCTTTCAAGCGCTCTAAAATAGTAAAAAACTTATCGCCGCCAGATGTTTCGTTATGAAACTCCGACAATAAGCTATTGGTACTCCAATGGCTGTTTGCCCCCCACTCTTGCCTACACACAGATTCATCTATTGCAGCACATAAGCAATAGCGTATGACCAATATTGATGCACGATCCAACTCCATTTCATTGAGCTTTCGTTCACCTTTGCGAATTTCTCGTGCAACTTGTTCTCTAAAAGGGCCAGGATCGTCCAACCAAGGAATCGAAGACATACATGAGAGACTGGCTATTAACCAAGTAAACTGATCGACCAACGGGTTAACACCCATGCTCTCTACGTTTAGGTCTCTTACCGCAATATTCCTAGATAAATCAGGTGCAGGCATAACCTCCATTGGTTTGCCTGGTTCAGGTTGAAATAGTACTACGGTGACATCATTTTCGGCGTAACTCATAGACGTACAGCCCAAAGCTGTAGTGATAGGTTCGCGAAGTCGCCAGCAATATGGACAGCGATTGCTGCGGTGTTATTCAATGCATCCCATTCGTCACTCGCTTTATCGAGCTCAAAATAGGTATAACCCGCATGATAAGGCAACGCTCTAGGGACCACAGGCATTGGTTTCATTTCAATACCCGGCAATTGTAAGTTGATCAAATCGCGAATATTGTCGATCGAACCAATCTTTGTTTGGCTTACAAACTGCGTATGTAGAATATCGAGTGGTACGTCAGCTTTAACAGCAAGAATAAACGTCGTCGATTCGACAATTTTACTGTCTGGAATTGCTGCTGTTCGAATTCCGTAGCTTTGCTCTCTTAATGTTAGAGGTATTGCACGTTGCTCTGACATCACGCTCAATGTCATTTTCGCGCTATCAAGCGTACGAGATAAACAATCGGTCAGTTGGCTATGGTTATATTTTGTAAACTCTTGTGGTCTACGAGACGCAGAACACAGTGTAGATAATTCACCTTCCGCTTGTAACAGGATCCGATAAAATGACTCTGGGTGAACGCCTTCCACACTTGCAAAATGCCAGAACAACGGTTCATAACGATTCAAAGCTTGTAACAACATAAAATCAGCAACAGATGACACGCCCTGTTGGTCAACCACGCCTAAGCGCTGAACAATCGATTCGGCTCTGTGTTTAAGCATTGACGCGAACTCAGTCGCGAACTTGCTCAAAACTATAGATGCGTGAATATCAATGCACGTCGGAATATAGTTCTCATCCAGAATGATGCTCCCGTCTGGTTTCACTTCCGAAATTTTCAAAATGGGAATTGATGTATATGCGCTCTTATCTTCATGATCGTACATTAAGAAAAAGTTAAGCTTACCCACCACAATACTTGCCATATCTTCTGATTCATAACATGCATCTACGGCTTCTTGGGTTTCCATGTTATAGCGAGCACCGTCTCCATTTCCGCCAAAGAGTTCAGATCGTTCTGATGGCAGTGGGCAGCATAAGTACACCACTTTATCCGCAATAGAAGGGTCAACATCTCTTACTTCTGGAAGCTCAGCAAGAAGCGGTAAATCAAATGGAGTACGGTCTTGTAAGATACCTTCTGCTCGTGTGATCCCGATTTTGCCAAGTGCCAGTAGCTCAGTGTTAATCTCAATTTTTTTCACTCCCCAGTGTAAGGGAGAGCTATTAGAGCTAAGCATGTTAGATAACTTGCCTTGAGACCTATCGAGTTGCTGAAAGTGTTGAGGCTTCATGAACATACCATCTTGCCAAACAACTGGGTTATATAAAGACATTCGTCAGTTCCTTAAAAATACGTCTGTTCAATACCGCGAGTATTGTTCGAAGATAATTCACTACCCTCTACTTTTAATCTCAGAAAGTACTCACTTTTTTCTTCGATCACTTCAACCTTCCGCCAAGACGAGCCATCAATATCTCTGAATGCCACAGAAAAACCTAATGCTCGCGTCGTTGGATCTAACTCTAAAATCTCATGTAGCTCATCGCCCGGCTGTAGTTGATATTCATATCGTTTAATATATTCATCACCTAAGGACGCTTTATCATTTTCGAATAGAGCAAAGAAATCCAAACTACGAAATAAAACAGGTGAAGTGAGTTCATGAACTCTCAGAATGACCGGCGAAGATTGTCCCTGCTCTCGAACATTAAGAAGCTCTGAAGCTTCTATTACAAGTTCAATTGAAGATGTCTCTGGTGTGATCCCAGATGACTCTTTAAATTGCTCCCACATAGAGCAACCTGATAATAGGAACAAAGTAATGGGGATTATAAGTTTACGCATGATCAGCTTTTGCAACCTTGTTATATCTGTCTTTCATCAACGCTTTAAAAGTCGACTCATTGAATTGTCGAGTAGTCTGCTCATAATGTTCACTGTACTTTTGCCACAACTTTGACTTACTAAGGAAGCGCGTCTCTTGGCTTAAAATGTTAGCAAACTGCTGAGGATCATTCGCTTTTAGTTGCTCCAATACCAAATCGTTAATTGCCTTCGCATATAAGGTATCGTGCTCGCTAAGTTCATCCAGTATCTGTTCAATTAGCTCATTTGGAGCCAACAGGTTTTGACTATTTAGCGTTAACATCAATGTAGTTAGGCTAAGATCATTGTGGGCAAATGAACTTTCGTCAGTAAGCTCTTCAACACTTTGTAAATCTTTGTACAAATTATCGATACACAATCTTAAACAAGCGCCCATTTGTTTAAAAAATAGAGCGTCATGTTTCGTGTCAGACTCTAAATCAACACCCAGTCCTTCAAAGAATGCATGTGTTACATTTTCATGCTCGTAAGAAGTTTCACTCAATGCGGTATTACTCTGAGTTCTACTCTCACTTTCAACAGGCTGCTCTTGTGGTTCGGTATGAGGGACAAACTCTTGTGTCACCTCTTCCCACTTATGGCTCTGTATATTTGTGGAATGAGGTATAATAGTGACAGGTGGCACTTCTGGTAGTTTATTTTTGAGAGTCCCTGAACTGCCGTTAGGTGTGTTTGACTTAAGATCTGAACCTTCAACGCTTGCTGGTTTTAAACGGTTAGATATCTTAGCTTGATCATCGACGACATCTTTAGCTTTCAGGCTCGCCTGCTGTTCTTCTTCCATCCCCATCCAATCTTCAGGAATCAGGCTAGGAAGGTCAAACTCAGAATGGATACTCAGACTGTCATCAACGACTTGCCTTTGATGTTCTGTCGATGACTTCGTAAGACTTGTTTCGTTACTTTCGTCTCTAACAAGGTAGTCATCATCTCTTTGCATCGAGAATTTTAAGTGTTCGACGGGATCATGGGTCTCAACACCATCAGGTTTCGTTTCCATAAAGAGATCTTCGAGCGTACCGGCCTCAGCCTCTTCTTCAACAACAGACTCTTCCAAGTTCATTAAAGGGTCTGTAGAATCTCTTTCTGGTGCTATTTCAGAAGCTATGTCGTATGAAGTCGTTACCAACTCAAGAGAAATACTCACTTCGTATTGACCTAAAGAGACTCTATCTCCGTCACATAAAGAGACAGGTTGATTCTTCAAGATCTTATTCCCATTTACCAAGGTTCCATTGGTACTGATATCGCTGATGTAATAGGTATCTCCATATACGCTTAGCAAGCAATGTGTACCTGATATAAAGCGATTATGATCAGTCAATGAAACTGTACACCCGGCTTCACGACCAATAGACCCCCCCTCTTCAGGCATTTCTATACTCTTAGCTCCAACGTATTCTTCTGGGCACTTTGAGATCACCAAAACCAATTGATTAATTCGCATGAATAGCCTTTAGAACAGGAGAGAAACACTAAACTCAACGCCACCTAACCCTTCGTTATAAAAAGGTAAGATGTATGAGGCTTGGGGAATAATTTGTAAGTGGGCGTCTGGATTGCTGCCTAACTTGATCACACTCCCTAGAGTAACAACAGCACCGGCTTCAAATTGGTCGATATCTTCAAGTTGTTCACCATACCTAAAACCTTGGTCATCAACTTTCCAACGATTAGAGTATTGCGAGTAACCTAAAGACAAGCCTGCACCTATGTAAGGTGTAAATATTGACCAACTACCTAATGCATACTGAGGGACAATACGAAATTCGTAATTGGTTACCTCGTTATACACGCCGTTCTTGGGAGCTTCGATATCGTCTTCTGCTAAATAATTAAACCCTAACCACCAACGCCATCGATTGTTACTTTCATCAATTGGACGTGTATGGACGAACCCGTAACGCAGAGCATCAACTTGTCCACTCGGTCCTTCTTCATATTCTATAGTATCTATGCTCAGCATATTTACTGAACCACCATATCTTTCACCCTTCGCGATTGCGATAGACGAAAAAAGGCACATGGTTGATATTAGACCGATCTGACTTAGGTTTCGCATGCTTCCCTCTGAGTTCATCCATATATTAAGTAGATGCGCAAGATAGCAAGTATTATGTCTTTTACAACAAGGAGACGGAGGCTCCCGCTAATTACGGCATTATAACTAGTAAAAAAAACGATATATCTACAAGAAAATGCATTACGCACATTCACCGGTTAAATACAATTATAAAATCAAAACTATCAATAATTAGATCGCATCAGATAGTAAATAACACAGGAAAATTAGCATTCACTAAATTAAAAGTTTAAGAATGCCTATGTATTTATCCTTTACTTATACCATAATGATTACCTAAAAATAATTTGCTAATTTAATATAGCTTAATACTATTCAGGAATGATTGACCGTATCGATTATTGACCAACAAACAGCCATACACATCAATAGTAATATGCATAATATTTTGTAAGAGTAACGCTGTAAATGTGACATCAATCACTGAAGTTTTATAAAAACCAACATAAAAACGCACTTGATTTTGATTTTTTTGTGAATAACGTCACATACTATTTAATTTCAGAGCTTTTCAAATCTTTTAACATTCAAATTATCCTTTTTGACTATAGAATCCCTAAAAAATATAAAAATATAAATAAGGTAAGACTAGCTTTATTAGTTAATCCTACTTTTCGATTTCATTATATATACAGTTGGATATCAAGATTATGTTTTCCTCGGATTTCACAAGGCGACCTATTGATGAAGAAAAACCTAGCGGAACTAACCCAAACGCGTTAGATGATTTTACTGAGATAAAGCGTCAAATTAATAACCTAAATAAGGTTACAGGTAGAGTTTCTTGGAGAAAAGTCCAGTCTTTGTCTAAGGAGATTCTCTCCAAAAATAGCAAAGACTTTCGATGTAGTTGCTACTTTACCGTCGCAGCAACGCATAATGATGGTTTAAAAGGTTTAGCCGAGGGGCTTAGCTCAATCTTGGATTTGTGTGTCGTTTATTGGTTCAACGCATATCCTGAAGTAAGCAAATCAAACGCAAGGATCGGTGCGATTGATTGGATGGTTGAGCACACTGAAAAACGGATTAAGAGCATTAAAACTAGCTCTGACGACATTTTGTTGATCGAAACTTGCCACCGTTTATGTTTGAGAATAGAAGAGGAACTTAGGCTCCATTATGGAATAAAAGCACCTTCACTAGGTGGAGTTCGCAGAATCTTAAAACAATGGGTAGATGAACATAAAGAAAACGAAGCGAAGCTCCGTGAAGCGGCAAGTCAAACAAGGCTCGCGGCACAAGAAAATAGAAAGGTAGCCCCTGTTACTCAATCAGCTGGAATTAAAATTGATGTATCTAACAGTAAGCCAACTATTGCTCCCAAAATAGACGAAAGATCAACGTCGAACTATTTAGTGATCTATTTATTAGCTGGGTTTCTTGTACTAGCACTGTCCTCTCACTTCCTTTATGAACAGTACCAATTGAAAGTACTTACAAGAAAAGTAGTTTCATCAAACATCCCTCAGTTAAGTGAAATAGCGCACTCGTTAAAATATGAATATGCTTCAATTTCAGACGATGTGAGACCTAATGTCGTAAACCAATTAGACAACCTAATGAAAGATTGGGCGACTAACCCTGTAAAAGTGTATGAGATTGATGCCCTTGATAAATTGACCATTGACCTAACAAAACTCTACCCAGATTCATCATCAGTTTTACGTTTACGTCAAGAGTTCACCAGTCAGCAAGAAAAATTAGATTCAGATTACATGCAACTTCACCGACGCTTCTCTGATGCAAGAACTGTATTTGCAAATGTGATAAGAGGAAGCGAAAGTCAAAATACAGCGCGTGCTTACGAATACAGTAACTCCCTTTTCCCTTTGATCGGTCGCATTGAGTATGCAGAGAAAGAAAAAAAACAAAAAGAACTTAAGAAATCTCTTCGGATACTCAACGTTTATTTACATAAAATAAAAACCTTGGAATCTGAGCTTAAAACAAAACAACCGTAGCACTAAAAATAGCGTTCAAATCAGATCATAAAATACACTTAAAACAACGAAATAGGCTTATGTTAAAACACAAACTAATGAGGAACCCTGTTGTTATATCGACAGCCATTTTCCTCTTTCTTGCGGCTATAATCGCTGCTACTTATATCCTCTGGCTAGATATAACAGACAAGTTTTACCTTTGGATCGCATTAGGTGCGGTAACACTTTTCTATTCGTTGTTCCAGATCACTTTATGGCTAAAGAAAAAAAATAATAGTAAAGCGCTTAAGCTTGAAACAGAAGAAGAAGCGCTAGCTATGGTCATCCGCCCTCTTTTGGCGAAATCAAACAAAAAACCTATTTATTTGATGATCGGTAATAAGTATGCGGGTCGAACTCAGTTTTTGCTTAATTCCAGCGCTATTAAACCAATGGACCAAACCCGTACTGCAAAGAATGACTTTTTTGAATGGTATGAGTCTGATTCTGCTGTTTATATCAAACCAGATCAACGGTTGTTGTTTCAAGAGGTGTCCAGTAACGACAGCGCTTTATGGGATTCATTTGTAGATGAAGTCATTCGACATAAACCAAGAAAGCCATTTTCTGGTTGCTTGTTTTTTATCGATTTTGAATTTCTAATTGTCTCTGAGACCGAGCAAATCGATTACACGTTAACCGCGCTTAACCATCGACTAGAATCAGTAAGTGAAAAAACATCCTCAGCGATCCCTTTATACTTAATGATGTCTAAGCTTGACAAGTTAGAAGGCTTCAAGGAATACATACACTTTAGTTCTTTAAAGACCTCGGTTGAGTTTCTATCAATTCCATTAAAGGAAGCGAAAGGTGTATTTGTTGAGTACTACCATGATAGCTTCCGCAATTTAGTAAAAGTAATGGAGAGTAATGCATTAGATTCGTCGTCTCACTCTAATGACGTCAACGAGAAGCAAGCTATATTGGCATTCCCTAAGCAATTTGAATTGTGCCAATCTGAAATTGCTTCTGTAATAGAAAGGCTTTCTGAACTCAATACTGGGTCTTACTCTCTTGATATCCGTGAAGTATTTTTTATATCGAATATCCAAGGTGGTCGAAAATACAACTTATTAGCGAAGAGTTGCAGTAACTACTTTAACTTGCCGATCATTGCGTCGGAACATACTCAGTTAACTGAAACGCCTTATTTCACACGTTTCTTAATGGATTCTCAGATCCTGCCCGAATCTGACTTTGCGGGCGAAAACAAAACTTACCTAAGGATGATTCAAAGGCAAAGTCGCCTAGCTGTTGCCGCTTCCATAATTTTGCTTAGTAGTGGTGCTTATCTATTTTCGACGACTTTAGACGACAATTTAAGAGTCATTAGTCAACTTATTGGTATTGATGATTCACAATCGGCATCTCCAAAAAACGCTTCTTTTGAAAGCTCTCTTTTAAGCGCTATCCAAACTGTACAACCATCTTATCAAGCATGGCTTAGTGGCTCACAAGCGTTAGATAATGAACTTGTGAACATGAATGTAAGTCGTCTCGATGAAAGTACAAAAATCGCTTATAAAGCCCTCATAATGCAAATTAGAAACCACTTAATGCCGGTAATTGAGCAAGGTTATCGTTTACAACTAACACAAAACCAAGACAACGTTAATAATGCATTACCTTTACTAAAAGGTTACTTAATGTTGAATGATCCGACAAAACGCGAGATAAAATTTCTTCGTCAACAAACAATGTCAACGCTGCAAAAACTCAATGACCAACCAGAGACAATAACAACGGTCATGAAGTATTTAGACGCGTATTTCCGAACGAATTTTGAACCCGTACCGATCAACATGAATATGGTTCGTGCGACAAGACGATCACTGCTCTCTAGTTCAAACGTCGACCTAGTTTACGCCAGCTTATTGCAGCAAGCAGGCGACATTGACTTGGGCACCCTGAATTTACAAAGAGCAGTGGGTTTCGACTTTAATAATGTCTTCAACGATAACTTGGATCCTCGACGATTAGAAATTGATAAGGTCTATACATCAACAGGTTTCAGTACTTTTTACCGCCCTCGCGTTGATTTAATGTCACAAAAAGTCATCACTGACAACTGGGTTTTGGGTTTGTCAAACCACGTAATCCCAACAGACAAAGAACAAGAAACATTCAAGAAGCAAGTACGAAAAAAATACACGGATGACTACATCAGTTATTGGCGAAATGCTTTAAGCGAACTAAAAGTAAAGCGTTACAACAATATAGGGGAGATCACCAATGCCATAGATTTAATCTCTGGTCCCTCTTCTCCTATGACAACCGTTCTAAAACAAGTTTATACAAACACTCAGTTTTCCCCGGTTGGACAACAGAATGCATTAATGGCCCAGGTTAACCCTAAACTTGCTGGTGCCGTAAATGCAGCACCAGAACTCGTTGAAGAACTTGTTCAACCTGACTACTTGTTGATGAAAAGAGTTGAACAAGCTTTCCACATCTTGAATCAATTACAAATTAACGAAACCCCTAACTCCCCTACACCATGGGATGAAACGATAACTGCACTTAGCAGAGTTCGTACTTATATGAAGGATATAGCTGACGCACCAGACCCTCAAATGGCAGCGTTAACCGCAGCACAACACCGAATGAGTAGTACGGAGGCAGATCCTCTAATCCGTTTAAAACAGATAGCGCAAAAATCGCCTGAACCCGTCAGAAGTTGGCTTTTAGACGTAGTTAACCAGAGCTGGTCTGTGATGATTTCTGAATCATCAAAAGGAATCCAGACTCTTTGGTATAGTGAGATCTATACCAAGTTCAAAGAGTTAGGTTTGGGAAGGTACCCTTTTGACCTAAGTGCAACTGAGGAAATTTCTATTGAAGACTTTGAGCTACTATTTGCTTCGGGTGGATTGTTAGATGCATTTATCGATAAAAATTTCGCGCCTTTTTACGACACAAACCTATGGACGCCGAAACAAGTAGAAGGTGAAATTATGCCACTCTCGCCAGAGCTGCTTGTTCAGTTAAGAAATTACAATGTCATCAGAGATACTTTAATTAACAAGAGTACAAACCGCTTGTACCTCCCATTCAGTGCGAAAGTGCTTGATCTGGATTCGAGTGCAATAAGAGCCAGCTTAAAAATAGCGGACTCAAATATCAACTATTACCATGGTCCAAGCAGAATTCGTGAACTTGAGTGGCCTCCTCAAAACGGAGATTTCAATATCAGTATTACGATTCAAGACGTAACAGACGAAGGTAAACAGCACGTACTGAGCAAGAATGGTCAATGGGCTATCTATCGGTTATTTGGTGACTCAACGTTAACAAATACCCATAACGGCAGCTTCGTGAGTGATATCAAAGTATCAGGCAGAGATCTGAGCTTACGAATTACTCCTTTGACTCAGAAAAACCCGTTTACGTTAGCGGAGCTGTATAACTTCACTCTACCCGAAGCTATATAGCTAAAATACAAATACAAATACAAATACAAATACAAATACAAATACAAATACAAATACAATAATAATTCAGAAAAGGCAGAACACATGATGTCCAACATTAGTTTACAAGGCTTAGACAAACTAGATCGTAAAATTCTTTCGAATCTACTTTCCAATGGGCGAGAATCGATTGCAAATCTTTCTCGCAACATAGGCTTGTCGCGAACAGCAGTCGCTGAACGCATCAACAGGCTGGAAAAAACCGGTATTATCAAAGGGTATACGGCACAAATTAGAGTAGAAAATGACGGGAGAAAGGCGGCAAGTTATTTGCTAATTTCTTGTGAAAAAGGTAAGAAAAATGATGTAAGCAATGCATTAAAAGAATTACCTGAAGTAAGACTTACAAGCATTGTTGGTGGTACCTACGACATTATTTCTTTGATTGAAGCACCTGACTTACAATCAATACACCATTTATGTAACGAGATAGAGTCTTTCAATGGCATTCGCTCTCTCAATACAACGGTAGTGCTACACCAACCAATAAGTCGTTAAAAATAAAGCCGCTCTTATGAGCGGCTTTTTTTAAATGCCTCCAATCACCCTAATCTTCGCATCTTTTGTACCAGCTTGGCCCAACCAAAAAGTTTGCCCTAAACTCGTCCCGTCACCCTGACCGAGTTGATTCTGTGGAACTGAGGCTAAATCAACAGTTAACTTTAAATCCCAAGACATAGGATCGCGAAGTATAAAACGCATCAAGCCTACTAAGGTCTTATGGAACTCTCCTCCATAGGAAAACTTTCGGAACGTTTCAAAATCGATGTTATCAATACAGAGGTTAAACTTACCGTTTAGATCTGGGATACTCTTGCCTAAATGTAAGTTCGAACCCAAAATACAATTCGTCCTATTTAATTGATTTCTTTGGCATTCTGCAATTTTTACTCTTCGAAATACCCACTCCTCGATTCGAACACTCGGTAGAGAAAAATAATGAGCGACAATGCCAGAAATAAGTTTCGGAGAGCGAGTTCTGGTAGATAACTGATTTACATAAGACAAAATCTTTGCACGATCAAGTCCTATGGTATCTGATTCCTGAATGACATTAGACAACCCAGCCAAGTGCAACATACGCCCAGAAAAGTCATCCGTCGCATCACTCTGATATTGGACATGATAACGGTACTTTTTCCAAACACGATAGATTAAGCTGGTATATCTGTTATGAAAGAAATCAAAGAAGTCTCTAACTGGATTATCATCATCATCTCTACCTACTAATTTTTCTGTATAGTTCGCAGGTAAAGGTGAACTTGAACCGTGTAATCCTAAGAAGTTAGTTTCGATTCTTGAATAGTGCTCACCAGACCTCTCCATATGACTGATGAATTCCATGTCACTTTTGGGAAAACATAGGTTTGGAGAAACACTAAACGCAATTCTTTCTTGATAAAAATACTTGTTTTCACCAACCGCTACAAAATCACTGCCCGGTAACAACTGATAGTGTTTTTCTAATAATAAGACGGCTTGAAAAAAACTGAATTCGTTTATTTTATCTGATAATTCATCAATCATAAGATCGTTTGCTGTCCAGTTAAGCTCGCCCATTGGTAGCTTTCGCCACTGCGTTCATCGTAAACTTCTAACTCTGTAAATGAATTAACACTTGAATACAAACGTATAAACTCATTCAAGACATTGGCCATCAAAAACATGTCTCCTTCATTGACAAAGAAACTTGAGTTCATCTTAAGCTTAAATTGATTACCACGAACGGAAACTCCTCTAAACACTCTATCGATAGGTTTCATTTCTGATGCGATAATTCCGTCTAGCCTATGTAATGAAGCCCTGTGAGCTTGCCTATCTACTCTAGAATGAAAGTCATATGTCGACAGTAAAACTTTAAGTACATCAATATTAGAGAGCGACAAATAATTCAATGACATATTAGCAATCAGTTGCCATTGAAGCTCCCCATTCACTTGCGGGCTTACAGATTGTGTTGGCTTGGTAATGTTACTAAACGTGGCGTAAGTTGGAGACTTATGAGTTGTATAAATTATGTCACCTACAGACAACCTTTCAGACAAGTCTGCGTTGCTGCACAATAACTTCATCAAAACCGTTTCAGTCCCTAGGTCTGCAATATCACCATTGTGAGTATGAAAAGAGATATAACGCTCAAGCCCTCTTCCACTCACTCGCTCTGAAACTTTTGACTTATAGAAGTCACGTTTATCTCTCTGATTTATCTGGTGTTCAAAGGATTCAAATTCAATAAGTGGCTTTCGTCGCCTTTCATTTTTGCTCCAACTTTCCACTTGGTTTATTGAATAAACTTCGTAGTGGTCCTGATTGTCACTCTGTGGCCGAACTTTATACTCATTGCGGCGATGTTCAAGCCGAATTGGATCACCATCTTTTTCGAATAGGTTCACAGCTGGCGTACAATGTAGCCTTAAGTGCTTATCTTTCAGAACAACTTCAGCAGGCAATGCCCTCTTAAAATGGAATTTAAGGTTCACGGTGCTTCTTTGCGGTATCCCTTTTAACCAATCGAGTCCAGTAATATCGAAAAACATAAATTTGTCTGGCAAAGAAAAATATTCTTGCAACAAGCGGTAACCTGCAAATGAATTGTCGCTATATGGCAGTATCGCTTCGTCGTCCTGGTACCCAACCGGTTTAACAAATTCAGGTCCAAGTTTACGTTTATAGCCCCCACCGACGTCTAGCTCGACGTAGTCTAAGTATCTAAATATCCATAAGAAAAGGATTCTAGTTATATGGATCTCACCATGTAAATGAAACCTTAATTTATCTAACCCGATACGAGATAACTCTAGCCCATGCTCAGTCGCCAGAGTCACATCAACAGATGAGCTTGTTCGACTATTACTTTGCTCAATGCTTGTTATTTTTAAGGGGAACAGCTCTACGTCATAGCAGGTTCTGAATAAACATTGCGTACCTTCTACTTGTTCACTAGCCATCTCAGCCCCACGCTTCACCACTGTTTTTTCAGTGACGCTTCCCGAGTGTGGCGTTAGTTCGCTAATGCACAACGAAGGAATCGAACGCATGTAATGTGGCCATAACAGTGTCATTAATGACTGAGTGAGCTCTGGGAGTTCGTCATCAATCTTTTCTCTAATACGGCCAGTAAGAAACGCAAAGCCTTCAAGAAGACGTTCTACATCGGGATCGAATGTTCCTTCAGATAAAAAATTGGTCAGTTTTGGGTTGTATTTGGCAAATTCGCTACCGGATTCTCGTAGATATGTGAGTTCATCTTGAAAGTATTTACTGTTACTCAAGGGGCACCTACTAAACGTTAAATTGGCCGTCAGTTCCCATATAGACATCGATAGACATCGGAACTTTTCCACCGTTATGTAAGACTTCTCCGCATATGCCAAAGCCTAATTGAAGAGGGTTGTTGTGATTTTCTCGGTAATGTACTTCAACGCTTCGCAGCCGAGGTTCGAAGCTTTCTATTGTGGAAGTGATGTTCTTTTGGATGTGACGCACTAAATTGGTGTTGTTCGATAGAACATCATTGAAATCAGGTAAGCCATATTCCCCGTCGATCATTGCATTACCCGCATGAGTATTTAGCAAATCAGCAAGATGTAGGTGAATAGATTCGATTAAATGCTTATGTGAAACGACTTTTTCATAGCAGTTTTTCGGTTCACCTAATTCGATTCGTTCTAATAATCGGTAACCTTTTTCCATATTGCACTCTAAGAAAAAAGCAGCCAGTGAACCTGGCCGCTTATTTATTTCCAAACTTACTATTGGTCTAGTTTACCAACCAAAGATAAGTCGAAGCTCGCGCCCATGTACTTGAAGTGTGGACGAACAGACATTGATACTTTATACCAACCTGGGTCACCCTCAACGTCAGAGACTTCAACTTTAGCCGCTCGTAATGGTCGACGACCACGAACTTCTGCTGGCGGGTTCTCTTGGTCAGATACGTATTGACGGATCCATTTATTAAGCTCAACTTCTAAATCAGTGCGCTCTTTCCAAGAACCAATTTGTTCACGTTGAAGTACCTTAATATAATGAGCTAAACGGTTAATAATAAACATGTAAGGCAACTGAGTACCTAACTTATAGTTCATCTCCGCCTGTTTACCTTCAGGTGTGTTCGCAAACACTTTTGGCTTTTGAACTGAGTTTGCTGAGAAGAACGCTGCGTTATCAGAGCCTTTACGCATTGTTAATGCCATAAAGCCTTCTTCTGCAAGTTCATACTCACGACGGTCAGAAACCAGAATTTCAGTTGGGATCTTAGTTTCGATCTGACCCATTGCTTCAAAGTTGTAAACCGGTAAATCAGTTACCGCACCACCACTTTGAGGGCCAATAATGTTTGGACACCAACGATATTTTGCAAACGACTCACTGATCTTTGAAGCCATAGCATAAGCTGAGTTGCCCCAAAGATAATTGTCGTGACTATCAGTAACCATTTCATCGTAGTCAAAGGCCTTAATTGGGTTGTCTTCAACTGAGTATGGCGTACGTAGCATAAAACGTGATGTACACAGGCCCACATAACGTGCGTCTTCGTGCTCGCGGAATCCGCGCCACTTAGTGTACTGAGGACCTTCAAATACCGACTTTAAATCTTTTAAATTTGGTAATTCTTCATAAGAATCTAAACCAAAGAATTGAGAGGAAGCAGAAGTAATAAATGGTGCATGAGACATAGCACCTACATTACCCATATATTCCATTAATTTGATATCAGGTGAAGACGCAGACAGTTGGTAGTCACAAATAACGGCACCTACCGGCTTACCACCAAATTGACCGTATTCGCGAGTATAAATCTGCTTATATAAACCTGATTTTACTACTTCAGGTGCATCTTCAAAATCGTCTAGGACTTCGTCTTTCTTAGCCGAAATAAGTTCGATTTGAATATTTTCACGGAAATCCGTGTGATCAACAAGATATTTAAGACCACGCCATGTTGATTCAATCGCTTGAACTTCTTCGTTGTGAAGAATTGCATCAACTTGTTTAGACAACTTTTGATCAATCTCAGAGATCATCAAATCAACCAAAGACTGGTCTACTTTTTCTACCGTTGAGCTGCTTAACAACTCACCAATGAATGCTTCAACGCCACGCTTTGCAACGTCAAAACCTTCATCACTGGGTTTAAGGCGAGTCTCATTTAGAATGCTATCCAGAAGAGAGCCTGATTCAACTAGAGCCGCTTCTTGTTCTGGTGCTTGTGCTTCTGCCGACATGATCTTCCTTACTCTACTTTTTCGCCTTGGTCTGCACCAATGCTTAGTTCATCCAAAAGTTTCTTTCTTGCTTCTTCATCTTGAAGAACTGCTGCAATCTTCTTACGGAAAGCAGGTACATTCCCTAGAGGACCTTTCAATGCAACCAAGGCTTCACGAAGTTCTAACAAGCCATTCAGCTCAGGAACGCTCTTCGCAATTGACTCTGGAGTAAAGTCCTTCATATTTTTGAATGTAATATCAACGCCAATTTGCGCGCCTTCTTCGTCAGAAAGACGGTTTTCGACATTTGCTTTGATATTCGGAGCGTAGCCTTCTAATACTTCGTTAAAGTTATCTTTATCGATATTAATCGGATTACGCTCTTCGATCGGCGTTTCATCTGCACGAGCAGTGAAGTCACCGACAACCATCATACTTAGGGGCAGTTCAACATCATCAGACGCATCGCCTGTTGCTGGAACATAACGTATATTAATTCGCTCTTTCGGAGCCACCGAGCCATCACGTGACATAATTAGTCCTTTCTAGTTTATTGCTGGTCATAAATTGTTTCCCATTCGCTATATCTCACAGGTAAAAAATCCTTAGTTCGATATAGTTCCTTTAGAGTTTTTTGAATTAGATTTTCTAAAGAAAAGGACAAATGAGGTTCCCAAATTGATAGATTTAGTTCCTTAGCCACCGCCCAACTTTGTTCCAAGTAAGGCAAGCACAAAGGGTATAAACCAAAACTTTGGTAGGCTTTTACTAACTTTAAGTGCAACATGAATTGTCCACGGCCGGAGTTATCCAACTCGAGTTTGTTTGACAGTTCAGCCACATATTTACCCAAGTCGCCTAGGGCAATATCCTCCATCTCAGGTAGATCATCTTCAGCTACAACAATAGTTTGAATTATTGATGATTTACCCGAAGGACAAGCATTACCTGTAGACAACCAAGTAATTGTTGCTTCATCCGCAAATGGAATAGAATTTTTGAAAGAGAGGTTTTCAATGCCCTCAAAAGAATCAACAAATCTCTTTGTTTCTTGTTTTACAGCCAACGCGGCCTCGTCATATCCAAGGTTGTCTAACATTGAATAAACGAAATAATGCCCAGTAAGCCAAAATGGCGCATCTGTAAGTGTCCGTTCTAGACGCTTGATCGTATCGATATCGCTCTCTTGGTTTGCTTTATCTCTATATTCTGTCTGCTGATCTGCTGAGACAGCTAAGCTAAGAGGCGTCACATTGTCTTGGTGATCTGGTAAACCATCAACGTCAGCCCATGTTAGATGACGGTAAATCCGATATCCTAAAGGTTCTGTAGGATTTGAATGCACCATTATTTCAGACACTTTTTTTAACGTACGCTTTGACGCAGTCGGAGATGAAAAATCTGTATCAACATCAACAGTACTGGGCTCTCGAGGTTTAATCCGTTTCTGATTAGACGTTGTTTGAGTCTTAGGAACGTCAGTTACACGACTTTGTGGAACATTCGTTTTTTCGGTCGGTGTAACGACGTCAATTAGCGGCTCTGAATCAGCCGCGCTGTCTTGACCCAAGATGTCTTCATTTAGAGATGCGTTCTGCATCAACTGATTCAACTGAGTTTTTATTTCAAAAAAATCAACATCAGAATCTTGAAATATTTCGTCAAACTGACGCTGAATACCTTCAATTAATGTGACGCATCGAGACAAAGCTTCCCAATTAAGAGGTTCTGTAGATAATTTAGTCGCGACGAGTTTGAATTGATGATTAAGCCACTCAACAGCACCGTCTCTTCCTCTCTTCCGTTTAGGATATAACTCGTGACCAAAACGACTGATTGAGTCATTGAGCAAAGATAATCCTTCCTCAAGCCCTATCTCGCCCTTATCCTCCACCAAGGAACGGATCAGATAACAAAGCGCTTTGAGATCCTTACTATGTTGACTTAGCACTTCAATCGAATGGACTTTTACTATATGCCAGTCGACAGTCTCACCAAATAATGAACCAAATTTTTTCACTTCGGTTTCCATCATTTCGTAACAAAACTCATATCTCGCATCTTCACCAGTTGGCGAGTGCTCAGATATTGGTGCTAATAGCGTTTCAGTATCGATCAGACTCAAGTTAACCTCTGCTTTCAGAATTGTAATTTCTAATTGCTCGTTCGATTGCTATAGCACCTCGCGCAGGTTTAGATAATTGATGACTTTTGTCTATTGAATCGCTTGCCATACTATTAAGAATTTCAGTTATTTCGCTGAATTTCTTAGGAGCATTAGTCTCCAGATCGGCTAATGAATCGTGCAGTTTCTGTCGATCAAATACTGATTGTTCAGTTACGGTACTGAACAGAATAAATTCGCTTCTGGCTACTTTGAGAGCTCTTACTTTAGCTTTCAGTTTTGGCGTATTACCGAAAAATGACTGCGCAGCTTCTGCCTCAAGAATCGCTTTAGTGTAGTAGTGCTGTTTTGCATTTTTCTCTATTGAGTCATCTATACCACTGAGTACTTTTCGTGGTAATACATGACTATAAAAATAGGCTCTTGATTGGTTTACTTTCCAAGCAGTCTCAATATCACTGTCTGCAACATCTGATTTCCCATCTAAGATGAGTTCGATTAAACGCTGTTCTTTATTTCCACCAAAAGTGGCTATATTTTGCGAATTGATGGTCGCCTTATTCAGACTTGCCATCGTGTCCGTCAACGCTTTGTCTGCATATGGAAATAGCGAACCGTCACTGTTCAGTTTTTCTCGCAACGCAACGAGTTCGTGCCGGATAGACATCAAAGTTTTAGGAAGTTGATCGACAGACCCTTCGTATTCAATCAAATCCGATTCATAGCTTTTATATAACTTAGCTAATTTGCTCTGTTGTACTTCATAAGCTTCTCGGTAAGGAGCAGTCGAAACGACATCTTTTTCCATGTCCTGCAACGCGAATTCAATATCCCATGGAGACTGAGCTAAAAAAGACGCTGTTTGTGCAGGTTTAATAGTGCTCACAAGACTACTTGAACTGTTGGTAGATTTAACAATCGATTTCCATTCAGGTTGACCTTGATTGTATAAATATGTGCCAGTAATAATTACAACACACAAAACCAAACTCGCTTCTAAGTATCTAAGTCGACCACTTTGAATTCTATCAATAGCCCGATGTTTGGTTAAAACGAGATCAGCATTGCGTAAACTACTAAACAAAGGAGCACTTACATCAGCACCAAATTTTTGTGTATCGATCTTGGCTAATTGCTGCGCAAACGAAGTCGCTGTATACCTGTGCTGTCTAGGGTTGTTAACAACCTCTTTAATTAACTTCCATACGTGGTTAGGTATTAAACCTGGTCGTTTCTTAGCTTGTAATTGAGAGGTCCAAGCATCGCCAAATGCGGCACCAAGAAATAGGTGCCCAGTTAATAACGCCAATGAATAGACGTCATCTTGAGGTTGAGCCACGCCAGACTTTATAAACGCCGGAGACGCATAGCTCATGCTTGCTTCTGCAGAAGTATTAGATTCACCTACATAACGAGCAGCACCAAAGTCTATCAACTTTACGTAATCGGACTCTGTGACAATAATGTTTGAAGGTTTAATATCTAAATGGCAAACACCTCTTGTGTGCATGAACTCAAGCGCACCAGACAATTGATATATCAACCACGCAATATGATCATGCCTAAAACCTTTAGGAGTATGACGAGCCATTTTTTCAGCCAAAGATTCGCCCTGAATCCAATGATACATAAAGTATGGTCTATCGAACTCTTTACCTATTTTAATGAAATCAGCAACACTCGGATGTTGAGACATCTCAAGATGACTGGCTTCATTAATGATTAATTCATTCGCAAATTCAGATGAACCTTCATTTAGAACCTTACAGCAAACCTGTTTTTCAGGGTTTCCTTTCTTGGCCAAGTGATAAACAGTCGTTTTGCCATTTTTTGAAGGTAATGTATCTAACACGTCAAATTGGGAAAAAATCACATACTCTAACTTAGGCTTATTTTTGTTAGCCATGTCCTGAGCTTGTTGATTTTTCTTTTCGATCGCTTTCACAACCAACTTATCTAGATAACCTTTGGCTGTCCCTGGCTTTTCTGGCACGCTAAACTCTTTATCAAACAAAATAAATTAATGCTGGATAATAAATACTGTCTAATACCCTTTTCAATAGCAGTATTTAAAACCATCGGTAATACTATTAATTCAGTTATTATGACTAAACAACAGAACACTACGACAAACGCTTTAACTAGCAACTTTCGACTGTTTTTTCACTCCTAAATATAATACTTACCCGTTAAAATAACGGACTGAACAAACACTGTTAACTGAGTCACATATTTAGCTTATTTTAAATAAAAATATTTTATTTACGTATAAAGATCGATATTTGAAAATGTCTTTCAAAAATAATTTTATTTTTGCATTGAGTTACAATAGGTGTTTGGAAAGTGATTTAACCCAAAAGACATCAGGAACTGGTTGATATAAGATGAAAATGGCAAAGCATTATAAATTGCTGTTCACTAGCAATAAAACCAACGGGAGTCCCACTTGAGCAGGACTTCATTGGCAGAAACCTATAATACTGTTTTTAGCTATGATGGTAAAAAGAGATAAACTACTTTATCAATATGTTCAAAACGTTCGAGGTAAGGTCTTGCAGCGATTTAAGCTACCCAATGGATTAAATACATACCAAGACTAGCTCAAAACACTCAATCACATTTCGATTAATTTTTACGCAAACATTACCATATAAGTAATATTCGCACTTTATCTCACGTTTATATGATCAGTTATCATTCATACAAGTGAGTTGGAGCAACGCCCTTTCTCCTTTAACATCAAACATTAACAGGGTTACGGGGCTATTGTGCGTTACCTCTTGGATAGTGCAGGCCATTAATGCCAATGCAGAACAACTACCCAATGTGCCCCATAAATCATTAATTAACGTGGGCTGCTGTGGGTTATCAAAACATTCGGCGCGTGCACCTAACGCGAATCCATAATCTTCAGTATGAGACCTCAGATTAGTCATATCAGAGAATACAGGCCCAAAACTCTTGATATTGCGACTCGCATTCCTTACGAGCTTCATTACTGACCTTCGCGTTGTATTTGCAGGTTCTACTTCGAAATAACCTAACTTTGCTTTGGGTTTAAGCTTTAACGTTTGCACCAAGTTATTCCGACATAACAGTAAACCCGCCCCGCCCTCACTCGGTATTATGCCCCATGGATTAGTCGAACTCATGACATCTCCAGCTTCGATTAAGTCACTGAGATCATCAACAAGTGAATCTACTGAGATACTCATTATTGCATCGAATTGGTTCAACTTAGCCAATGATGTGGTCAAGTATGATGGTCCACTTTGTTGAACCACTTCATAACGTGATATTGAATCACAATGCTTACATTCACTTAACCACTGACTCATCTCCACTACAGAAATAGAGCCCGGTACATTGACGAGTAACGGAATAGGCTTTAATGATGTAGGTAACTGCTTTAAAAGAGAGTCGATCAAGCTCTCAATAAGCGCCGAACACTTGTCAAACAATGATGTACTGGAAATGTATTCAATACTAGCGTACGTGAACCTTTCAATCCCATCACCGGACACTTGCTGATCGAACCTTCCCAAATCCGCTTTGGCAACTGTTGTGGCAATATCAAGATTCATGCCCGTTGGTGTCATGGCTTCCATACCAATAACGAATCGTGCTGAATTGTTATTCATTATCGGACAACTCCTGTTTTTTATGGATCTTCGTTGACACTAAAAGATGCTCCTCGCCTTGACATGGGAAGGCAGCGCTGTAACTGATTGAAAGTATCCGAGCCTCTGTATCAATGAAAACCGTAGAAATAGGCATATCTACTTGATAGTTGGCATTTTTAAATTGAGCTTCTGCAACATACATCTCTTGGGGGAAACGGAAAGAGAGTGCATCATTATGGCAAAAGCCACTCATCATCAATCGTTCACCGCCAGATATGAATCCTTTGCATTGTTGGTCTAGTGGCGCACTCTGATAAAAACGTTGGTCAAAGTCTACGGGATAAAGAGGTTTCCTATTCTCTAGCCAATCGTCATCAAAAGTGCCAGCATATTGCTGACGAGCCCCAAAAAATGGGGCTAACGGGCCAAATCCAGCAACCCGTGTATTCTTGGGTGTCGCACTCCAATCTTCCGTAGGATAAAAAACCGAAGGAACCTTCTGTTTCAATAGTTCCCCTTTAGTATCAGCAATACCTCCGCCGAGCCGGTTTCTTAAATCGCCTCCGATAGCACAGGAGAAGTCGATCTCTTTTTCCACAAATGGGAGTGGTTTACTTAGCGTTACGCTACCTCCGTGCTCAATCCATTGCCTATCACCAAGTACCGATATGGTTTTGTCGATATGGCCATCAATCAAAAGCCGACACTCATGGTACGTAACTGCCTTTTTCGCGTAGCTTCGGGCCTTACCGAAAATCAGTACATCTGTGTTGGTTTTTACAACTGAGAACTCTTGGTCAGCTTTCATCGCGGAAAGCCCTGCTTCACCCAGATAGACAGGATCGTCATAGATCTCTGTCTCTTCTTGCTCCTTCCAAACAGAGCCTACGAGTTGCCATGAGCGTTTTCCAACGACAATCCAAACCTCATTACCATTCTGGTCCCGTTGAAAGCGGCCTTTGATTGAAAGTTCTGGATGGTTCTCAATATCCCACAACTGCATTATTATTCCTTAGATTAAACCTTTCTGAGGCTGTTGAATTCTGAGTTAGTCGCGTGATATTCCACTCTTGTTGATGAACTGGCATAGCCATATCCCAAGGGATGTATGAGCGAGTATGGAGGCAAACCTGACGCCAAATCCAAACCCTAAAAGCAGCACTGACTTGAGTATCGAACATGGCTTGGATACTGGTTTCTAGAGTCAAAGGTTGTCCCAATCGACCCGGTGACGCTTGTCTGTAGGCACCAATTTCGACCCATTCTTTTAGCTTTTCGAGTATTTCGTGCCACTCAAAGTCTATCCCCAAATTTTTTGGTATCACTGGTAAACGTTTCCCATAGACAATGTAAAGCGCTTGGATCCAATCCTCACCTTCGAACTCGTCAAGGCTAGATACTAATTCAACTATTTTCGGAACATGTTCGTTCAGACCCTGTAATACAAAATCGAACGGAGCCTGTACACTATTCAGATTAAAGCTCTCAAACTCTTTGAGATCCAAAAGTTTGGCAAAAGTGACCACTTCGGGATCAGACACACTATCGATTGAGGTACCAAATTCCTGACGAAACCATGTCCCTCTATCCTCTTTCGCAAGTAATCGCTCAAACAAGTTCTGACTGCTATTTGAGTTTTCAGCTAACCAGAAAACGCTTTCTGCATCGTTTTGTAACGATAAAAATAAATGTGTTTTATGCTCAGAAAACCGCTTGTCTTTAAGCCAACGTTTTAGCAGACCAACTGTGACAGTTTGGCGTAACTGTAAGCACTCCAAGAAAAGCAGGGGCAGTTTACAACCACCTTCAACCATTTCGATTACCACAGAGTCGATACCTGATAATGATGACTGAACAACTAGCAATTTTGCGGTTTGGTAATCCAAATCATCAAGTATCGATAAACCACAAAGTAGGTTTTCGTGCTCTTGTCCAATTTCAGAATTCAACATGAGCCAAGCATAAATGGTTGGTTCGCTCTGCTTTAATTGATGAATCAATCCCGGAGCCAATCGATAGAAAGACAAATAAACATTTTTTAGGTCTTCAATCTGACGCTCAGCCAGCGCTAAATACTCCAGTTTAACGCTTGGGTATCCCCTTTTATGTACTTGTAAGCGTTGCTTTAACAAGAAACCGAGTGTCTCCGAAGCCAGTGACAGCTTTTCATTACACATATCCAGCCACTTGATAGGAAGCTCGTCCAATAAAGTGAGCGTACTTTCCGCATTAGTGATGGCGAGTTCGAAATCTTCATGAGTAATCGGCTGGTTTAGTTGATCAATACCTATTTTTTGACGCATCCGTGAATCCAATCTAGTAACACGATCAATTGATCGCGATAGTGCCGCCTTGAATTTTTTGAGCCTTCTCTGCTTGAGAAGTCACATATTTGGCTTTGGTGGTAATTCGGCCATCACGGCCGCTGTAACGGGTCTCTGTTTCGCCACTTCTCACTATTAACTCTTGTTCCGTTTCAATAACCATTTTCTTGGCTCTCAGTACAAACTCATCCGAGTCATCAATAATGGAGAAAAAGATATCTGTGACTAAAGGAAGGTTAAAGTCGTTATTAAGAAACTCGATACGACATGAAAGGGTGTTATCAATAGCAAGTTGCAACTCAGCTAATTTAAACCCTCTCCCCAACCTCGCATTAATTGGCTGCTGCAACGGGTTTCCTTCGAAATCGACGCGAACACCACTCTTAGTTTCGTTAATCGATACAATTGTTCCAAAACGCGAAAAGCAAGCCGTTGATTCGGCTTGCTGTTCAGTGATGGTTTGTATAATTTGGGTTTGTTTTTCCATCATTAATTGATCGCCACGTTTCCACCTTTGATTACAACTTTATCGCTTCCTTCTATGGTTATTGAGGAACCTGACAACTTGATAGACCCGTCACTATTCATCACTAATGACGAACCACCTGTTTTCAGTACTATCTTGTCGCCGCTTATGACTTGCGTCGCACCATCGGCTTTGTATGAAGTGTTTCCTTTAACAGAGACCGTTAAGTTGCCACCAACCGTCTGGTTATCATCGGCCCCTATATCAGAACTTTTTGATGCACCTACCGTTAAATTGCTGTTTTCACCAACATCCAAATCATCATTCTTACCAATCTTGGTAATTTGATTGTCTCCAATTTCTAAGTCAGAATTGTTCTTAACATATTGAGTTTCATTAGCGTTGTAAGTAACGGATACATCTTGTTCGACAGTTTCAGTAAACGTGCTGTTAACTTGGGTGGTCTTATGTCCGTCAATGGTCTCTTTGTGATCACCGTGAACATCATTTGTCTGATGGCGTGCAACCTTTAAAAACTCATCTTGGCCTATGTCGCGATAACGGTTATTTAAAACCTTGGTCGACATATCCTTTTGCGCATGAATGTAGACTTCTTCTTGGTTAGCTTCGTCTTCAAAGCTCAACTCATTATAGCCTGTCCCTTTATGCGTTTGAGTTCTGAAAGTTGTACGCGTTTTGTTCTCTGGTAACGAATAAGGAGGATAATGAAGTCCGTTATAAACTGCACCAGTAACTAAAGGCCTATCCGGGTCTCCCTCTAGGAAGGTAACAACCACCTCATGACCGATACGAGGTAGGTATACCGCCCCCCAAGTCGGTGCTGCCATTGACTGGCTAACTCGAATCCAACAACTGGAATGCTCATCGCTCTCGCCATAACGGTCCCAATGGAACTGAACTTTGATCCGTCCAAGCTTATCAGTATAGATTTCTTCGCCTGCAGGCCCCACAACGACCGCTGTTTGTGTACCTTCAACCAAAGGAGCCTCAAGTTTTGGAGCTCTAAACTCAACATTCCTAGGAATGCACGCAAACTGATTGTGATATGTAGTTGGCAGACCATTAGTTTCATCTTCATGAACCTGAGGGTCATGGCCACTATGCATTACCGATAACATGAGGTAATCACGGTTGATTGCTGAACGTGGATGCTCACTGATACTAAAACTGTATCCAGACGCCAGCCTCATGACATTACTGGTCGCCTCCACTTGCTGATTATCAACAACATGTTCAGACATCCATTCATTTGATCTTACTTGACCCATCATTGGATCAACGTAACGACCTGGGAAATCGAACAATTTTAGGTCTAAATCGAGTTCGCCGGAGCTGCTCATTTCCTGAGGGATCTTCGGAAACTCGTAGTTATAGTCAGTGTAAGTAACGTGGCCGGTTTTCACTCGATTCACAAGTTCAAGATCAGAGATATGCTCGCGATCTGCAACACCACCACCATCAGCATGATAAACAATAGGACCCAAATAAGACCCGTTAAGTGGTGAGTTCAATAACTCAGCTATTGCATCATTACTGTCGACAATAACCATTGTGTGGTTAGCTTCTGTATGCTCAAAGTAGTACCACATACCATGCTCTGCCAAAATTCGTTGAACAAACTCTAGGTCTGTCTCTCGATATTGGAGCACGTATTCTTTTGAAGGATATACGCCTGAGAGCTCTAGTCGATAATCAGTTACTGACGCATCATCTAAAACTTCAGAGATGATCGCCGACGCTGATTTTTGTTGAAAAATTCGGCAGTCTTGTCTTTGGCTCAAAAACCAAGCTTGCGGAACAAGAGTCAGTTGGTAACGGGAGAATCTCCTACCCGATCCAAGGTAACGAACTTCATTAACTACGCCGTGAAAGCATCTCGCTGAACTGACACCTTGGCCATATAGAGTCAGGCTACCTGGTTTACGGATGAGTGCATCAAATGAGATATCAGGATCAAGTGAAAGTAATGATAGGCTGATTTGAAAAGGCTTTGAAAGCTCTTCGATTACCTGAAAGCTCTCCACACGAAAATCATGCTCAGAGCCTTGCAGTTCAAACTTAAATTCTACGTCATTCACCATATCTTTTACCTGATACTAATAATAGAAATAGGGCCAACAGCAGTTGTTGACCCTTTGTTTTTCACGAAAAGCGATTAAGCTTCGCGTGGAGCACGCCAGTCATCGTTACCAGCAGTACCACAGTTTTCGTGAGTTACTTCGATTGCACGGTAAGTCAGCTTAAGTACTTCTTCAGTTACACGATCTGAAGTTGCAGCGTCTTGACAGTGATTCATACGAGTTTGAATATCTACAAGTAGTGCATCAATTAACTTGATTGAGTAGTAGTGCTCTTGCTTACCTTGTACTGAAGTACGGTAAAAACGGATTACACACTCAGGAAGCTTTTCGCCAGACACTAATGCGTTGAATAACAGAGGTGAACAACGGTCTTGTACTTTAGTTACTACTACAGGGCGGTGAACACGTTGACCTGTTGGTTGGCCACTTTGTGGGTCACGTGGAACTGTTAGTACGTGATCAAGTTCTTGAACTAGGAACTCATCAACGTGAGCTTCTTGCCAAGTGTTACCTACAGAATCTGCAGAGTAAGTATCTTTAGTAATGTGACCTTGAGTTTCACCATTGATAGACATATATGCTGGAGTTGGCATCGATATTTCCTTTTTAAAATTTATAATTCATTAATTCACCAAATCGCTTATCACCGCGACTGATTAAGCTAATACAAACATCATGCCAACTTTATAAAGTAAATAAATACAGTCACTTACAAAAAATGACCCGTTATAAATATTATATTTAACAACAATTTGTTGTTTAGAAAAACGATTTATTGAACGTGGATACTAATAAATTGAATTTAAAACACAAAGGCAAAATAACTATCTCGAAGATTAGAAATAAAGTCAAAAAAACTAGTAATTAAATCATAACACCTAGACTATTTATTATTTTGAACGGAATTTTAAATATTAGTCAGATAAAAAACCAAAACAAACAATAAAAGTAACCAATAAACAATAGTAAATTCATCACCGAATAAAAAACCAGTTATCAATTTTAGTATAATCGCTGCATCCCATATACATAACTAATAGAACTAAAATGATAAATATAAACCTTTCCTCTTTAATACAACGTCTGCACCCTATTGTAAAAGTCGCTTTAGAGGATGCCGCTGCATTAGCCGTATCGGAAAAAGCCAATGAAGTGCAAATTGAACACTATCTATTAAGCTTATTAGAAAGGCCAAATAGTGATTTTGATATCTTATTAAGTCATTTCGATTGCTCAGAGACCATTTTAAGGCAATCCATTCGTTCGACTTTAGATACCAACACAACAGGCAATGGCAGCAAGCCCGTTTTTTCTTCGCTTTTAATCGAATGGCTTCAAGAAAGTTGGTTGGTCTCATCTTTAGATCTATCCGAAACTCAGATTCGCTCTGGCGCCCTACTTCTTACACTCATGAGTAACCCACTACGCTATGGTCAGCACGGCTACGCTTCAATCTTAGACGGTGTAAACCCAGATACCTTAAAGCGTAACTTTTCTGAACTCACAACAAACTCTCTAGAATCTTTAGCAACGACATCAGAAAAAACCGACGCACGTGAAGATGGTTCGGCATTAAGTAAATTCACCACCGACTTTACAGGCAAAGCAAGAAAGGGCGAGATCGACCCAGTATTCTGCCGTGATCAAGAAATCAGACAAATAATCGACATATTGGCGCGACGCAGAAAAAATAACCCAATCGCCGTAGGTGAGCCGGGAGTGGGTAAAACAGCGGTGGTAGAGGGTCTTGCATTAAAAATTACCGAAGGAGATGTGCCAGACTGCCTCAAAGGTGTTGAACTATACGGCCTAGACATGGGCTTACTTCAAGCGGGGGCAAGTGTTAAGGGAGAGTTTGAAAAACGCCTTAACGCAGTACTAGATGAAGTGAAGAATTCACCGACTCCAATCATTTTATTTATAGATGAAGCTCACACGCTAGTTGGGGGAGGCAATCAAGCTGGAGGCAGCGATGCTGCCAACCTACTTAAACCCGCTCTAGCACGTGGTGAAGTAAAAACAATTGCTGCCACCACATGGTCTGAATACAAAAAATATTTCGAAAAAGATCCAGCTCTGGCGCGCCGTTTCCAACTGGTAAAACTTGATGAGCCGTCGGCTACTCAAGCAGCATTGATCATCCGAGGCTTAAGACCAGCCTATGAAAAGTCACACAACGTATACGTACGTGACGACGCAATCACTGCCGCAGCAAACTTAGCTGATCGTTACATCACTGGACGTCAACTGCCAGATAAAGCAATCGACGTGTTAGATACGGCTTGTGCTCGCGTCAATATTAGCCTTAATGCAACACCGGCACCTGTTGAAACATTACATCAAGAAATTGCCGCTGCGAATCGCGAGCTCGAAGCTCTAGAACGTGACCAACTTCAGCAAACTGGTGACAAACACAGTGCCGCTTTAATTCCTGAGCTAAAAGAGAAGATTGAAAAGGCCACAGAAGAACAAGCTACCCTTCAGGTTCAATGGAAAAAAGAGCAATCTCTTATTCAAGAGATCATAGAACTGCGTAGTCATCTTTATAGCCTTACTACTCCTTCGACTGAAGAAGACAGCGCTCCTATAGCTGACAATACGGTTCAAGATGATGACGCACTAATAAGTGACAAACCAAATTGTCATGAATATTCTGAAGAGCAGACTCGCGAAGCTATTCAATCTTGTAACGAACGTTTAGATAACGTGCGCGGTACCAATCCACTCGTTCACTACGAAGTGGGTCCTGACGAAATTAGTCATGTAATTTCTGATTGGACAGGTATCCCTATGGGTAAGATGCTTCAAGATGAGTCGCAAGCGACCTTAAACTTGAAGCAAAACCTAATTCAAAACATTAAAGGCCAAGAATTTGCCATTGATGCGCTTGCTGAAGGTATTCAAACCGCAAAAGCGGGATTAGGTAACCCAGATGCACCAACGGGCGTTTTCTTATTAGTTGGCCCAAGTGGTGTAGGTAAAACAGAAACCGCTCGCGCTATCGCCGACCAAATGTTTGGCGGTGAGCGCTTCATGACCACCATCAACATGTCTGAGTTCCAAGAGAAACACACTGTGTCTCGCCTTATTGGTTCTCCTCCTGGCTATGTAGGTTTTGGCGAAGGCGGTATGCTAACCGAAGCAGTACGTCAGCGCCCTTACTCTGTTGTTCTTTTAGATGAAGTTGAAAAAGCAGACCCAGAAGTACTCAACCTGTTCTACCAAGTTTTCGACAAAGGCACACTGAATGATGGCGAAGGTCGTACCATCGACTTCAAAAATACGCTCATCATCATGACGAGTAACCTCGCGACACATGAGATCGAGTCTTTGGTTCACCAAGCGAAAGACATTGATGCCAATATCGTCGCTGAAGCCATTCGCCCAACATTGAATCAACACTTCAAACCAGCCTTACTGGCTCGTATGTCCGTGTTGCCATTCCTTCCTCTTTCAGACGCAGCAATGACTGACATTATTCATCATAAACTAAAGAAAGTGTCTGAGCGCCTGCAAAGCCACCACAAACTGGCACTTTGCTATGGTGATAACTTAGTGGAATTCGTATTAGGCAACTGCCGCCTTGCAGAGACGGGAGCTCGAAATATTGATGCCGTTATTAACCGTCAACTATTGCCGCAGCTTTCGACTCAACTACTGGTGAATGACAAGGATGATTCACATACTCAAATTGAAGTTTCTGTGGACGAGCAAGGAACTCTAACCTATGCGTTCAGCTAACCATAGTGAGCTTAGTAACGCCCTACTTGCGATCAGCCAATCTCTGGCTGATCGCAGCCAGTTAGCTCAAACTTTGGATGCCGTTCTCACAGCAGCAAGGCAAATGACTTTCGCGAAACATGGCATCATTTACGTGCTTGACCAAACCGGTCAAGCCTTGATTCCGAGCACCGCACATCACCATGAAAAAGTCATCGCCTCACATCCTTGGGAGCCACTGCAGTTAGACACAGTAAGTGAAGCCGACCCATTCAACTTCGCCGTACGTAACGGCGAAGTTGTCTTGATCAATGAGCTATACACTTACAATGGTTATGACTGTGAAGGCATCTATCAAACCGAGCAAACGTTAGGTCTAAAAAGCAATAACTTACTTGCTTGGCCATTGATTGATGATGAAAGCAAAACTATTGGATTATTGGTTTTGCTTGATTTAAGCGTTATCGATAACGAAACCGCACTTACCGAGTTTTGCCGAATGGCGGCGAGTAATATTCGCCATGCCATTTGGTTAGAGCAATATGGTCAAGTGATTAAGAGTTTAAGCGCCGATAACCAAGCGTTGGTTCGTGAAAATACTCAGCTAAAGAAACGGACAAAGAAAACCTATCAAGGTCCGATCGCTGAAAGTGAAGAGATGGTCAATGTATTGAGCCGACTTGATAAGGTGCTCTCTTTGCCTGTCGACGTCTTACTTAGAGGCGAGACGGGTGCAGGTAAAGAAGTCATTGCAAAATACATTCACGAAAACTCGAATCGTTCTGACCAAGCATTAATCGTTCAGAACTGTGCCGCAATTCCTGAACAACTTCTGGAATCTGAACTTTTCGGGCACAGAAAGGGCTCATTTACCGGCGCAGACAAGGACAAAGTTGGCTTATTTGAAGCAGCAAATGGCGGAACCCTATTCCTAGATGAAATTGGCGATATGCCAATGTTACTTCAAGCTAAACTGTTGCGTGTGCTACAAGAACGTAAAGTTCGCCCTGTAGGCGCCAGCAGAGAGATTGAAGTGGATGTTAGAGTCATTGCTGCGACACACTGTAACTTAATGCAACAGATTAAAGACGGAGGCTTTAGGGCCGATTTATTCTACCGCTTGAACGTATTTCCCATCACCTTACCACCTCTGAGATCCAGACAAGCGGACATTATCCCACTCGCCGAGCACTTTGTGCAGCAAACCACGACGATGTTAGGGTTGCCTCAATCACCAGGATTGAGTGCTAATGTGAGAAACCAACTGCTCGCTTACACCTACCCCGGTAACGTGCGCGAGCTTAAGAACATCATTGAACGCTCGGTTCTGCTTTCCGATTTTGAAACTATTACTCAGATTGAGTTTGGTGAACAGATCCCTGAAGAGGTCGAACACCGTCAAGTGGTTGCTCCAGCTACATCGGCAATTCAAACCACGTTCGAACCTGAACCTCTAGGAGATGACGATGTCGCCGTTGGCCTAAAAGAGGTCGTCAGCCAGTACGAGCGTACCGTGATCATCGATTGCTTAAAATCTTGTAATTGGCACACGAAACGAGCAGCTGAGCAACTGTCGCTCCCGTTAAGTACACTCAATCACAAGATGAAGAAATACGATATTTCTGCAGCGGGCTGAGGCAAAGAGAAAGCGATTACAACAGAGTGTTCAGTCAGTCCGATAGAAACAAAAAAACCGCCCGAAGGCGGTTTCTTTATATTGATTTTTGTTCCGGAACGCTTACATTCGTCGGCTCTTTCACAATCCAATCCTCGATCCACGCTTTGCGTTTCACTGAGTTATTCGCTAACTCTTTTTGCCAATAGAGAAACGCAGAATCATTCATTCGAGAAACATCTCGCTCAATCTCCATCCAGGGCATACCTTTTGTATTATATTCTTGTCCACCCAGTACAGACAGTTTTTGGGCCTGTTTTAGTGGATAGATACCTATACCTGGCGCAAGCCCCATTTGTGATAACGATGAGACAGCAATATGCACTGGTAAAAACACGGCTTTTTTCTTGTCCAAAATTGGACCAAATGGTCTCAAGGTCGGAACTCTTCGTCCTGTTGGAGACGTATATCTAAGCTCAAACTTAACGATATGCAGAGTCCTACGGTCACTAAATGGATCTAAGTATCTATTAGGATCTGCATTAACTTTCGCTTGAAACTCCTCCACAAAAGCCCCTAACCCAGATGCAAGTTCGGAGTTAGTATCAGTGAAATTGACCTCTTTGATTTCTACTTTTGCATAAGGAGAAGGTACTTCTTTCTTATAAGTGTATTCACCAAGTTCCAGCAGTGAACCGAAGAAACTTGGCCCTTCAGTCGTGTCTTTTGAAAACATCGACTCTTGCTCTTCAATCGACAAAGATAAACGCATTGGCACCTGATAGTTCTCTCCCATCATACGTCTGTACACATCTTTTTCGCCTCCTTCGGAAAGTAAAGCGACATATATAGTAACTGGTTTATCATTAGACCAATCAAGTACAGAGGATTTTGGTGCTTTATCATCGAACCACTCAACACCACTGCCTTTCGAAACAGCACTAAAGATCGAAACATCACCTTTTAGATACGGTGCAATACCTTCAGATTTTTTAGCAGAAGCACTTTTAACAAACTCTTCGATTAGTAAATCATATTCGTTAATCACTACTTGCCTATTCGCCAAACCGTCGTATAAAACAAGAGGTAAACCATCAACCTCGACTTCACCATCACTATTCAGGTGGCATTGCTTACCATAGGTATTATTATCATCGACACCATAGTTAAACATAGTCAACCGCTCGTCAGTTCCTGCTAGCGATAGCGTACTCCCATCAGCAGTGAAATAGTATTGCAATGAACGAGCTTCTCCACTTTGTTTCCATTTATCAAAGTTTTGCATCTCGTAATCTGAGTATAAAGGCTTGAGACCTGGGATTTCATACTCGCCGAACCAATATGTTGGCTCAAACTCAACACATGTCATATGCTCATCAACTGCGTGTTGGCCAAAGTAATTTTTTAGCTTATCGTTGCTTCCGCACAAAGTTAGATCATCCGCTTTTCGTGGCGCCATCAAAACCTCAAAGCTTGGCCCTTTAAAGTCCCAAAGCGAGCGCTCACAACAATATTGCAGTGTTGTCTTAAAGATCTTTTTCTTAGATTTAGAGGCATTATTTGATAATACAATTTGTACCTTAACACGTGTAAAAGGCGTAATTCGATTGGTTTTATTTGGGGAAATCCACTCTTCAAAAGGCTTCCAAGAAACCCCATCTCCTTTACTATCAACTAGCAAACGACTGAAGCCGATATCGCTCGATTTAACCGACTCCACATTGTTATCGAACATTTTCGCGAAATCGGAAAAGCCATTTTCCGCATCCCCCTGATATAAACGGGCTTGTACTGGGAAGCCTTTATTGAATTCCCCTTGAATGCGAGCTCTCTTCAACAAAGGGGACAATTGTGGCGAATGTTCGTTTTTCCAAGATTGCGCAAAAGCTCGGGCAGCACTTGCACCTGACTTATCGTCCCTAACTCGTTGAATCCAGTTCTGAGCCATTGTGTTGTAATTTCTTAACGGCGCCTCCCAGTTATCGTTGATAACGTAAACATCGATGTAATCCTTAACTCGATATTCCTCAAGCAACCCTTGCAACTTAGAAACATTAGGATTCCAAAGCGAAATGCGAGCAAGCAGTTCCACTAGCCCGTTAAGCGCAAGAGCACGGAGTAAAAATCGTTTCTGCAGCTCTTGCACAGTTTCTTTATTCTTCAGGTGAGATTCAACTTCATCACGTGTCTTTATTTCACTACGCTCAATCGTTACTTTTAGGTCTCTGTACTGTTGAAGAACTCGGATGTGGATTTTACCTAACTGGTTTAGTTGGTCGATGTTCTGGTAACGACCTTTAAAGTCAGAATAGGCTTTTTCAGTAATGAGTTCATCCAACACAGATAGCGCACAATCTGCTAACTCTGCTCCCGATCTTAGATATAAAATACCCGCAGCAAGCGGAGCCAGCGGCGTAAACATCGCAAAACCGCTAAGAGTGGTTAACACCGCAGCGACTTGCGCCTTCTGCGTATCATCTAAGCCAACATCTAATGCTTGCTTCAACTGGCGTGCTTTCTCTAATTCCACCATGCCGCTGCGGCTCGGTGGTAAAACAACTTGATAGTTAGGAATAATCAAGCGAACTTCAACTCGTCGATCGAGGGCTGCAGGGACACTGTCTCCGGTCTGTGACATATCGCTCTTGGTGTTATCAGCCGTGAGCGGTTGAGTATTTCCATAAGACGCCGTGTAAACCCTTTCTTCCAAGTTAGAGTCAATGGAGGTAATCGCGTTGGTAACAGTCTTTACGCGATTAGCAGCAACGAGATCGTTCGCATCAGAAGAACCAATCCTACCAGCATGCCCTTCTATTGATACTTTGTAGCTTGGGTTATCTAGCATCAATTGCGACAAATTCTGACACACTTGTTTAATGTCTGTTCTCAGCTTGCCGTGTTCATTGCCATGTTTCCATTCGTTGAACTTAAAGTTGATATGAATAGCTAACCCTTGGCTGTCCTCAACTATGTGGGCGATATCGTCACCATTACTGCCATTGATGACGTTTTTAGCGTCGTCTAACGCTTGTGCCCATTCTTGATATGCTTTAATAACGGAAATAGATTGAAGGTAGCTTTGAGATACCGCATCGAAATCTTCTTTGGCTTCAAGAGATTTCTTCTCAAGCTCGTTTTCTTTTTGCACCAAATCGTACAAGTCAACTAAGCTAGAGCCAGATTCAAGAATTGGAAATGCTCGGTTCATCTTCTCCATAACGGAGCCATTAAACCATGACCTCGCAAGTCGTGTTGAGTTCTCGCTGAACGTACCCGTGATCAAGCTAGCTTTTATCACATCGAGTTCGCGCTTAATAAAAGAGATATTCAGGCCGCTCTTGCGAAACGCCAAAGCCGCCGCTTGATTAAAGTCGAGCCCCTTGTTGGCAAATCTTATCGCTTTGGTCAGTTCTTTGCGGCTTTCCTTAAATGCTGAAAAGCCAAAAGCAAGTGCTACGCTGCTGGTCATTAGATCAGGCAGTTTTTTTTGCTCAATGTCCGACCAGATGCCTTTAGAGACACTGAACATGGTTGCTTTCAGGTTATCTGAGAATGGATTTCCTCCCATCAGAAAACCTTCAGCCAGACTTTCCGCGTTCTTTTTGATTGCTGAAGCTAAACCGAGTGTATTAACACCCGTACCGCTAAGAGGAACCGATTTGCCGGTTTTTGTCATTAACTCGCTGTAATTAGAGGGTAATGCTTGGGGATACTGGTAAAACAAACACTCTTCAAGAGAGATCATATCACCGCAGACGGTAGCAAGTTTTCCATAACCACTGATTGATTTAAACGTTACCTTTTCGTTCAGTTCGTAGGTATAACAATCCTGATCTGCTACACCTGTGACCTCTGACGATTTATTCCTTTCAAATCGAAGCCGTCCAGACTTGATAACTTCAGGAACTTTATTTTTAAGATGTTCGTTCGCGGTAAGATAATCCTGAACATAAAATTGAATCCTAAGCCCGTAGAAGCCATCACCCAGTACTATATGATTATCTTCTGTGCTTGACTCAGACTTCGCAGGTTCTACGACCGATGGTAAATTGATTGTTACAGATGGCAAAGTGTTTTTATAAGCTTGTGACTCTCGATTTTCATCGTCAAAAGTAGGCTGTCGCACGACACCTCTTTCCAATACGATCTCTGACGTTTCTTGTTGATTGCTAAGGGTACTGCGATATTTTACTAATGACACTTCCGCGCCTATGTAAATATCACTGCTAAACACGATGCTAATGGTATTTACACTGGGTACGACAAACCCTTCAATAAACTCAACGCCAGATGAGAGAATATCTGCATACCATTGGTTATAGCTTTCCTCCTCTTGCGTAAGTAACTGCCCATGCTCCTGGGTGTAAGGCTTCGCAAGTTGTTTTACTGAAATTTTCGACGGTTTAAAAAGCCTCGGCTTATTTAACTGAGGACTCATTTTCGTATAGAGAGACTTTATGGTTTCCTTAATTTCAGCAATAGATGACGAGCTTTGTGCCAATTGACCAATTAAATTGGTGGGTGGAAACAACATCTCATAGCTTTGATTATTATCAATCGTTGTAATTGGACTATTATGACGAAGCAGCACTTGAGGCATACTGTCGGCTTCGCTTAAGTAAGACACGTTACATAACCTGCCATACTGATCGCTTCCCCAAAATCTAGGCAAAGTTACAGAGTCTTGGGCAAGAGCATCTATTAGTATTGGGGTAAATGGGATAGGTCGAACATTTTTTACATGGTCTACGCTGGTTAAGTCTGACACTGTATTCCAATTACTGAACTCACGTCCTGCGTCTGTATCTTCACCTTGAAAATACACTCCAAGCAAGTACATTGGTTTATCGTAAGTACATAAATCAACCATCACTCACTATCCTCAAACCAAAGACCATCATTTGCCAAGCCATTGTACAAGCTCATATTTGAGTTAACGCTTATTTCACCGGTACCTAGCGCATACCATTGCCACATTCTCTGTGTTTCGCGATCGACGACTGTCATACGGGATACACGGTCGTGTGCACTGAATCGAGCATCTTTTCCTAATATCCCCGACCCCACATATTCAGTTTTGTCGTATTTTTTTACAGTTTCATTCACAATATCAAAAAAGAATCTATTCTGATTATTTTGGCCCCAAGCATATCGACCCGTTGGGCTCATACCCCGAAATTTCAACCACTCTCTTGGCTGAACCTTACCTGTTGGCTTAATACTTATATGTTTCAGAGCATTATTCGTTAAATTTCGCTTAAACACCCCTGTGTAACTTAGATTCGTTATTGTCTTATCCTTCAGGACAGCGTAAGGTCCAACTCCGAAATCAATCGCTTCAATTTCGCCAGTTTCAGAGTCCCAACGAGCGTTATCAAAGTCACCCATGGTATGAAAATATAAATAACGGCTATCTTCTGACCAAGCCATGCCTGGAGACCCTAATCCCATCACTCGCGTTTTTACGCCCGTTTTTAAGTCATAAACATACTTGCCTGTGCCTTTATCTATCCAAGCAACATAGCGCAAATTGGGAGAACGTCGAATAAGCACAATGCCATCAACCTTGATATCTGGTACCACTAAGCGTAAATCTGTGCCATCCGTTTTCATGCTCCAGATTCGTAAGTTGTAACGATCACCATCATTCGCCCATGCAAATTGAAACCGCGGCAGGTCATAAGAGCTAGCATCTTTGATATCTTCCTTGGGCCATTCATCTGAATTAAAGACATAGTATTTAGGAAACTGACCCGGCATAGGTTTTATTTTGTCATCGGATACCCAATTCTCATTGGTGACTGCCGATTCCATTACGTAGTAGTTATGCTCGCCGACATAAACGCGATCTGGGTGTTTTTCTTGCTCTGTTTGCGCAGAACTCGGTACAGGGGAAGCACTCTGTTGAGATTGGTCATTACAACCAACGATTGCTAAGCCTAATAACGTGATTAGTAGTGTTTTTTTCATTTTTTAGCCTAATAAGTCCGTAACTTTTATTTTTTCGCGCAACTTAAACGTTTCGGGAGTGTCATTCCCTCGTGAGGCATGAGCCCCCCTTAAAATATCGACTTCTTTAACCTTCTCAGGCCAGCCACTGAATCGTAAATTGAGATAGCCATCTTCATCGACCTTAGCACAACGAAAATATGCTTTTTGCGACCAATTATGCTCTTCATTTTGTAACATAAAATAGTCATCGGGCTGATCGGTGGAGCCAAGGACTCGATAGCGTAATATGATCTCGCTTCCGGGAGGCGGTATATTGACTGCAGCGACATTGCAATCGTTCTGTTCATTAACAACCGCCTTCACTTTTTGACTTTCAGAGAGTTCTGGTAACTTAAAAACCGTTTGTAGAGTGAAACCTTTAGAGCTGCTGTAATCAGACATCTCAGATAATGGAATTGCCATCGACTGATAGTTACTCTCTAACTCAGAAACAGCCCCATCATTCAAGGCTTGAGACGAGTAATATAGATACACATCTTGGCATTCGCCTTTAACTTTGTATGGTAGCCAGATATGAGGCAGCGGATAGCCCAACACTTCATCACTCGGTGCAGAAGAGGCCTTCATAGGGCTAGGATGTGTTGACACCATCAATTGCTCATGTTCAAAACCGGCAAACTTGATCTCGATCTCCTCTGCGACCAAACTAAACACTCTTGCCTGCTCATTGATGTCTAGTTCGCCACTAAACACTTCAACCCCATCTTGCAGTATTGAGAATGGTTCAAATGCAACATTCTCACCGGGAAACAATGAAGAGCCATCAATATTGACGTGCCTTGTTTCCATTGTTTTCTTGCGGTTACTGCTAATACCCACATCAGCGAAGTATCCATTGCTAGTCACTTGCAACTCGCGCCAGACTTCTTCATTCCAAATAATGTAAACACGCCCTGACGTGTAGCCATCCCACGAAGAACCCGATTTATATAGAGGAACCACAGGCACCAACACGTTATCCCACTCATCCATTTGAGTTTCTTTATCAACGGGTTGCAAATCTTCGGCGAGTTTAAGCAAGATCGGCTGAGGCTGGTCAGAACAAGGAATTTTGATATAGAGCGTTTTCCCCTCTAATTCAAGATCTTTAAATGTAGCGAGGCTTCGGTGTTTATTTTCTCGATCTGACTTACCTACCGTCACTTTTCCTTTTTGAGTATCGGTAGTTCCTAACATCAGACAGCCAGCATTACTCGACCACTGCCCTGCAAACTCGACAACAATTTTATGTTCTGGAGAAGGTTCAACTGGCGAAAAGCTGTAATGACGTGCCAAAGGTACATCGTCGACAACTTGCTGATAATTAGCTTTTTGAACGCGCTCTGAACTGTTGTTTGCAACCCGATCGACATGTAACTTGAGTCGAGGGAAGCTTGCTAGCTGTTTACTGGTTAATGGACTGCGCCTCACATTGGAAGACAGACAGACCCAGTTCGCTTTTGCAAGTTCTACTCGAATAGCGTTGAGCAGGCTGTGGACATTTTTTTTAGCCGACGCAGTAATCTGCTGAAGCAGAGTGCTTGGTAATTGAGCCAAGATGTCTTTAGGGGTGCGCACACGCGAAAATAGCCCGATACACTCATCCGGTGTAAAGACATATTGAAGGTCGTTCGTACTGAGAGACGAACTAGATATAAATTTGCAAACTAAGTGCATTTGAATTCTCCACAACCTACAGATATATAGTTGCGGTGATAACTAAGCTGATAAGGCTTAAAAAACGATTTGGTTAAATAAATTCTACGCGTAATGGATATAAATTTCAATAGATTAGAAGGAGTATCGCCAAAAACTATAACACTAGCAATAAAGCCAATTAAACAGGTTAAATAGTCATTTCGCCTAACTAAAAAGGCAAATCAATTTGAACGGATGTCACATAATGATCATTTCATTGCGTACTTAAATAAATACTAACTAGACCAAACACGCATATCTGGTGGAAGCATTTCATCGATTTAGAAGGTTATATTGAGCATTTTCTCCTCTGTAAAAGAGAAAAAAAGTGGGAATAAATTCCCACATAAAATTAGCCAATATAAATAGGATTTATTTTGGAACACTAAATTGGCTTAAAAGGGTGGTACTAAAGTACCAAAATGCAGAACACCACATCAAATAACGATGTGATATAAACACTATATATATTATGCATTTAATATCAAGATGGCACTTTTATAGAGATAACACCAAAAACTACTATGCAAAATATCTATGCAATTGCCATTCTGATTGCATCACCAGTTATATTAGTTATCTAGCTGAAAATATGACTAAATAATGAAACAGGAAAAACAAAATAATTTTCATTTCAATGACTCAGCATCACTAAACTAATCAATATTGGGCACTGGTGTACAATAATTTTCTTAATCAAATTGAGGGTAATAAAAATGATTAAGCCCCGGATACATACTCAAATTCCAACAACCTGAGATACATTTGCAAAAAGGTCTGCCTAATAGGCAGACCTTTGTCTAATCTTCCATATAACGATTAGCGTTACGCTGCTAGTTTTGTGCCCTTGTCGTAAATAAGCAGTTGTCGTAATAAGCTTGGCACTACGACCACTGCAGCGCTCACATCCTTATTTAATGTAAATGTAGATTCAACCAAAGTAGCATCGGCTCCAAGTTCATTGGCACCATGTAGTGACACCGTCACAGACCCACCTTCGATTGGATCAATAGTCAGTTCGTATTGCCAAACTCCGTTTTCACCAACCAGCACCTCAGCATCTGAAACTTTCGCTCCCCCACTGTCCGTGACACTTAGGCTCAACTTATCTCCTTCAGAAAAACGAACCGTAGTACCATCGAGAATCAATGTAGGTGACTCTGATTCATTAACATCGTTACCGCTGTTGATCGTAGAGATACTAATAGTTGGCGTGATAGGCAGCGAATGTGTGCTGTCTTGCGCCCCCACATTACCCGATAAATCTTGGTAATCTTTCACCACCAAACCCACCGTCAAATCAGACGACGTCGCGACTAGTACATCGACATTGCCCGTCCACACGCTGGCGTCCGCACTCTGCGTCAGCGAGATGACCGTGCCACCTAACTCAGCACTGGCCGCTTGCAGCGCTTTATCGAACTTAAGACTGACCGATACGTTCTGACCTATCGCTTGGTGCGGCGGATTAAATGTTGCGCTAGTCAAAATAGGTAACGCTTGCGACACGTTAAAGGTCTCTGAGCCACTCACGGTAACACCCGTCGTGTTCTCACCCGTGACCAACACTCGATATTCAGCGTTACTCAAACCGCTTAAGTCCATCGTGCCGCTTTGCCATTGACCGTCGGTCACGGTGACGGTTTCCGTTGGCACTCCCGCCACCGGTGTGTCACTCCCCAACGGAGTGATGGTGAGCGTCAACGCTGCGCTGTTTTCAAATCGTTTTGTCGTACCACTGAAGTTCATCGCAGAGATGTTGCTGTCCGTCACATCCCCCGGTTCAGTCACTTGGATCACAGGCGTCACTTTGACCGCCGCGGCCTTCGTTTGCTCTTGACCCGCGTTACCCAATTCATCACTGAATCCATTGATGGTTAAGCTCAACACTTGCTCCGTATCACTCGCCGTCAATGCCGCCACTTTACCAACCCACGTCTGAAGTGCTGCGCCCGTTGATGTCCATACAACGGTGTTTGACCCTAAGGTCGCCGTGGTTGGCTTAGACACCGCCTTAGTAAACACAGCAGTCACCGTCACAACACCGCCGACATCGGCTTCTTCCGGCGCGACACTGGTCGCATCCGCGTCTAATTCGGCTAACGACTGAGTCAGCGTAAAGGTCTCTGAGTCACTCACGGTAACACCCGTCGTGTTCTCACCCGTGACCAACACTCGATATTCAGCGTTACTCAAACCGCTTAAGTCCATCGTGCCGCTTTGCCATTGACCGTCGGTCACGGTGACGGTTTCCGTTGGCACTCCCGCCACCGGTGTGTCACTCCCCAACGGAGTGATGTTGAGCGTCAACGCTGCGCTGTTTTCAAATCGTTTCGTCGTACCACTGAAGTTCATCGCAGAGATGTTGCTGTCCGTCACATCCCCCGGTTCAGTCACTTGGATCACAGGCGTCACTTTGACCGCTGCGGCCTTCGTTTGCTCTTGACCCGCGTTCCCCAATTCATCACTGAATCCATTGATGGTTAAGCTCAACACTTGCTCTGTATCACTCGCCGTCAATGCCGCCACTTTACCAACCCACGTCTGTAGTGCAGCGCCCGTGGATGTCCATACAACGGTGTTTGACCCTAAGGTCGCCGTGGTTGGCTTAGACACCGCCTTGGTAAACACGGCGGTCACCGTCACAACACCGCCGACATCGGCTTCTTCCGGCGCGACACTGGTCGCATCCGCGTCTAATTCGGCTAACGACTGAGTCAGCGTAAAGGTCTCTGAGTCACTCACGGTAACACCCGTCGTGTTCTCACCCGTGACCAACACTCGATATTCAGCGTTACTCAAACCGCTTAAGTCCATCGTGCCGCTTTGCCATTGACCGTCGGTCACGGTGACGGTTTCCGTTGGCACTCCCGCCACCGGTGTGTCACTCCCCAACGGAGTGATGTTGAGCGTCAACGCTGCGCTGTTTTCAAATCGTTTCGTCGTACCACTGAAGTTCATCGCAGAGATGTTGCTGTCCGTCACATCCCCCGGTTCAGTCACTTGGATCACAGGCGTCACTTTGACCGCTGCGGCCTTCGTTTGCTCTTGACCCGCGTTCCCCAATTCATCACTGAATCCATTGATGGTTAAGCTCAACACTTGCTCTGTATCACTCGCCGTCAATGCCGCCACTTTACCAACCCACGTCTGTAGTGCAGCGCCCGTGGATGTCCATACAACGGTGTTTGACCCTAAGGTCGCCGTGGTTGGCTTAGACACCGCCTTGGTAAACACGGCGGTCACCGTCACAACACCGCCGACATCGGCTTCTTCCGGCGCGACACTGGTCGCATCCGCGTCTAATTCGGCTAACGACTGAGTCAGCGTAAAGGTCTCTGAGTCACTCACGGTAACACCCGTCGTGTTCTCACCCGTGACCAACACTCGATATTCAGCGTTACTCAAACCGCTTAAGTCCATCGTGCCGCTTTGCCATTGACCGTCGGTCACGGTGACGGTTTCCGCTGGCACTCCCGCCACCGGTGTGTCACTCCCCAACGGAGTGATGGTGAGCGTCAACGCTGCGCTGTTTTCAAATCGTTTCGTCGTACCACTGAAGTTCATCGCAGAGATGTTGCTGTCCGTCACATCCCCCGGTTCAGTCACTTGGATCACAGGCGTCACTTTGACCGCTGCGGCCTTCGTTTGCTCTTGACCCGCGTTCCCCAATTCATCACTGAATCCATTGATGGTTAAGCTCAACACTTGCTCCGTATCACTCGCCGTCAATGCCGCCACTTTACCAACCCACGTCTGAAGTGCTGCGCCCGTTGATGTCCATACAACGGTGTTTGACCCTAAGGTCGCCGTGGTTGGCTTAGACACCGCCTTGGTAAACACAGCAGTCACCGTCACAACACCGCCGACATCGGCTTCTTCCGGCGCGACACTGGTCGCATCCGCGTCTAATTCGGCTAACGACTGAGTCAGCGTAAAGGTCTCTGAGTCACTCACGGTAACACCCGTCGTGTTCTCACCCGTGACCAACACTCGATATTCAGCGTTACTCAAACCGCTTAAGTCCATCGTGCCGCTTTGCCATTGACCGTCGGTCACAGTTACGGTTTCCGTTGGCACTCCCGCCACCGGTGTGTCACTCCCCAACGGAGTGATGGTGAGCGTCAACGCTGCGCTGTTTTCAAATCGTTTTGTCGTACCACTGAAGTTCATCGCAGAGATGTTGCTGTCCGTCACATCCCCCGGTTCAGTCACTTGGATCACAGGCGTCACTTTGACCGCCGCGGCCTTCGTTTGCTCTTGACCCGCGTTACCCAATTCATCACTGAATCCATTGATGGTTAAGCTCAACACTTGCTCCGTATCACTCGCCGTCAATGCCGCCACTTTACCAACCCACGTCTGAAGTGCTGCGCCCGTTGATGTCCATACAACGGTGTTTGACCCTAAGGTCGCCGTGGTTGGCTTAGACACCGCCTTGGTAAACACAGCAGTCACCGTCACAACACCGCCGACATCGGCTTCTTCCGGCGCGACACTGGTCGCATCCGCGTCTAATTCGGCTAACGACTGAGTCAGCGTAAAGGTCTCTGAGTCACTCACGGTAACACCCGTCGTGTTCTCACCCGTGACCAACACTCGATATTCAGCGTTACTCAAACCGCTTAAGTCCATCGTGCCGCTTTGCCATTGACCGTCGGTCACAGTTACGGTTTCCGTTGGCACTCCCGCCACCGGTGTGTCACTCCCCAACGGAGTGATGGTGAGCGTCAACGCTGCGCTGTTTTCAAATCGTTTTGTCGTACCACTGAAGTTCATCGCAGAGATGTTGCTGTCCGTCACATCCCCCGGTTCAGTCACTTGGATCACAGGCGTCACTTTGACCGCTGCGGCCTTCGTTTGCTCTTGACCCGCGTTCCCCAATTCATCACTGAATCCATTGATGGTTAAGCTCAACACTTGCTCTGTATCACTCGCCGTCAATGCCGCCACTTTACCAACCCACGTCTGTAGTGCAGCGCCCGTGGATGTCCATACAACGGTGTTTGACCCTAAGGTCGCCGTGGTTGGCTTAGACACCGCCTTGGTAAACACGGCGGTCACCGTCACAACACCGCCGACATCGGCTTCTTCCGGCGCGACACTGGTCGCATCCGCGTCTAATTCGGCTAACGACTGAGTCAGCGTAAAGGTCTCTGAGTCACTCACGGTAACACCCGTCGTGTTCTCACCCGTGACCAACACTCGATATTCAGCGTTACTCAAACCGCTTAAGTCCATCGTGCCGCTTTGCCATTGACCGTCGGTCACGGTGACGGTTTCCGCTGGCACTCCCGCCACCGGTGTGTCACTCCCCAACGGAGTGATGGTGAGCGTCAACGCTGCGCTGTTTTCAAATCGTTTCGTCGTACCACTGAAGTTCATCGCAGAGATGTTGCTGTCCGTCACATCCCCCGGTTCAGTCACTTGGATCACAGGCGTCACTTTGACCGCTGCGGCCTTCGTTTGCTCTTGACCCGCGTTCCCCAATTCATCACTGAATCCATTGATGGTTAAGCTCAACACTTGCTCCGTATCACTCGCCGTCAATGCCGCCACTTTACCAACCCACGTCTGAAGTGTTGCGCCCGTTGATGTCCATACAACGGTGTTCGACCCTAAGGTCGCCGTGGTTGGCTTAGACACCGCCTTAGTAAACACAGCAGTCACCGTCACAACACCGCCGACATCGGCTTCTTCCGGCGCGACACTGGTCGCATCCGCGTCTAATTCGGCTAACGACTGAGTCAGCGTAAAGGTCTCTGAGCCACTCACGGTAACACCCGTCGTGTTCTCACCCGTGACCAACACTCGATATTCAGCGTTACTCAAACCGCTTAAGTCCATCGTGCCGCTTTGCCATTGACCGTCGGTCACGGTGACGGTTTCCGTTGGCACTCCCGCCACCGGTGTGTCACTCCCCAACGGAGTGATGGTGAGCGTCAACGCTGCGCTGTTTTCAAATCGTTTTGTCGTACCACTGAAGTTCATCGCAGAGATGTTGCTGTCCGTCACATCCCCCGGTTCAGTCACTTGGATCACAGGCGTCACTTTGACCGCCGCGGCCTTCGTTTGCTCTTGACCCGCGTTACCCAATTCATCACTGAATCCATTGATGGTTAAGCTCAACACTTGCTCTGTATCACTCGCCGTCAATGCCGCCACTTTACCAACCCACGTCTGTAGTGCAGCGCCCGTGGATGTCCATACAACGGTGTTCGACCCTAAGGTCGCCGTGGTTGGCTTAGACACCGCCTTGGTAAACACGGCGGTCACCGTCACAACACCGCCGACATCGGCTTCTTCCGGCGCGACACTGGTCGCATCCGCGTCTAATTCGGCTAACGACTGAGTCAGCGTAAAGGTCTCTGAGTCACTCACGGTAACACCCGTCGTGTTCTCACCCGTGACCAACACTCGATATTCAGCGTTACTCAAACCGCTTAAGTCCATCGTGCCGCTTTGCCATTGACCGTCGGTCACGGTGACGGTTTCCGCTGGCACTCCCGCCACCGGTGTGTCACTCCCCAACGGAGTGATGGTGAGCGTCAACGCTGCGCTGTTTTCAAATCGTTTCGTCGTACCACTGAAGTTCATCGCAGAGATGTTGCTGTCCGTCACATCCCCCGGTTCAGTCACTTGGATCACAGGCGTCACTTTGACCGCTGCGGCCTTCGTTTGCTCTTGACCCGCGTTCCCCAATTCATCACTGAATCCATTGATGGTTAAGCTCAACACTTGCTCCGTATCACTCGCCGTCAATGCCGCCACTTTACCAACCCACGTCTGAAGTGCTGCGCCCGTTGATGTCCATACAACGGTGTTTGACCCTAAGGTCGCCGTGGTTGGCTTAGACACCGCCTTGGTAAACACAGCAGTCACCGTCACAACACCGCCGACATCGGCTTCTTCCGGCGCGACACTGGTCGCATCCGCGTCTAATTCGGCTAACGACTGAGTCAGCGTAAAGGTCTCTGAGTCACTCACGGTAACACCCGTCGTGTTCTCACCCGTGACCAACACTCGATATTCAGCGTTACTCAAACCGCTTAAGTCCATCGTGCCGCTTTGCCATTGACCGTCGGTCACAGTTACGGTTTCCGTTGGCACTCCCGCCACCGGTGTGTCACTCCCCAACGGAGTGATGGTGAGCGTCAACGCTGCGCTGTTTTCAAATCGTTTTGTCGTACCACTGAAGTTCATCGCAGAGATGTTGCTGTCCGTCACATCCCCCGGTTCAGTCACTTGGATCACAGGCGTCACTTTGACCGCCGCGGCCTTCGTTTGCTCTTGACCCGCGTTACCCAATTCATCACTGAATCCATTGATGGTTAAGCTCAACACTTGCTCCGTATCACTCGCCGTCAATGCCGCCACTTTACCAACCCACGTCTGAAGTGCTGCGCCCGTTGATGTCCATACAACGGTGTTTGACCCTAAGGTCGCCGTGGTTGGCTTAGACACCGCCTTAGTAAACACAGCAGTCACCGTCACAACACCGCCGACATCGGCTTCTTCCGGCGCGACACTGGTCGCATCCGCGTCTAATTCGGCTAACGACTGAGTCAGCGCAAAGGTCTCTGAGCCACTCACGGTAACACCCGTCGTGTTCTCACCCGTGACCAACACTCGATACTCAGCGTTACTCAAACCGCTTAAGTCCATCGTGCTGCTTTGCCATTGACCGTCGGTCACGGTGACGGTTTCCGCTGGCACTCCCGCCACCGGTGTGTCACTCCCCAACGGAGTGATGGTGAGCGTCAACGCTGCGCTGTTTTCAAATCGTTTCGTCGTACCACTGAAGTTCATCGCAGAGATGTTGCTGTCCGTCACATCCCCCGGTTCAGTCACTTGGATCACAGGCGTCACTTTGACCGCTGCGGCCTTCGTTTGCTCTTGACCCGCGTTCCCCAATTCATCACTGAATCCATTGATGGTTAAGCTCAACACTTGCTCTGTATCACTCGCCGTCAATGCCGCCACTTTACCAACCCACGTCTGAAGTGCTGCGCCCGTTGATGTCCATACAACGGTGTTTGACCCTAAGGTCGCCGTGGTTGGCTTAGACACCGCCTTGGTAAACACAGCAGTCACCGTCACAACACCGCCGACATCGGCTTCTTCCGGCGCGACACTGGTCGCATCCGCGTCTAATTCGGCTAACGACTGAGTCAGCGTAAAGGTCTCTGAGTCACTCACGGTAACACCCGTCGTGTTCTCACCCGTGACCAACACTCGATATTCAGCGTTACTCAAACCGCTTAAGTCCATCGTGCCGCTTTGCCATTGACCGTCGGTCACAGTTACGGTTTCCGTTGGCACTCCCGCCACCGGTGTGTCACTCCCCAACGGAGTGATGGTGAGCGTCAACGCTGCGCTGTTTTCAAATCGTTTTGTCGTACCACTGAAGTTCATCGCAGAGATGTTGCTGTCCGTCACATCCCCCGGTTCAGTCACTTGGATCACAGGCGTCACTTTGACCGCTGCGGCCTTCGTTTGCTCTTGACCCGCGTTCCCCAATTCATCACTGAATCCATTGATGGTTAAGCTCAACACTTGCTCTGTATCACTCGCCGTCAATGCCGCCACTTTACCAACCCACGTCTGTAGTGCAGCGCCCGTGGATGTCCATACAACGGTGTTTGACCCTAAGGTCGCCGTGGTTGGCTTAGACACCGCCTTGGTAAACACGGCGGTCACCGTCACAACACCGCCGACATCGGCTTCTTCCGGCGCGACACTGGTCGCATCCGCGTCTAATTCGGCTAACGACTGAGTCAGCGTAAAGGTCTCTGAGTCACTCACGGTAACACCCGTCGTGTTCTCACCCGTGACCAACACTCGATATTCAGCGTTACTCAAACCGCTTAAGTCCATCGTGCCGCTTTGCCATTGACCGTCGGTCACAGTTACGGTTTCCGTTGGCACTCCCGCCACTGGTGTGTCACTCCCCAACGGAGTGATGGTGAGCGTCAACGCTGCGCTGTTTTCAAATCGTTTCGTCGTGCCACTGAAGTTCATCGCAGAGATGTTGCTGTCCGTCACATCCCCCGGTTCAGTCACTTGGATAGCGGGCGTTATCGGTAGAAAATGAGTTTCATCCTGACTTCCTACATTTCCTACTAAATCGGTATATCCACTTACAATCAATATAGCTTTCTGCTCATTTAATCCCGGGTCTGGTAACTGTGTGACTGCTCCTTGCCAAGTTTTAGCATCACCTAACATAGTTAAAGGCGTCAAAGACTCACCAGCTAAGGTTGCCAGTATTGTTCCTTCTGCAATATCTTTTTCAAACTCAAGCTTTACATTTACAACATTGCCAATAGATTGATGGATAGGATCAAATGTCACTTTGGTCAACGTTGGCAGTACACCTTCGACCCCCATAACCAAACTATCCCCTGTTCCGGGGATAGTATTTACGCTTTCGTAACTATTATCACCGACCCGTATGGTTATGTTTTTATCTTGTTTTTCAGGCGCTATGTAATTGACCGACCAAGTTATGTTGTCTGTTGTAATCCATGATGCTTGCTTCAGCTCGCCTATATCATTACCATCACTTGCTTGAATATCTACATCTGAAAATTCAAATTGATTAACCTCTTCAGTAAAGGTAAATGAAATAGGAATTTCGACTCCACCAGCCAAAGGCATTGACGCTGTCGTTGATATTGTTAACTCAGGAATGCTTGCAGCTTCAACTTTTGCATTTAGTGAGTTCTCGGTCTGGTGTTCAACTAAATCGTCTGCCGTTACATTTATTAGATAATCGCCAGGAGATAAAAGATAACGTATCAAGTAAGGGTCACCGTCTTTGATAGGTTCTTCAATTAACTGTGGGTTTACCGGGGCATCGGTACCGTTGTTTGCAGTAGAATTAACACTGCTTAGATTTTTATCGAAGACGTATGCTCTTACATCCAAATAATATTGCCCTTCCTCCGGAATCATCGAATCCTGAGTACTGGTGATACTTGAAATGACCGGAGCTTGGTAATCAACAATGGACGCAATGCCTTTAGAATCGTAAGTCTTATTGAGCACATTAACGTCGGTTATGACTCGCCCGATAGAATCGGTTACGGTTACTTTTTGCCTATACTCAGCTTGAGCATCGATATCAAATGTCATCGTATCTGAAGCTGTTGAAGAGGCTATTTTTCCAGAAAACTTAATTGTGCTACCTGAAGCTGGAACCAAATCTATAGAATAGGAAGCAGCTTTTACATCCTCTCCCTCATCAGAAGTAATGGTGAACGCTTGGCTTTCATTGGTAAAAGCAAGCTTATCCCCTTGTAAACTTGTTATTCCATCAAAAGCCAAATCAATAGTTGGTACCCTAATGTCAATATCAATCGTTTTGTTTTGAGTCCAACCTACATTGTCAGTTGCTTCGACATTGACTCGTATCGAATTCAATCCCTGTAACTCAGTTTTCGGAAGATCAAAATAGAGATGCGAATTGTCGGGAATGTTATCTTTATCGAAGACATGCTTAGGATTGCTTAACGTGTATTTAACGCTTGCAATTCCACTCCCTTCATCCCAAACCGAAAACTGGAATCTAACCAAGTTAGCATCGTCCGGAGATTCATTGAGGGTAACTGTATCGTCAATATTTGGAACGCTATTATCGACCGTTACAAGGACTTCATCGCTCTTTGATTCACCCCATACATCAATAATTTGTATTCGCGGCTTAATTTTTTTGCCATCAAGTTTGTCACCTAATGGCGCGGTAAACGTAGAGCAAGAATAGTCATCCTCGCACTTAATGAAAGAAGGGCTAAAGTTCTCTGGGTTATCATTTAGATTGTATGACGCACCATCTATAGTTGCGACGACATTTTCAAGATCAGAATTTTCTCCAACCTTCACCTTGAATTTCATTTCAAGGGTCTCACCTCGAATAAAAGTATTTTCAGCAGGGCTCGTAATGGCGATTTCTAAATCGCCTTGGGCTGGAAGCAATAACTCTAACGCATGATCCGAACCCAAGTTTCCGGCGATATCAGACAAGTTCTTAATCGTGTATAAATGCTGCAACGCCCCTGGATAGAGGATATCGGCATACAACTCGGTATACGTACATGTCGTTATACCCAATTTAGAGCTACAACTTTTTGGTTCAAAAGACACATTTAATTGATTTCTTACCAATAACGGTTCGTTACCATCACTAATATCCACACCAGAAAGATTGTCTTTGAAGCTCAATGTTAAGCTCAGAACTTTCTTACCTTCGGCATTCAAACCAACGTCATTGCCAGTAAATGGATATGTGTCTTGTTCAACCGTAGGGGCATCGATATCCATCATATTAAAGCTGAACTTATTAACAGTTTCAGTGCCATTCGTTCCGACTGTTTTAGTTATCAAAACCACAGGTGAAACAGACATATTCACATCAGTTGTAACGCTACACTTATAATTCTCTTGAGGATTAGTTATAACACCTGAATAAGCATAGTTTGGACCATCTTCCGGTACACCTTCTGATGTGTAATTTTCTCTTACCCAACATTCTAATGTTCTCGCTTTTACCTCATCCACAGGGTCAAATTCAACATTAAGGGTACTTCCCGATATATGACTTTGGAAGTCAGTCGGTTTTGCGATTGACAGAGCTACGCCTTGACGTTGCACATTGATACTTTCTGACCTTGTTGCAGACGGCCTTTCTTGTTCTGAGTTATAGCGAACATTATTATAAACTTTGAATTCCAGCTGATAGGCTCCGTCTTCCGTTAGATCGGCCTCTGTCAACCTAGCTTCCCATAAGCCGTCTTTCTGAGAAAATGAGATACTGTTGGTTTGTTCCCCATATTTATAAGTACCTTCAACTAGCGGGATCCCGCTTTCGTCTTCGGCAGCAATACTGATAATTACAGGTTCACTACGAGTAATTTGTATCTGGCCACCAACAGAAGGAACTGGCGTGCCATCATCTTCATATGTGAAGAGCACCGGATGAATAAATGGCATTGAGTTCTGAACTTTAACCGCATAATCTACGGTTGTCGTATTTCCTCTAATGTCCGAACCACCTAATCTGACTGTGCGAATTGCACTATCGCCATCGTTTACACCACCTAAAGGGATCTTCATTTCATCACCAACTAAGGTGCTTGCATCAGAGGGGTTTTCTTTAAAAGTCCAATACTCTAATGTTTCTTTGTTAACACCCTCTGACGAAGGTGTTCCCCTGTCATTTAAGTCTTGAGCAGAAAGGTTGAATACATAATTACCAAGATAGAAACTTTCCGGATTAAACCCATTTAACTTTAGTGATGGCCCTTCGCGATCTAGCAGAACAGTTCTAATTTCTGTTTTAGATTCAAATCCATATTCGTCTACAGCTTTAAGATATAGGTTCGCCTTTTTGTCTTCGCCAATTACGATAGCGTCACTTTGTGTTTCTGTAATTACGAAATCAAAAGGCTGCGTTGGATCTTTGGGGTCAATTGAACGTATTGCAGCCACTTGATCTTGTTGCCAAAGTTCAACTTTAGATACGTCAGAATCGTCAGATACTGACGTAAACTTCACCGTAAAGTTGGTGCCAAGAACATAGCTTTCACCGGAGTTTGTATCTATTATCCACGGGTCAGCAAGTTCAATTACTGGCCCCTTATTGTCGACTAAGAATTCAAATTCACCACTGTGTGTACCCAATGGAAAAGAGCTGTCTGTTGCTGTTACGTAGAAAAAGTTTTTCTCATTATATTTAAATGCATCGGCAACTAGTCTCACCTCTACATTAGGCTGAATACCAAAGAGATACGGCTCAGTACTCTCTTCAGGTTCGGTTTCGTACTGTTGTAAAGTGAAACGCCTTCCAGACTCTGCCTTCATTTCGACTTTAACCAAGCTTCCCGGGCTTAAACTCCAAGTAATATCAGGAACCCAACTTGAGTTACCACCCAGATGGTTGGCAATTTTAGATCCGTTTACTACCGGGCCTTTTGAATCAAGTAATACACTAAATTGAGGGGCATTGGTCGTCTGACGGTTAACTATATTAGACAAATTGTCTTCAGCACTCACATATACAGTCCAATTACCATCTTCTGGACTAAGAGTATTATCTTCTGCGCTACATTTGTCTCCAGAGCATAGTTTCACCTTAAAATATTTTTCTTCATTACTTGAAAAACGGTTCGGATCATAACTATTGCTTTCGCCTGTGGCCGCGTTATAGAAAGTTAGGCCGCGCTTATCCAACTTATCCCCTACAGGATCATCAATTGTAAAAGTGAGTTCTTGGTTATAATTGGTGTTCAGGTAGACGCCCTCTTCTACCGGGTTATCGTCACCACCGATCGGGGGAGTGTAAGTGACCAAAGGATAATCATTATCGATATATAAGGTTTCTATATGGGGATCATATCCATTGTAACCATAGCTATTTCCATGCTCGTCCATTGCACTCGTTATAAGCTCAAACTTGTCAATACCTGTGAGATTTGACGACTCAGTATCAAGGGTAAATAAATACTCTTTTTTATAACTATCACCACCTGACTCTCGAATATTCAGGTCAATTGGGGTTCCCGTATTCGGTTCAGTTTTTTCATACCACATAGTAACAAATGATGGCTGACTGCCTTCTTCTACTACAATGCCAGAAGGATCTTCCAAAAGAATCCGCGAATCTAAAACACCAGCAACGTAACGTTTATTTCCAACCCATGTTTCTCGGCCATTTTCGATACTTAGCGAAGGTTGAGGCGGTGATTTATCAATACTTTCGCGATCACCGTCTATAATCTGTTCGCCATCTAGGCTTGGGTTCGCCATTGATATCTGGTCGGCGTATCGCTGAGCTAGGTTAGCTGCTACACCATACTTTTCAGTCATAATGTTATAGTACGATTGCGCTAAGTCATTACGGTAAGACTTTGAGCTAAATTCATATGAATCTAGAACTATTTTTTTACCCCCACTACCAATACCGTTAGCTTGGCCATCGTACTGCAAGTCATCATAAATAGCGGAAGCAAAATCAACAGAGTTACTTAGTAGCATATTGTTTACTTGGGTAATGTCGTAAATCGCTTCTACTAAAAACCTATGAATGTAATTATTAGGCAGTTTTTCCGGAATAGCACCTTTCAACATTTCATTCGTCGCATACGAAACGATCGTTGGGTCGAAACCAAAGAATGAATCGCTTCCACCAGCGAGAGCATATTGTACATCGTCTAAAATTAGTGCGGCATTCTCAGGAGTCTTATTTCCCGCTTCAACTTGATTCCATTGAGAGTCAAACAGCCCAGTTTGGTATGTTGCTAGCTCAGTAATATAAAAAGTTTTAGAACCATCAAGTTTAAAGTAAGCTCCTATATTCGCGCTATTTAAGTTCACTTGTTCTGATCGTGCGCCTGGATCATTTTCCCACTTGTAGTAATGCGGTTGAGTATTATTATCACCAACTCCAACTAAGCGTACGCGCATAAAGTCGTAGTTAACTACATCGGTTGTTGTTTCGCATCCAGCAACATCGAGTGCTTTATTTGTTCCATCACTTTCTAAGTGCTGAATCGTGGTACATCTTCCTAGCGAGGTAAACTCTCCCTTCGAGTTTAATCCCTCCAATTGCACACTAGCCCCGATAAATGGAGTAACGATCGTCATTGTCGGTAAGTCGAAACTACTACGAAAATAAACTTCTTGCTCAGCACTTTCATTTTCAGATTCGTCAATAGTTTGAATCACTAGTTTTTGACTGCTGTTCTCGGATGTAGAATCGAAGTTGTCACCAAGTATTTCTTTTACAAAAGGAACATAATAGATGACCTCGTTTACGTGCCCTTCAGTATCAGAGATAATTTTGTGGGGTATGTTAGCGTCAGACGCTACGGTATCGGTTACCTTCTGAAGCGCATAGTTATTATCATTATTTGGGCTTACTAAATACTTAACAACTAGCTTAAGTTTGTCGGCACTAGATCCTAACCCCGTATCTCCATTGCTATCTGATACTATGACACGAACATACGGTATTTTGTTATCTTTGAGGTCGTTGACATTAAAGTCACTGAAATCAACACCTGGAATTGAGCTCAAAATCCCCTTGCTCGCGTAAATGTAATCAATCTTCAAATAATCACGAGTGGATTGAACCGTTTCTGATGTGTAGGTATCTTGCGTATAAACATCTTCTTTAGTTACTCGCTCCCCATCAACACTAACATTGACATAATTCATTGGAGCATTCTCTGGGTAGCTAATCACTTGCGCCGGAGCTTGATCATCACGAACGACTTCGTGAACTTTCTTACCAATATTCCCGTTGCTATCGGTGGCTTTAATTTCAAATGTCGTTATCGAAACGAACTCACTCGTTGAATATTTTTTGCTGAATTCACAGTAGGTGCCAGAACAAGTAACACTGTCATCTAAACCTCCTTTAAATGAAACAGTCACCGAATCAATTTCTTGTGATTCTTCTTTTACAGTACCTTTGAGCACATACTCGTTTGCACTGTTGTTTATAGAACTAGCCGAAGTTACGTCAATTACTGGCGCATTGTTGTCCCATTCAAAGTTTATATAGTGGCCAGCATCTCGCCCTTGAACTAATTCGTTGCCTAAGACATCAGTCGTATAAAAAACCAAACGTGCAGCAGTGACATTTGAGAGTCCCGTATCCGAATCAACTTCTACCGCGTCAACGGCTTTTGTGTCTACACTTACTTTAATATTTGTTTCTCTAAGACCAGATTCAAAGCCGTCGAATTCCAAGAAACAAAACTCACTACCCGAAGTTTGTTCATCGTCACACTGACTCTCGAGTGACCAGACACCGTCCAGTTGGTATTCAAGGTACGCTGAAACACCTTGAACACCAATTTCATCATTGAGCTTAATATCCAACTTATCGAGACCTGCCAATACATCACTGTCTGTTCTAGACACTGTAGGCGCTTCGGTATCAATTTCGGTTTCGTCGCGAGGAGGGATCACACCGCCAGTACCGCTATTGGTGCCTTGGTCATTAATCTTACGGCTAAACTCAACATAGTCGTCTGCGTCTGTTCCTGAAATATTTAAGTTAGGATCATTGACGACAATTAGAACATGCTGTGCCAAATCGTTAGTGTAAATATCACTAGAGACTTTTTGTTGACCGAAGGTCAAAGGGGTTACCCCTCCCGACACAGTACTTATTTCCAGCCCATCAAGAAGACCATCGGCAATGACATCTCGATATTGGATATCAGCCAAATGCATCGATGTGTAAATATTACTCTGAGTATCACCGTATTTTTGAATTAGGTCGTACGAATAAGAAGAATAAGCGGTTAACAAAGCACCATATTGGTGACCGGATGTAGCAAAACTACTTTGACCACCTTTAGTAATGTCTATCGGAGTAGTTTCATTGACATCGAAACCATACATATCGTTAATGCTATTTAGTGATTCCGATATAGCAGTAGAGTCTGACACTCCCCTGCCTACTTTGTATTGAGTTAAGCCTGAAACGATGTTCGTCAAAGGGGTCAGCATTAAGTTTTGATCACGCCCTTCTTTGTAATTGAGCATGGCTTCTAAACGCAGTGTTTTGCCGTTACTGACAGACACTGTATTTTTCGTTAAGGGATCGGTATAACTGCCTTCTTTAGCTACGATGAAAAGTGGCATCGACGAAGATTCAAATTCAACCTTGTAGTCACCAAAAGCATCGGAAGTCGTACTTGCTAACTTCCTACCTAAGCTTCCATCCTTGTATTCAAACACCTCAATTTTCGCACCGCTCACAGGAGCGTCAAAAACGTTACCTGAGATGCTTCCGGTATTCCTAGCTGGCGGGGTGTTATCACCTCCACCTTCCCCACCGCCACATGCGCTTAAGATAAGCGACGTAACAATAAGACCTAATGTTGATTTCAGCGTATTTTTAGTGAACATAGTATTCTGGCAGAGTATATTTTGCCGCGATTATATTATCGTCTAAAATTTTCTCAACATGACATAATAACTACTTGTAAAGTACAATTTAGCTAAATCAAAAGGTGAAAGGTTTGTTTTTTATCACTCTAGAAACACACCCTATGCCTTTAGCCAGTCATTAAGAAGGAATGAACTAAAATAACATGCAAAAAAAACAAATAAATATTATGATCTAATTCTTATTTTTATCCATTAACCGAATTTTATTGATAATTTATGTATTTGAAAATAAATAGCCATTTAAGTCGCCGCACCCTTTCCTTTGGCCTTTTGATGGTTTTTTTGATCGTTTCAACAGCTATATCACTAAGCTACAACCATTCAAATACTGATAAAAAACAGGCACCTAAAATAGCCAAGCCCAAAAGCATTCATATTCCAACTACAGCTCCGACATCTGAAATGGTTTCAGGGGTTGTGAAATACTCTTTTGTCAGTTCCATACTATCCTCTGGTTTGACGAACAATGAATTAAAATCACTATTGAGTCTATTAGGTGATAATTTTGACATTATTAAATCAGTTAACAACGGTGATAAGTTTTCAATAAAAACCCAACATGATGGTACAAACACAGAATATGTCAGTGCTTTTTACTATTTAGGCAGTGATATAGAATTTTTTGCTATGAGAGGGGCGGATGATAATATCTATAACGAAAATGGATATAAAATAAATAATGATTATGTATTCCCTCTTTCTCAGCATTATCGAGTAAGTTCATCATTCGATTTAAACAGGAAACACCCTATAACGAATCGAATTGCACCTCATTTTGGAACGGATTACGCGACACCTATTGGCACAGAGATTCATTCGTTGTCCGACGGCGTTGTTTTGAAGTCTCGATATAACCGTTTTGCAGGTAACTACCTCACAATAAAACACACTGATGGAAACTACGCACGCTACCTTCACCTTTCAGAAAGGCATGTCTTAGCTGGGGAATACATAACAAAAGGTCAGATAATCGGACTTACTGGAAATTCTGGCCGAACAACTGGACCTCACCTACATTTGGAGTTGTCGGTTGCAGGAGTGCCCGTCAATTTCGAACAATATATCAACACCGAAAGAAGCTACAACGACCAATTTATATACATTGCTCAAGCTGAACGTAAGCAGCTAATAAAAAGCCTAGCTCAATCTGTACAATCAAACCAACCTCCAACATAGAGTTCCCTAGTAATATTCGATTTACTTTTGAGGCAAACCAAGCAAATACTCGCATTATTTGTGTCCGAATAGGCGACTCAAATAACGCGTTCTCTCACTAACTCATTTCAAGTTGCTAGCAGTTGAATCAAAGGCTTAGCCGCATAAGTACCGCGTTCTAAATTGTAACTTAATAGTCAATTTCAATTGAACTCCCAAGAATCTTTGCGCAAATGTCTTTTTCTGTAGTTCTTCTAGGCGATATAGCGCTTTACACGCCCTAGCGAACCCTTACAATGTGCAGCAAATATATTTATCAAGGTTTATCTCTATGTCTATTCAATGGTTTCCGGGTCACATGCATAAAGCCCGCAAAGAAATCGAAGAAGTTATCCCACAGGTTGATGTGATCATCGAAGTACTGGACGCTCGTATCCCGTTCAGTAGTGAAAACCCAATGATCTCTTCACTGCGCGGCGATAAGCCTTGTGTAAAAGTACTGAACAAGCGCGACCTTGCGGATCCTGAGCTTACTGAGCGTTGGATTGAGCACTTCGAGAAAGAGCAAGGCGTTAAGGCGATTGCGATTACCACCAGCGCTAAAGAAGAAGTTAACCACGTTATGGAGCTAGTACGTAAATTAGCACCGCACCGTGAACAGATGGGTAAGAATATTCGTACAATGATCATGGGCATCCCGAACGTGGGTAAATCGACCATCATCAACTGTTTGGCTGGACGTACGATTGCGGTAACGGGTAACCAACCTGCAGTAACTCGTCGCCAACAACGTATCAACCTTCAAAATGGCGTGATCCTTTCAGATACTCCAGGAATCCTTTGGCCTAAAGTAGAAAACCCACACAGTGGCTTCCGCCTAGCCGCTACCGGCGCGGTGAAAGATACGGCAATGGAATACGACGAAGTGGCATTCTACACAGTCGAGTACTTAGCTAAGCAGTACCCTCACCTGTTGAAAGAACGCTACCAAATTGAAGAGCTGCCAGAGTCTGACATCGAATTGATGGAAGCAATTGGTCGTAAGCGCGGTGCACTTCGTGCAGGCGGTCATATAGACATCCACAAATGTTCTGAAATCCTTCTTCATGAGCTTCGCAACGGTACTTTAGGTAAAGTAACGCTAGAGCTACCAGAGATGATTACTAAAGAGTTAGTCGAAGTTGAAGAAGCGGCGGCACTGAAAGCTGAACAACAAATTAAGAAGAAAGAAGAACGTCGTAAGCGTTACTTGAAAAACAAACGCTAACGTCTTTAAACGTACGTTATTTTCACGCTCTAGCCACGAAAAGTTAGAGCGTGAGCATAAAAAAGCCTTACAGTTGGTGTTAGAACTAACATATTGTCACATAAATAAAAACTTCCATTTACAAGTACCAAACTCGTAGACATACTTGCACAAAATTATTGCGACACAGTAGCGATTTACCTCCAATGCGTTCATACCCCGGATTTCAAAACCAACGATTTAAGACTTATTTCGACAATGAAATCTATCTACCGTACGTAAAATTCATCTATGTACCTATCACCATTTTCTTTACTTTCATTATCTCCGATTACATCAATTTCGGTGCACAATGCATTTTCCCGGTAGTGTTGAGAACGGTACTTTTCGTCATCATGATGTTCGTTGCAGCTTACTGTATTAAACATAAACCTAACCACTTACAACAACTCGAAGCTTGTCTTCTGATCATCAGTGCCCTATTTCTCGTCTATGTTGGTCGTATCGCCATTGATTTTGGAAACTTGGATTATCAAGGTGGCATCATCCTCGTGATGATCTATGTGGGGACATTTTCTAGAATGTCCGCTCGATACAGTTTAAGCGCACTAACCATTATATTCTTGTGCTATATCGTTGGCTTGGCACCATCACTTTACGCAGCAGAGCCTAGTCACGAAATAGAAACGATTTCCGTATACGCTTCAGCTTACATTCTTATTGCAGCCTCTTGCTTAAGACGAGATTTCGAAGTGCACAAACGCTTTACTCAATCCGAGCAGCTTCGTAAACAAGCCATCCAGCTACGTAAGCAATCTAATCTGTTTGAAGCTCTCTCTTATCAAGATGCACTCACCGGATGTTACAACCGCTTATACCTGCATCAGGTTATCGAACCGAACATTGATCGCCAGCTATCGATGACCGCTATCATGATTGATGTAGACCACTTTAAATCAATCAATGACACCTTCGGCCATCAGACCGGTGATGCGGTCATCAAGGAATTAGCCGAGGCAATTCAAAACGCGTTGCCAGAACACAGCACCTGCTTTAGATACGGAGGTGAAGAGTTTTTGATTATTATTCAGAACGAAAGTGAAGCTGGCATCAGAGTGCTCGCAGATGATCTACTAGCATGCCCGACTCAGCTAAGATTCGAGGTGACCGTTTCAATTGGTATCAAACACGCCACACAAGCATTGGGATCGGTTGAACAGCTCATTAATGACGCAGACCAAGCTTTATATTCATCAAAAAAGAAAGGCCGAAACTGCGTCTCTTGGTCTGAATAGACCTATTCGGATTTCAAAGCCACAGCATTCAAAGTAACAGCATCAAAACAACATAACCAAAAAGCCCTCAAACTGACTCAGTTTGAGGGCTTTCATATCTTTATTTATAAAAAGGTTTATACAAAATCTTCTTATAAAGGAAACTCGCGACAGTGGAACGTTTATGAATACGCAACACTTGCAGTCTTCTGTTCAAGCTCTTGTGGAGAAGCCCAAGAAATCACTTTCTCTTTAACTTGGCTACCGCATGGCGCGTTCCAGGTTTGCTCAAGTTCTTCTTTGCCACCAATCGCCTGATAAAAAGCGATGGCTTGGTGGTTCTCAGACATCACCTCTAGGTAGAGCCCCGAATCAGAATAATATTGCTGTAACCATTTAGTGAGTTCAGACAATAGGCGCTTACCTACACCTCGGCCACGATAGTTACTATCGACATGTAACGCATCAATGAACGTTCCACGATCAAAGTTATGATTCCCGAACGCACAGACGAAACCAACCAGTAAACCACCTTCTTCAAGCAATAAAACATGTTGGTTGAAAGGAGGATTAATCAAACGAGTCTGCCAAATAACAGATCTGTCCTCCAAAACATCATTTTCTAAGTAATCATCAGCAAGAATGCCACGGTAATATAGCTTCCAGCTATCCGCGTGTAATTGGGCAATCCGCTCATAATCTTTATATTCAGCTACCTTAATTTCCATTTATTAGCCCTTAGTACTTCCATTTATGACTTGCTACTACATTTCACACTACCTTTATACAATATTTAAGCAAAACATACTAATACACGTTTACACTTTCAATATTGACTTACACGTGTACGCTGATATTCTAGCGCACAGATGTAAGCCCAATGGAAATTTGCTAATGAATAGTGCTGACAAACCATCAACAAAAAAGCCACCATTAATCTGGCTCAATATTTTTGTTTTTTCTTCTAGTATGCTGCTTGCTGTTGTTGCGGCTCCCGTTTATGGCTACTTTTTTGGCTATGGTATGGAGCACTGGATATGGCTAGCGATCTGTTTTACTTTTTGTAATCTGTCTATTACGACAGGCTATCACCGCTTATGGTCTCATAAAGCGTTTGAAGCGCATTCAAGCCTAAGATTCCTGTTTGCTTTGGGCGGTGCATTTGCCCTCCAGAACAGCGCGCTACACTGGTCTTCTGACCACCGTGTGCACCACAAGCATGTCGACAACAACGACAAAGACCCATACTCAGCCAAACGTGGCTTCTGGTATTCACACATTGGTTGGATGATCCGTAATTACAACACAGCAATGTATACTGATTACGAGAACTGTCGCGACCTGAAGAAAGACAAGATTGTGATGTGGCAGCACAAGCACTACGTTCTGCTAGCGCTAATCATGAACATTGGTGTTCCTATCGCATTAGGCGTAATTTACGGCGATGTGATTGGTATGTTGTTAATCGTGGGTGCGGTTCGTTTGGTACTTAACCACCACACAACCTTCTTTATTAATTCTCTTGCTCATATCTGGGGTAGCCAACCTTTTACTGACAAGAACACAGCGCGTGATAACGGTGTGTTAGCAGTACTCACTTTTGGCGAAGGCTACCATAACTTCCACCACATCTTTGAGAACGACTACCGTAATGGCATTTACTGGTGGCAATACGATCCAACGAAATGGTTGATTAAGAGTGCTTCATTGATGGGCCTAGCAAGTAAGCTTAAGAAAACGCCTCAAGCGCGCATTGAAAAAGCAGAAGCGACCATGCTACTTAAGCGGACACAGCAAAAAATCATGCACCGCGCCGACAAGCAACAAATCGCAGACAAGCTTCAGCAAGAGTTCGATGCACTCGTGTCAAATATGAACGAATATTACGAAGTTAAAAAGCAACTACTTGAAAGCAAACGCGAAAACGTTGTGAAAAAATACGAACACTCTGTACTTAAAGTTCGTTACCAACAAATCAAAATGAACTTCGAACAACAGAAGAAAAATTGGGCAATGACAGTGGAACAATATGCTTAAGGCAAAACCATACGTTTAACACCCAAATAACAAAGCTGCTTGCTTCTTATGCGAAAGCCCTCATATTGCTATGAGGGCTTTTTTAATTCACAGTTCTAATTAAATTCATGAATTTTAAGTCTTTATTCTAATTACAGACACTAGTTCCAAATGTCACATTTCCAATGCAACAAGATGTCACTACAGAACTCCTCCTGTGACAAATATCACTTACAGAATGATATCCATCTCATAACATGCGCGTCCCAAAATTCTTTCAGCAATCAGCGGACCCATTTTATGAAAATGTTAAAAACATCTATCGCTTTCGCCATCTCTTCTTCGCTTTTGATTGGTTGCAGCAGCGACACTGATTACATTCAACCTGAAGAAGTAAAGATCGCGACTTATAATTTATCTTTTGATCGCGCCACCTTCCAAGACCTTGTAACAGAAATGCAGATTGAGCCAAGTGTTCAAGCAACGCTAGTCACCGATTATTTAAACAATACGATTGATGCCGCTGACAAAGAAACAGCTGCTAAAGTTATTCAGATCCGCAACGTAGCAGCCGTGATTCAAAAGAATCGTCCTGATGTGCTTATGATGGCTGAATTTAACAATGATGGTACTGGCACCGACAAATCAGCGCTCGAAGGCTTCCAGAAAAACTACCTTTCTGTTGCTCAAAGTATCGAAGGTGCAGGCGGCGACGCCAACCTAGAGCCAATCTCATACCCATACTTTGAAAGCTACTCTACCAACACAGGTCTATTGAACGAATTTGGTTTTGATTTAGACAATGACGGTAATTTTGGAACACTTCCTGGTGACGCATGGGGCTTCGGTTTCTATCACGGACAATACGCCTTCGCTCTAATGTCTAAATACGAAATCGACACCGCTAACACTCGTACATTCCAAGAGTTCAAATGGAAAGACCTTGAAGGCGCGACGATTCCAACGATCACTGTGTGTGATGGTTCAAACACGATCCCTGATGGCATGAGTTGCGGTGATGAATGGTACTCGGCTGAAGAGTGGGCAGAAGTTCGTCTATCGTCAAAGAACCACGTTGATGCTCCAATACTTATTCCTACCAAAGATGGAACAGAAACGGTTCACTTGTTGATGTCTCACCCTACTCCTCCTGCTTTTGATGTGGGTAAGAACATTGAGCAGAATGCTGCAGAAGTCGACTTCTGGCACCAATACATCCAAAACAAATCGTTTATCTATGATGATTCTGGAAAAACTGGCGGTTTAGAACAAGGCAAACACTTTGTCATGATGGGTGACCAAAACTTAGATCCGGTTGATGGCGACGGTATTAGTTCTGTAATGCAAAACTTGCACAACGACTCGTTAGTTAACCAAGAAGTCACTAACGGCAGTCTATACCCTACTAGTTATGGCGCTGCTGAACATGCCGTTGATAAATCATCGTCTCACCCCCAGCCAAACCGCATTACTTCTACATTCGGGCTTGCTGTTGATTACGCTCTGCCTTCTTCAACGCTGAACATTGTTGATTCTGGTGTGTATTGGGCTGCTTCATATGAAGAAGGGCGCAAGCTGTTCAACGACACTCGCATTGGCGACTATGGTAACGGAAAGGATGTCTCTTCAGATCACCGTATGATCTGGGTGAAAGCGGACTTCAGTAACTAACCCATTCAACTGAGATCTAAGAAGCCCTCCTATTGCTATGAGGGCTTTTTTAATGAGCGAAACCGATTGCCACCGGCTTTATACTCTCAAACTCGAATTGTGGATGCTGATAACCATAGTTATTGGATTCCAGAGCTCTTTCTTCAATCTAAAATATGACTATATTACTGGAACTTATCGAGTTTATAGCTTAGGAATTTAAAATGAGCAAACTGACTATTATTGCAACGATCGTCTCTAAAGAAGACAAAACTGAGCTTGTTAAATCAGAGATGATTAAATTGATCGATAAAACCCGTGTTGAAGACGGCTGTATTAACTACGATCTACACCAAGATAACAGCAACCCTGCTCACTTTGTTTTTCATGAGAATTGGGAGTCGGAAGCTCACTTAGAGAAACACTTGGCGAGCCAACACATTGCAGAGTATGTAGCTGCGACTGAAAACTGTATTGAAACCTTTGTGCTTAAAAAAATGACGCACATTGCCTAACCAGTCACTCTGTACTGATTCAATAAAAAACCCTGCTCTGATCGCAGGGTTTGTCTTTTCTTAAGGCTTGTATCTACTTATTCTAATTATGAAAAAACCCGCAAGAGTAGCGGGTATGGTCAATAATTAATGCTGTCAAAAACAGATAGGTAACAACCATCAATCCAATATTGAGTAACACTTTACAGTGGCACTCTGACATTTCTTTTGCTGATCGCTAGCACGGGGGCACTAGTTAAAAGCACGAGCCAAAATGCCATTCCCTTGATATTGGTAAACACTTGAATTACTACTTACAAAGACCGATTCTCCGGGTTTAAGAGCAACTGTGTGTCCTTCTGAAGTCACGCTCGCCTCTCCTTCCACGCAGAACAAAATCTCCGCGCTACGTAAATACTGTGACTTACTTTCATCGGTCGCAGACAAGATATCAAAACCAAAGTCATCCACTGGAATCGGATAGCTCATCTTGCCCTCTTTCAATACAGGCTTAAGGCGAATATCTTCTGGCTTAATCGGCTCAAAAATCGTGTTATCGATAAGCTCAGGAACATCTATGTACTTTGGTGTGAGGCCAGCACGCAACACGTTGTCTGAGTTTGCCATGATCTCTAAACCCGTACCTTGAACATAAGCGTGTGGGGTCTCTGCGAATAGGAACATCGCTTCACCAGGTGCCAGTTCAACCGTGTTAAGCATCAATGGTGCAAACAAACCAATATCACCCGGATAATGTTGTTTGAACTCTTTGCTGTATTGCAGAGCTTCACGCCCCATCACCGTTTTAGCTGGACGCGCATGCGCCGCATAAAGCTCGTTAAGTGCAGACTCTTTTGGGTCACCCTCAAGCGACATAATTGCGCTAAAGAAAGACTTCAGAGAATCACTGTCGGCATTGGCTTTAAGTACATTAAGCTCAATCGCTAACGAAGGGATATCCACTTCTTCGAACAAGGCAATAATATCGTCGATAGGACGAAAGCCATTCATCGCTTTGTAGAACGTCAACGCATAAACAAGTTCAGGCTTGTGGTTTGGATCTTTGTAATTACGATTAGACGCATCCAAAGGGATACCAAGTGCATTCTCTCGCTCAAAACCTAACTCAGATTTACGCTTATTTGGGTGAACCTGAATCGACAACGGTGTTTCTGCTGCCAACACCTTAAATAAAAAAGGTAGTTCACCGAAACGTGCCGCCGTGTACCCGCCTAAAACATCGATTCTATTTTCATCGATCATGTGAGAAAGCGGCTCACCTGTGTCGCCTACTTTTGAGCAACCATTAGGATGAGCACCCATCCAAATTTCAGCTTGAGGCTCTTGGTTTGGGTTCACAATACCAAACAATTGGTTTATGGAGTCTTTACTGCCCCATGCGTAGTTTTGGATAACGTTGTCGAGTTTGAATAGAGACATAATTACTTCTCATTAAAAATCTGGCCGCCAAGCTTGAGCGTGGCAGCGATATTACGGGCACTACGAGTCAGATTTTGGCTCGCTTCTGATAAAACTTGGTCTAAGGACTGAGGTGAACGTACGGTTCCAAATAAGCTAGACATTGAGTCATAAAGCTTTTCAACGTCTTTACCCAAAGAGCCAGCAATGCCAATGGTTGGAATGTTCTGCTTAAGAGCTCGCTGTGCGATGCCAAAAGGTGTTTTTCCTTGCAGAGTTTGATTGTCCATCTGCCCTTCCCCCGTCACGACCAGTGAAGCGCCTTCAAGCACCTTATCCGCATCTAATGCGTCGAGTACCATCTCAATACCCGCTTTAATTTGGATATTGAATGCCAGGCTTAACCCTAGAGGTGTGCCACCAGCAGCACCAAAGCCCGCGCTGTCGCGATGATTAACACCTGTGTGCGCTTGAGCAATATCGGCAAAGTGCCCAATGGCAGCATCAAGTTGTTGAACGTGAGTTTGTGAGGCGCCTTTTTGCGGACCAAACACGGCACTTGCTCCGCTTTCGCCACACAATGGATTATTCACATCGCAAGCGACCACGAACGTGACTTCTTTGCATCTCGCGTGCAGCCCATCAAGATCGATGCTTGCTAGCTGACTTAATTCGGCGCCGCCACCAGATAACTCGTTGCCTTGCTTGTCTAATAACTTACCTCCCAACGCTTGTAAAATGCCTGCACCTGCATCGTTGGTTGCGCTACCGCCCAAGCCGATAATGATTTGTTCAACGCCTTGATCTAACGCATCTTTAATCAATAGCCCGGTGCCAAAGGAAGATGCGGTTAAAGGTGATCTTTCTTCTACCGTTAATCGGTCTAAGCCAGACGCTTGAGCAAATTCTAACAAGGCAGTTTTTACCTTTTTTCCATCAACAGCCTGCTCTAAGGATGCCCAGTAAGCCGTGCATTCACGTCCGATTGGATCCACCGTTTGCAACTGTTGCTTTTTACCATTGAGTGCTTCTAGCAACACGTCTACCGTACCTTCACCACCATCAGCGAGAGGCAGTTTAACGAACTCTGCATAAGGGAAAACATCAGCAAATCCGCGCTCAATACAAGACGCAACTTGATGGGCGTCGAGTGATTCTTTAAATGAATCGGGGGCAATTACAATTTTCATTGTCGTTCACCATTCCCGCCCACCAAGGTGAGCGGGTGATTGAAATTAGAATTTGATTTGGAATGTTTTTGCTTGGCAAGATGCTAATTCACCAAAAGATAAGTCACCAAAGGTTTCAATTGCTACATCACCTTCACGAACGCGCTCGTCCATGCTTGTCTCTTTCCAGCTTGAAACCGCTTGAGTGAAAGAGATTGAATCCGATACTGAACCCGTTTCTGCTGGGTTGTAGACACGCATGATCAGTGCATCTTCGTCTTCAGCTTTTTTCAGTACGCTTAGTACCGCACCTGCTTGTAGCTTCGATAGCAAGCTGAAGCTCATTGGTAGGTTTTGCTCACCCACATTCAGCTTCATCGCGTTGTAAGGGATCTTGTTGTAGCATTCGATTTGAGTGACATTGTCACGTGCTTGCGCCATGATGTTCGCGTCAATGTGGTTACCAGAGAATCCACACAGTGTGAATTCACATACCAACTTGCCACGCACTTGTGAATCCGGTGTTGGGATCTTGATGCCTGATGGACGACCCGGACGAAGCAATAGCTCTTCTTTACCCAGCACGCCGATACCACGGAATAGTGTCAGTGCGAAGGTATCTCTGTTTCCGTCACCTTGAGATGCAATCACCTCGAATTCACGCAGGCCATTCGACATAATAGCCATGCCCGCTTTGCCGTTTTCTAGCGCTGCAAAGTTCATTAACTGATACACAGGAACTGGTGCTTCTTTCCACTTCTCTTCTTCCCAAACCGCCATTGCTGGATCGTTAGTTGGTCGAGTAATACAACCGAACTGGTTATCTGCAACCACAGTTTCAGAGACGAATGGTGTTGGTACTAATACACGAACACGGTGGTCGTCGGCTTGGTTGTCTAGTTCCATGCGGACTTCGATGCGGCGAGAGCCTTGTTTCAATACCACTTGGCATTGCGCTTCAACAAAACCATTTTGACCCGTGCGTTCTTCACGCTCTGCAAGGTTTGCAGGCACGTTCATTCGGAAAGCGATGTTCGCTACCGATTGGAAGCCTTGGTGGTCAATCGATGTTTCTACCGGGAATTCATCAGAGTACAGCAACCATTCTTGACGAGATGGAGAGTAATCGTACTCATCTCCGTCATCAGAACCGTCTTCTAAACGAAGTACTTGGTCGAATACTTGCTCTGTCTCTATATCGAAAATAGTCAGAGTACCGTTGTCGTTTACATTGATTCGGTAGTATTCGTTTTCTAATAGGTAGTCCTTCTGCTCAGCAACTTTTACTGCGCCCTTCTCATTACCTTGAATGTGTAACGTGGTGAAGCCCATCGCTGGCACAGTGCGTTTGATTTGAATATCAAACTCCATGAACGGGTCGTAGTTACCGTAGTGAACGATTTGACGGTCTACTTTACCTGGATCAATTTGGCGCTTGTCTTGGATGAAGTACTCAACTGAGTTTTCGTTTTCATCAAAGATTGAGAATTCTTGAGCACGGATAGTAATGGTTGTGTTCACCACTTCTTCACGCTCGTACGGAGAAAGGTTAAACATCGCCAATTTGTCGCAACCTTCGCGATCCGGCATGTGGTCGACAATCTTACGCTTGTAGAAATGAATCAGGTTTGTCGCCATATCGTCCGCAAGGATGTAACGGTTTAGGATTTCAGCGTGAACCTTGTCTGAACAGCAGCAACCAATCGAGTCATGAGCGTGGTTCTTCATGCTCTCTTTCCACATTTTCTCAATCAAACCGTGGTGGTATTCGAAACCTAATGTCCAAGCGATAGATGCTAGAGGCTCTAAGATGTTTACAATCTTATTTTCAATTTCTGCGTGGATCAGTTTGATGTCCATACGCGTCGAAGAGATCGTACGGTGAACACGCATGTATTTACCGTCGTTGAATTCGCCTTTGATTGTGTCGAGTTGATCACGTGCTGCTTCTACTTTCTCGAACACTTCTTCAAAGCGACTCATTGAGAATTCGCGATCTGGGTAAATTTCGCGAAGCTTGTCCATCACTTCAAAGATGTCTTTTTGAATCGGCATTTGATCGTGACCATTCGGCAGCAGGATGTCTTTGGTTACCGATGGTTTCTCTAGCACTGGGAAGTACTTATCTAAACGAGCACGCAAGCCTTCTTCATCTTGCGGAAGGTATTTACCAATCGCGTAACCCAGTGGAAGCACTTGTGCCGTTACTTCACTGCCGTCGTTTGATTGCCATAAGAATTCTGTTTTGTTGGTGCCATGACGCTCTGAACAACCACGCCAGAACATTGCACGCGTGATGTCAAAGCCGTTGTAGATCATCGGCAGTTGAGAACTCATGCTGAATGAATCTGGTAAGTAACCAATCTTCATTGCATCGCCAAATTTCATGCAGTCGCGAATGCCATACATCATGTTACGTACAATCGACTCACCAGAAACTTGCATTGTGTCGGTTTGAGAATACCAAGGGCCAATAATAAGCTTGCCCGCTTCAACCAATGCTTTTACGCGTTCTGTGTTCTCTGGTTTGATCGCAAAGTAGTCTTCTAGAACAGCGGTTTGACCATCTAGAACGTAGTATTTGTATTCTGGATCACTCTCCAGACGGTTCATGATTTCTTCCATGTTGTTCACAAGAAGAATGCGAGACTCTTCTGTTGTGAAATACCATTCACGATCCCAGTGCATGTGTGGAGTAATATGTACGCGTGATGTAGTCATAATCATTTACCTAAATGTGTCGCTTCGAGTAAATCTAAAATTCGAACTCAAATACGACTAAATTAAAGTTTTTCAAGGGGTTAAAATTGGCTGCCACTAAATTTAGGGTGCAGAAAACCACGCCCAGAATCTGTGTGAATAAAACCGTTAGGAGCACAGGTATTTAGGACAGCCAAGTTGTTCGTTATTTTTTATATGGTGTTTTTAATTACGAGCTAGAAGTGAGCTCAAAATTCAGTTAGTTCTGTGTTGCAGTACTTGCTTCAAACTTACCCTTTTTTACAGCGTGACCACGCCACATCAGAAGAGTAACAGTTGAAATCACTGTGCCGACAATCGCAGCACCGAACCAAATTGCAGCAGCAGAGAATGCGCCTAAACCTGAATCGTGTAACAAGAAGATAGAGAAGATACCTGCACCCGGTGTCGATAGACCAATACCTGCCGCACCAACCATTGCACCTGTAACCACAGAGCCTAGTAGGAATGAGCCGATTACACGGATTGGATCTTCAATCGCCATTGGGATTGCACCTTCGGTAATACCCGCAAGGCCAAGTAGCCATGTCGATTTACCGGTTTCAATCTCAAAGTCCTTGAATAGGCGTGGAGCGATCATGGTTGAAGCCGTTACAGTGAACGCCGATACCATTTTTACTGAACCAAAGATTGCGTAAGGGCCATAAACACCGTTCGCCATTGCACCTAAACAGAATGCGTAAGCGGCTTTGTTTACCGGACCACCTAAGTCGAATGATACAAACAGACCAAGAATCGCACCCAATAACAGCGCATTGGTGCCTGACATACCGTTCAACCAGTCCGTTAGACCTTGGTTTAGGAACGCTACAGGTTTACCGATAACAAACAGCATCAAGCTACCTGCCACCAAAGTACCGATCACAGGGTAAAGGTAGAAAGTGAGGAAGCCGTTAAACGCAGGGCCTAAGCGAACATGCTCTTTTACCCAACGCATCACGTAACCAGCAATCAAACCACCAACAACACCGCCTAGGAAGCCAGAGCCTATGATGTTTGCTGCAATACCTGCGGCAAAACCAGGACCAAGTGCGGGTTTGTCTGCTAATGAGTAAGCTGTGTAAGCCGCCAGTACTGGCACCATCAATGTACCCAGTAGGCCGCCACCTAGTTTGCGATACATCCATAGCCAAGAATCTTTTGTTGCGTAGAGCTCTTGCAGGTCAAAAATTTGCGCGATAAGAACAGCAACCGCAAGAACAGTACCACCAGCAACGATAAGAGGAACCGCGTAAGAAATACCAGAAAGCAGTGCTTGTTTAAGCTCAGTTTTCAACGGCAGTTTCTTCGGTTTGTCATCGGTAGCCACTTTACGTTCTGCACCGTTACCTTTTTTCGACTCTTCAATCGCTTCATTAAGAATGCGTTCACCGTGCTTAATCGGTTCTGCAACTGGGGTTTCAACACGAGGAATGCCATCAAAGCGCTCAGATTCTTTAATCGCAACTTCAGCAGCAAAAACACACGCCACAGCATTGTTAAGTTGTTCCGCAGTTAAGCGATCTTCAATACCGTTTGCGCCCTGCTTTTCAACATGAACCTTGTAGCCAAGCTTCTTGCCGGCTTTTTCTAGGTATTCTGCCGCCATATAAGTATGAGCAATACCTGCAGGGCAAGCAGTAACACATACAATTGTCGGCGCATTTGTATCTAAGTTGTCTCGTTTTTCTTCTTGTTGATTGTCGCCATCAAGAAGCGCAAAGATTTCTTCAGCCGTTGTCGCTTTTAGTACCGCTTCGCGAACATCGTCGTCAACCAATGTAGTTGTCAGTGCAGTCAGCAGATGCATGTGGGTAGAACCCGCTTCTGCATTTGGAATCGCAATTAGGAAGATAAGATTGACATCTTCGTCTTCATCCAAGCCTTTCCATTTCATGTCTTCTTTAAGCGTTGCTACAGCGAAGCCAGCTTCTTTAACCGCGTCAGTCTTGCCGTGCGGTACAGCTAGGCCTTCACCAAGCGCTGTCGGGCCTTGCTCTTCACGAGCAAATACTGCATCAAGATACTCTTGCTTGTTATGCAGTTTGCCTTGCTGATCCAGTTGGTCAGCAAGTGCGTAAATCGCTTCTTCTCGACTGCTAAACGTAGTTTGCAGATTCACGAGCGACTTATTCGTTAGAGTAGTAAGTTTCATAACCTTTGTCCCATAGTCACGGATTAGTACGACAGTCGTCCCTGTCGACGAGAAGAATAATACAACTTCAAGACATTTAATCCGTGATCACGATCTCACCAATACGTATTTGTATTTAATTTGTATTTAAATCGTATTGGTAAATCCTTTAAGAAAGCTTGTTATGTATCGTTTAATTTGTATTATATGTACTACAAAATACCGATACGATGCTCACACTAACCTTTAAAGCAAGGCTTATATAGAGCAAATTTACGTATTTAAGGTACAGGTTGTTAATCAAAGTCTAGTTGTCCTAGCGCACAAATGAGGCAAAAATGGCAAGACTCCCGATGTATCGCCAAATCGCCGATGCAATAAGAGAAAAGATCAGTTCTGGTGAATATAAAGTTGGAGAAGCACTTCCAACAGAAGCACAGCTACGTGAAGTCTTTTCTGTCAGCCGTGTCACCGTAAGACAAGCACTCAAGCTACTGATCGAAAATGATGAGCTTGAAAGTGTTCAAGGCAGCGGCACTTATGTGAAAGAGAACAAGATCAATTACGACATCTACAAACAGTCGAGCTTTCAAGAAAAGTGGGCGCATTTGGATGTGGTCACGCACAGTGAGGTTTTGGCCTTTGAAATGAAACCCTGCTCTTTGGTGATGTCTGAACATCTAGATATCAAAGAAGGCGAATTGGTTTTCTACGTAAAGCGTGTTCGTTTCATAGACAACAACCCAATCACGGTTGAAGAGACTTGGTTGCCAGTTGCCCTATTCCCGGATCTTACCTATCAAGTGATGCAAACATCAAAATACGACTTTATTGAAAACACCAAAGGCATGGTGATTGATCGAAGTGAGCAAGAACTGGTTCCGATTCTTCCACCTGAAGACGTGGCTAAACAGTTGGATATCGACCCTGCTCAACCGATTATTGAAAAGCGAACTCGTGGTTATCTCGCCAATAACACGGTATTTGAATACAGCCGAAACTACTTCACATCTAACGATTACCGATTCACTTTGGTCGCAAAACGCCAAAGATAATACTCAATCAAGTATTGCTATAACTAACACAGAGGACCCCCGTCCTCTGTGAAAGCCCTCATTCCCTAAACGATAAACCTCAGCGCTACCACTCCAAATATTCCTAAACCAATATCAAACAACCTCACGAAAGATCATTCACATTCATTGAAATATTCCGAGCGTCATTTGGCCATAAAATGAACGCCAAATTACAAGAACAACAGTCGACAGGAATGTAGATGAATACCAAACAACTTGAGGACGCGGTAAGTGAAGTGACCTTGTTCAACCAGCACCTGCACTTAATCCAATCCGTCCATACCATTCCGACACCAAAAGTAAATTGGGAGTCGATTGCCATGGAACCTGCGCCTGCAATGCCAACGGTTCGCTTCGATCATAAAGTCAAAGCCATGAAAGCGCTTGATGAATACAAGCCATACTGGCTCGATATACTTTTGGGTAACAAATCTAAGTTTCACACCCTCACAAACAATGTCGAGCAAGCAGCAGAGAAAGACATCGAACAATATAAAACGGAATTTGTACATTGGGTTCAGAACTACAGCTATTGGGCAAAAGGCAATCAATTGTCGAAAGGCGTTTTGAATAACGATAGCGAATCAAAGTTGTCTGCTCTTTCTGAAGCTCAGCAGAACCCAATGAACGCGGCAGTGGTCGACACCAAGCTGATAAACCACAACTTTAATACCTTCAAGAATGGTCACCTGTTAGAAATCAACATTCAGGTTAATAGGCACAACGTGATTCCTAAAGAGAAAAAGGTACTGTGCCAAGGCGAAGTAAAGTTAGAAACCTTATCCCTTTCAGAAAGCAACGCCTTATATCGAGAGTACGTGTGCAGCTGTATTCTTAAATGTGCGCAGGACTCTTTCAATGTCTTACCCGAGACAAGCGTCGTGATCAATGTTGAACAAATCTCAGCAGACCATTCCAATGAAACCATTCTTTCGTGTCATATCGAAAAAGGGTTACTGGAATTCTTATTGATTGAAGATGACAAGCCCTCAGAGATCCTTGAATTCTTTGTTCATATCGAAGATTTCAACCCTCATAGAGGCAACGGGTTTTCTGCGATCAAAACCATCTTCTCGCCTTTTCCTATCGCGTCGTAACTCACTCGACCATACGGTTCAATCATTGACTACTCATCACGACTAACCCTTGGTTGGTCGTGTTAAATCACTTTATATACCTAACCATTATGTCGACAAACGCTATTTCAGAATCAACACACCAAGTAAGAGACACAGATCTATACAAACGCAATTTCAACCCGTTACCTCTAATTGCGATGGTTCTGTCTGTGCAGGTATTCGCTGAAGAAACGGTACTGAAGGAAGAAGCCGCTCCAATTGAAGAACCTACGCTTACAGAACAACCCGAGCTTACAGAAGAGCAAGCCTTCCAAGACGAAGCGATATTGGTAGAAAAGTCGGAATCGGAACAAGAAGACGAGTCACCCTTCACTACATTAACCAAACTGGGGTTTATCTACTCTCAAAACACCAGTTCATCGTTATCTATCAACTCTGGAATATCCGTTGGCTACAAGAAAGAAAACTGGGGACAGCGAGTTCAGTTCGACACCTACTATACCGATGCTGAAAATGATGAAGATGGTACTAATCGTTATACCACCAACTATGGCATCAGCTATGACTTAAACGAAGTCACCTATTTGGTTGCGACAACACGTTTTGAACACGACCACTTTGGTACCTATCGTAAGCAGTTCATCGCTGCTACCGGACTAGGTCGTCACTTTTACGATACCGAAAGAATTAAGCTTCAAGGATCGGCGGGCCCGGGTTATCGAATCAGTAAACGACAATCCTCCGATGAAGAGTTCCCCAACAAAGAGAACTATGAACTGATCGTTAATGCTAGTGTTGATGGCTCGCTAACGCTCACAGAAACGTTTTCTATGGGCGCAACCGCTAACATGGCTTACGGTGAAGAGAACACCAACTACAACCTTAAGGGCTACCTAAAGAACATTCTGATGGGCAATTTAGCGCTAACGTTTGATACCGAATACATTTACAACACAACCGTCGCTTCAGACCAAAGCAACGCCGAAATCTACAGCTCAATGAACCTAAACTACGACTTCTAAGAAAAGTTTCCCCCATCGAATATGCAAAAGGATTTGCATGTTCGTTCAGCGAATCATTACTAGACCGTATGTAAAAGATAACCTCATTGATCCAACGGCTACTTCCATTACTTAGAAAAATTGTATTGAGATGTGTTTTTGGAATCGGTAACTCAGAGCTCTGTCAGTTATATGTAAAACCGCTCTTGGACCAATGAAAACCCCGTAATTTATCGTTAAAGTTCGCCTACCTTTTGTATTACAAATTACTTTTTATGTTCAAATATCAACACACTTTAAAATACTTCAAGATTGCTGCACTTATTTCTAGCGGTTTATTACTCACAGGCTGTGAAGCTAATGCTAAAAGCGAACAAGCAGAGCTTAAAACATGCACAGATTGCAATTGGAACATCGAGCAATGGAAAATCACCCTTCCAGTCAGTGGTGACGATTACTACAACAATGGCCGTAGCAGCGCAGCCGAGCTCATTCCCCAAGAATGTAATGGTAAAGAGTACTTAACCAACGACACTCATCTTCCTTGGTTCTCTCGTGAGTCTGTTAATGGCGAAGAACGTCTAAAATTCACCGTTGATCTTGGTGGTCAAGTTTCAACTACAGCAAACACAAAATACGCTCGTTCGGAACTTCGTGAATTGTATAAGTTCAATACCGAAAATCGATGCAGCACTAAAGACCAAAACTGGGCGGTAACAGGGACACATGAACTTAAAGCGACAGTGAGCGTTGATCAGTTCCCGAATAAAGACGTGACAGGCAGTGACCCAAAAGTCGTTCTCGGCCAAATTCATGGTAAAGACATTAAACAAGCGCTAGTGAAATTGCAGTGGGATGGTGAAAATAAGCCGGTACGTGTTGTTCTGAACGATTCATTTCTACCAGGAAACAAAATGTGTAGCGACTGTCAGCCATTCAGTGTCAACCTAGGAGTCGCACCTGCAAACCTGGATTGGGATTACACGATTCGCCTCGATGAGCAAGGTATTTACCTTTCAACACTCATTAATGACGAATTATCAGAGCGCTTCTTACCTTGGGGCATCGAAACAGAAGATCGTGATGGTAACAAGGTTACGTTGTCAAAAGCATGGTTAAAGGAAGAGTACTACTTTAAAGCCGGTCTTTACGCCCAAATAAAGCCTTCAAGAGAGTTTGCTGGTCAAGTATTCTCGGTTAGCTTTTCGAAGATCAATATTGATCATAGATAGAATGTCACCCCATCAGTTGTGTCTAAAATCACTACTGATACTTGAAAACGGCGTGTGGGTATCTCATCCATACGCTGTTTTATCACTGATACACCCACGACATCGCAACTAGCTAAGCAAACCTTGCGTTCATTGTTAAAATGACCACGTCTAATCAAGGACTGACAGCTTCTTAAAGTAACCCATCCTTTACACTGATTATATAGAAAACGTTAATTCTGTTTTGCGTAACGCCCTGTTTATCTACAAACCTTGGTGTAATAGATTGGGCTCAAGCAAACAAAAGGAGCGAATACATTATGTTATCTAATCAACTAGAGCGTGCACGCGCCATCGATTTACCAACACGCGAAGCGATGCTTCAACGAACTCCTTCTGTGCAACAGTTTTGGGACAACAATAAAAGCCTGTTCAGTGAAGCTTGGAAAGAGTGGGAAGTGAGTGCCGAAGGCAGCCAGCTAAATTTCGATGATTCAATATTAGACGCTCGTCTGCGTGAAGCCGTTAGAGAGGCGTGGCAAGATCCAACGAAAGAAATTGCAGTGCAAGACTTGCTCGAAGAGGTCTCACCTGGTGTGTTTAAATTCCAGTTCTTTGACCCGGAGCGTTTGGCCGGACTGCGCGATTACTTAGAAGAAGTATCTAAGGCTCAAATCCCGTTGCGCCCGCCTTACGGCATAGTGCTCAACCAAGGTGGTGCGATGCTGGACAGCCGCTCTGAAGGCTATTTAGCCGCGCCGAGTTTCCAAGCGTTTTATCGTGATCTGCTCGACAGTTACATGCGTCCAATTGCGCGTTTGTTGTTCCCAGAAATCATGGGCTACGATTCGCAAACTTTTGGATTCTCAATTCAGTATCAAGCGAACAAAGACACCTCTTTGCGCCTTCATACTGATGCATCGTCTGTCACGCTCAATATCAATCTGAATTTACCCGATGAAGCGTTTTCAGGCTCTGCACTCAACTTTTATGACCCTATAACGGGTAAAATGAATGAGGCGACGTTTACCCCCGGAATGGCAATAATCCACCGAGGAAACGTAGCACACGCGGCATTGCCAATTACCAGTGGTGAGCGTTCTAACTTCGTGTTGTGGTTGTACGGTGACCGTGGACAGATCCCACAACATAACTCGGCATTGGAACCGATAGACGCTCATCAGCGTTGGACGGTACCAACGGTTGTGCCAGATAACTTTGCTCCGTTCTAGATAATTTCGCACCGTTTTTATCGGTTCGATTCAGTTAGCTTGTTCAGGCGACTAATACAGTAAATAACAAAGCGCCCACCATGAATAATGGTAGGCGCTTTTTCGTTTCTTCGATTACGTGAACTGTAAACCGATTAGATAGATTAGGCTGGTTTGGCTCTCAATCGAGTCAATACATCCATTTGCTTTAAGTTCGCCATACCGACATACGCGACTGGCACTAAGAACAATGAGAAGAAAGTTCCGACAGACAAGCCACCGACCAGTACTAATCCAATATTAATACGACCTAATGAACCCGGACCATCAGCCAGCGCTAGCGGCAATGAACCTAGAATCATCGTTAGTGACGTCATCAAGATAGGACGTAATCTTGAACGTGCACTGCTGATCGCCGCTTCCTGAGCACTAGCACCAGACTTACGTTTCTCGTTCGCAAACTCCACCAGCAAGATACCGTGTTTAGTCACTAAGCCAACCAAAGTCAGCAAACCAATTTTCGAATAGATATTGAGGCTTTGTCCAAATATCGATAACGTCAGAATCGCACCCACGATACACAACGGAACCGTTAGCAAGATGATCATTGGGTCGACAAAACTTTCAAACTGCGCTGCCAAAATCAGGAAGATGAAAATTAACGCCAATACAAACAGCACCTGTGCACCGGCGGTTGAATCAACGAGATCTTTTACAATTCCGTTGAATTCGTAGCTCTGCGCTGGTTTCAATAGACTTGGAACGGTGTCATCAATATAAGCTTTCACATCGCTAGCCGTATATCCAGGCATTAAATCTGCGGTAATCTCAGCGCTGTCTTTACCCATGAATGTCTTGAAGTTCGATTCTGATGTCACTTGTTTAATCGATACAAACTGAGATAAAGGAAGCCTTTGACCCGACTGTGAATCCACATACAGCTTATCAAGCACCTTGAAATCACCAAGATCACTCAGGTTTACTTGAACTTGGATCGGGTATGTATAGCCATCATCCGCTTGTAAATCGGCCGCTTTCACTGAACCTAAGAAAGTCGATAGCGCATTGGTGACATTACTGTAATCCACGCCAGACAATACAATCGCATTGCGGTCAATCGACAAGTCATAACGCAATTGGTCACGCAACATTGAGTTTTTAATGTTGGTCACGCCTTCGTATTTCTCTAGCGCTTCCACCACCTCGTTCGCCGTTTCCGATAATACGGTGGTATCACGGTTAACCGTCGTTAACTCAAGGATCATGTTAGTAGCAATGTTCAAGTTATCAGCAGAGCGAACCTTGAAAGACATACCATAAGCAGAGACTGAACTTTGCGCTTTGGCAATAAACTCATTCACCAACTCATCGGCAGATTGGTCGCGCTCTCCCCATGGTTTTAATAGAACGTGGTTGGTCGGAGTGCCTTCAATGTAAGACAAGTTCGCTTCCACCGAGTCATCACCTTTGAACACGCTGTTGAGTTGTTCATTATTGTCGAGATGATACTGACGCCCCACTCCTGTAGGAGGCGTTGAAGTGACCTCAACAAAGCCAGTATCTTCCGTTGGAAGCAGCACTTGAGGCATCTTCCAAACAGCCAAAGCAGACAGTGCAATCAGCATCAAAGCGATACCGCTCATCAGAGCTTTACGCTCAAACCATTTGCCTAGCTCTTTGGTGTACACATCAGAAAGGACATTCAGTTTAGCATCGACCTTTTGGTACCACTTTGCTGGTGTTGAAACAGGCTTCATCAAATAAGCGCTCATCATGGGTGAGAGCGTTAACGCCACAAAACCAGAGATGATCACCGCTGCCGCAAGCGTGAAAGCAAATTGTCTAAACAGGTCGGCGGTTAAGCCTGCCATTAGGCCAATTGGCAAATACACAACAGCTAAGGTAAGCGTCATCGCAATCACTGGGAATACGATCTCTCGACACCCTTTGATTGCCGCATTAAACGGAGTTTCACCCTCTTCGATATGTCGGTAGCAGTTTTCAGCCACAACAATCGCATCATCGACTACCAAACCAATCGCAAGAATGATCGCCAAAATAGTCAGTACGTTGATGCTAAAACCAAGCAAGTGCATCACCGCAAACACACCTATCACGCACACTGGAATGGTAATGATCGGAATCGAAGCCACACGAACGGAGCCTAGGAAAAGAACGACAACAGCAGAAACAAGAACAATCGCTTCAACTAAAGTCATGAAGCCTTCATCAATCGCGGTTTTAATGAAATCTGCTTGGTTGTAAACCATCTTCATCTCAATGCCTTCTGGCAACTGAGGTTGAATCAAGTCGATTTGCTTCTTCACTTTATTGGCGACGGTGACTGGGTTTTCACTTTTCAGTGGCAGTACCTGAATCGACATCGCTAGGTTGTCGTCTACACGAAGAATACTTGGTGTTAGGCTTTCTTCACCCATTTTGACTTCGGCAATATCGCCTATACGAATGATCTTGCCATTATCGACACGAACCACCAAGTCTCGAACATCATCGACGCTGGTCACTTGGTTGACTGGGTTAATTGAGAAGTCTCGTACCTGACCTTTGATGGTACCTGCTGTAAACGTCGCGTTGTATGAGCTTAATGTGTTCACCACGTCTGACGCGCTCATGTTAAGCGCCATCATGCGATCGGGTTGTAGCCAAACACGCACCGCCTTTTCACTGCCGCCGTACGGGCCCCAAATACCACCGACACCTTGAATATGCTTAAACTGCGGCACGACTTGTTGGCTGATGTAATCGTACATATCTTGCTTAGACATCTTGCCAGTGTTCACAAAAGTAATGATATTACTCGGCATACTGGTGTCAGAAGAGTCATCTGTGACCGTCGGCTTGTCCGTCATACTCGGCGGGAAATCACCAATCGCTTCGACACTGCTGCGTAGGTTGTTCATCAGGCTCGTGTATTCGACTTCATCAATGTCGTCTTCAAAGATGATTTTAAGATTGCACGTTCCTTCCTGACAGTCGGTGGTCATCGTTTTCACGCTATCAAGACCAGTCGCCGCAGTGATCAGTTTGTCTGCCACGTTACGTGACATGAACTCAGCACTCGCACCATTAATCGCAGCCGTTACCGTTGCAGAAGGTGTTTTGTGATCAGGGAAATACTGAATCGATAATTTCTGAAATGACAGCAGACCAAGTAACACAATAGCGATACTCAGGACGGATGCAAAAACAGGGTGCTTAATACAAATCTCAGGAAGCTTCATTCACGTTCTCCTCGGTCGTCGCTTCCTTGCCTGAATTTACGGTATTTTTTGAATCCTTTGATGGTTCGATTTCGACTTGTTCTGCCGTCACGCCGTTCGTTTTTGGGAGTTCTGTACTCGCTTCTTCAAGCAGTTCAGCTTTCACTTTTGGTGATTGCTTTGTCCAATCGACAGAAGGCTCGATTGGGTGCTGTTCTTGGACTGACTTAACGGTTTTCACCTCTGCATTTGGATTCATCACCTTAACCAGAGATTCAACTTTGAGATTCTGTTGTCCTGTCGCAACAACGCTTTCTCCTAGCTCAAGTCCCTTCTCGACCACCACATAACCATCATTAGTATTTACACCTAACTCAACGATTCGTTGTTCGATGTTGTTACCGTTCACCACCCATACAAAGCGCTTAGTGTCTTTTGCTTGCACCGAGTTTTGAGACACAACCATTTGCATTGAATCTTCGCTGGTCATTTGGCTCAACTTGGCAAACATACCCGGAACTAAACGATGCTTAGGGTTGGTGACATGAGCATGAACCTCAACACGACCAGAACTTTCGTCAACGGCCGGCGCGATATAATCAACCACACCTTCGAACGACTCCTCGGGGAATGCGTCCACTTGAATCAAGACACTCTGACCGAGCTTTGCATTACCCAAGTCAGACTGGCCAATCGCATATTGCACTTCAACAGGATCAAGCTTGATCAAGCTAACCAATGCCGTCGAACTGTCTATTTTACTTCCGACCGAATGGCTGAAATTAGTAAGCTGCCCGTCAAATGGCGCAACCAACAGGTAATCGTTCATCAGTGCTTCTTTCTGACGGAAATCGGCCGCCGCTAGATTGGCTTGCTCTTTTAGCTCTTCTACGTCTTGTTGAGACATGGAGTCAGGTTGCTTCTTTAGTAACTCTCGCACACGTTTCAACTTCGATTTCGCTAGTGCGAGTGAGCTTCTTGCTTTATCAAGATCGGCTTTAGCTTTGGTGTTATCGAGCTGAGCGATCAATTCACCTTTCTTAACGGAATCGCCATCTTTGAAATGAATCGTAAGTATTTTGTCGGAAGCACTGAAAGTAAGCGCTGCAGAGTCTGTCGCCCTAATTTTGCCTACTTCTCGAATTGATGAGGTAAAAGCCTGTGTATGCGCTTTTTCGACCGTGACGGGCACCAATGGTGAGTCTTGTGCTAGCGTCGGTGTTGTATTTAAGGCGAATAGAGCCAAAGCAATGGTTTTACTAAGCTTTTTAAATTTCATGTTCAATAACCATAAGTCGCCACAATCATCTGATTTGAAGCGTTTTTCTGTGCAGCCGTTGTTAGCTAAATAAGCATCCAGCTATTTATATCAATGCTAACAACAGCCATAAGTTCGGAATAGGGCTCAATATTGCTAATGAGCCTTACGATGTTTTTACTTGGCTAAACCAAGAACGAAAATGAATAATTAGGGTTTATGACTACTCGCTAAAAACGATGCTGATATTGAACACCAACGAGCAAAGCATCGGCGGTGACATCAGCAGATATATTGGATTGGCTTCCCGGAATGGTTGTTAAGCTCTCATCAACGTGTTGCGATTCACCAATGATGAATCCAACACCTAGATAGACAGAACTCGCTGGAGTCAGGTGATACGTACCACCCACGGTTACCCAGTGACGATTGACATCGGGAATAGATAAAGACGTCAGTTCATCGGTTGGAGAGATGTCATACATGTAGCCCGCTCGCAGAATGATGTCTTTTGACATGGTGTAAGTGCCGCCAACCGAAACGTGTCCCGCGTCTTTCCATTGGTAATCTTTAATGGAATCGTCATAAGAATCAGACGTTAACGAGTCAAATTCAGACCAATTCACCCATTGCAGACTGTAGTGGAAAGCCCACTGTTCGTTGAGTTGGTGCCACCCAGAAAACTCTAATGTGTCTGGCAACGGAACATTCATTTTGTCAGCCGCAACTCCGCCTTTCGTTATGTCACCTTCCACTTCGATATCCGGGCTATAACGGTAAGTGATACCAAATTTATTGCGCTCATTTACTTGATACGTTGCACCTACATTGGCACCTAAACCAAAGCCATCGGCATCAACATCGAGTAGATTCTTACGGTGAATTTCACCTTCACCGTAGATAACATCAATACCCGCGCCTAAGTTGATTTTTTCAGACAACTCATAAGCAACAGCAAAACCAACGTTGATACTTGAGAGCGCTGTTTTTCCTCCAAACTCATCCGCTTCAAACGAATCATCAAACTCAACATCCGTACCGAAATTGGAATGGATGGTTGCGCCCAAGGTAAATTTGGAACCTTGAATTGGATGCACGTAGTGGATATTCGGTACTAGCGTACCCGCGCTGAGTTCTTGGTCACTGATTGATGTCGTATCACCTATCAAAGGTGTGTAACTGATATTCGATACATCAATCCCACTATCGATATAGATAGCGCCTACCGACAACATAGGTTGTTCGATGTAAGCCATCGCAGCACTGTTCTTAGCAACAACCGCTGCGCTATCTGCCATTACCGCGTCACCTGCGAATGCACGACCTAAACCTGTTGCTGACTGCGCGTTAAGTTGAAAACCAGCTGCATTAGTTAAACAAGGGATCAGAGCAGCTGCAGTGCCCAATAAAAGTTTATTCTTCATCTTGAGGCACCTCAGTTTCGATATGATCTTCGTTGTTTATAACTACGACTGAGCCGTCACTCATTACCATTGAAGCAACAGCAACTTGCTGAGTGTCAACAGCTTCACGTACGTCAGACATATGTTCTCCCGGCATACCCGGTAATCCGTTTTCATCAACAGGACCTTCATACGGGAACAAGTAAGTACCGTGCCCCCCAGTTGTAGTCCTTATGGCGCCGCGCTTTTGATTTGTATTTTCTGATGTGCCTGTAATTGGATCTAAACCAAGAGCAGTAATTAGTGGCTCGGTACCAGTGCGAATATTGTCTGGGGCAGTGTTTGGAATAACGCTATCTGGAATGTAATCAACACCTACATCACAGGTTTCTCCGCAGTCTCCAACGGCAGCTAACAAAAGAGTCCGTTGCTCAGCCTTAACTTGACGGGATATGAAACTGGCAGGATCGGCACTATCAATCGTTGCTTGAACACCTTGTTTAAGATCGGTTACAACTAAATCAAAAATGTCATTCTCTAACTGACTCACAAGCAGCGCATTATCTGTTGAAAGTGCTACGAACTCTCTAAGTGCTTCAATACATTCTTGATTCGTCGCTTCTGCTGTACATATATCGGGTATGACAGTTTCAGCAATACCTCTCTGAACATCTGGAGACTTCTTAACACCTTCAGACATTTCAGGGCCTAAGGTTTGAGAAGACAAAACCAAATTCGTTAGTCCCTGTCCCGGAACAACAAAGTTCACCGTGTTAAATTCAAATTCAGAGTTTGCATGAAAATCAGAACTTACTTGACTAAATTCACTGACCATCACCGACATGATGCCGCCCAATGATTGCCCAATTAAGTGAATATCATCTTTTTTCACCCAAGCTTCCTGACTTAATGCATAACGAAGGCCTAAAAAATCGGACACAGATTGTTGAAGGTTAGAGCGCAGTGCTAAAGGCGAATCTACATTGATGAAGAACGCTTTGTTTGCTCTAGCGGAGATTTCCACATGTTCCGGGCTTGAGTCATAACGCATTCGCTCTCCGTGGTACGGCATGTCAATCGCAACAACGGCATACCCTTTTTTTGTATATTCCGCAGCCATTAAAGAAGCAGTACCGCGCTCCGCTGTCACACCGTGAATAAAGATTGCTGTAGGTAGCTGACTTCTTTTATCCCAGCCATCAGGGACATAGATATCTGCAGTTATATCTAACTCTTCGGTTACCTTCGGAGTTGGATCTCTTTCCGTAGGAAAACTATCATCGGTATTTGTAATCCACTCGTAAAGTGGCGGACAATTATCCTTCGGCTCAAATTCATCAATAATACACTCTGACTCTCTCGCTTTAGTAAAAGGTAAATAAGATGGGATTTTAAGTTGCTTGGTATACCAGTCGTAATCCTTCTTTCTTTCTGTAATCGGATTTAATTGACCAGTAAACGAAGTCCCAAATGACTCATGGTTGTATTTCATCGCATCAAGCTGAGAATAAGCGCTCTGAGTCTTAAACTGTGCCGCATAGACCGGAATACCTTTTCCAGAATATATGTCTTCATATGAGCTTATAGCGCTTATGACTTGTGTATGAAGATCTTGTTCTTTGTCGCTCTCGAATTGTGTATCCGAATATAATAGTTGCTCAAAGCTAGAATCGGCTTTTAAAGGCTCACCAAATTCAGTTTTGACTCCATCAGTAACAACAATTGAATAAACCCTGTTTTCAAACAACCCTGATTCACATTGAATTTTGATATTTGAACCATCGGCCGATATTCGAGTATCAACTTCATCGCCTGTTATTTCATCAATTAATACAACATGCCCAGCTAAGGTTTCGTTATTGAGTGGATAACGTTTATCTGAATTAACACTTTGTAGAGGAATTAAAATCGGTTCCGCACAAAGTCCCCAGCCGTCTAGGGCTGCGTATGAATTATTGTAATCTTGATAGTAGACATCGTTAGTCGATGACATTATTGCGACGTCTTCACCGACTCCGGTAATGGTTCCGTCATCGTCATACCCATAGCCATCGTTCGGTTTTGGTAGTTCATTAATGTTGTAAGGAACCAAAACGGAAACGGCATCTTGAGTCGAGTCTTCAGACTGACAGCCGAGTAAGGCAAGCGTAATTAGTCCACATAAATATGGCTTATTGAATTCTTTCAAAACAGCTCCTTCGTAGCTTTCGCATTTAACTGGTGTGGTCATGCGTTTTATCGTTATTTGAGTTGCCGGTTGAGTCGGAAGTAAGGTCGACTTTTATTCGCAGAGAGCAAGGCAACACAAAGATGGAATGACACGTTGATAGAACTACGTAAGAAATTTGAGCACTTTACCCACACCCACTAAATCAGCGTCACCAGTTAATGATCCAATAGCTACTAACACCAAGCACCTGAAACCGCATTAAACAACCTAAAAAAGGTTTATAAGGAAATCTAATCAGGTAAATAAAATCATTTAGGTCAGACACTTAAACATCAAAGACGGTGAAATCAGTAAGTTTATATTTGTAGTGATATTTGTTATATTTAGGTTAGAACGCTTATAACAATGAGAACCCAGATGTCTGCTGAATTTATTATCAATGATGATATACAGGTCAATTTAGAAGAGAGTGAAATCCACCACTTTAAGACAGGTCGTACATACCCAATAGGTTCTAATGAATCAGAGCTACTTAAGTTTTTTATCTCTAGGCCTAACGAAGTGATCACTCGCCAAGTTCTGATAGAACAGGTGTGGGTGTCGAAAGGTATCTACGTTGAAGATGGCAGCTTAATGCAAACGATCTCTATCTGCCGAAAAGCGTTAGAAGATAAGAGTGGGATGATTATTGTCACTGAACGCGGTAAAGGGTACCGATTTGCAGGGCAAGTAACACAAGACAAAGAGCGCGCATTACGCAAGATGCAAGCGCAGCCAAAACCCGAAGTAGAACAACCGACAGAGGCCTCAGTACAAGACAGCACAACGACAGAACAAGCAGCCCCAACAAAGAAGGCAAACAAAGCATTAGCGCTGATTGCTTTATTTGTAGTAACCGCTGGCTTATCCCATTACCTGTTTTCTTATTTAGATAGAAACAACTTAGGTGAAGAGCTCGCTGGCCAACACTTTATCTCTTGTAAAATAGCAACCGACGAGTTCACTTTTAAAGAGCTCTACAACGTTACTCTTTATGAATATAAGGGTCGCAAAATCATCATCGATAATTCAGGAAAATCTTTGAGCTTCCCTAGCGAATTTAAAGGAGTTACTTGTGAATAAAGAAAAAAAGATATTTGTTGTCGTCGTACTATTGGGTGTTTTAGTCGGCTGGCTCACAACCTTTATTCCTCAAACTCACCTTAAAGGCCATTATTTAGCCAACACAGCATCGGTGGTCAATCCGCCAGAGAAAATAATTTACAATCAAGCTTCTGTGGATATTGAGTTTAAGAAAAATAATAGCTATGAACTGTTATATGTTTCGACCAAAGAAGCTGGCTTTACATCGTCAGGTACTTACGTTGTCACCCAACACGATATTTCGTTAGATGAGACTCAACACGAGCAGATCATTCCAAATAGAGAACTTACGTTCTACGAGAAAGTGATGATCAGCGAAGGTGCCGTGCTCTCTTCGGATGCTATGACCTATATTCCATTAAATGATGAAGAACTCTTACTCGTTACTCAGCGTGGCATGATTCATTTTTGTAAAAAGGTAATATGTGGCGAGCTGCCAACGTATTCGAATGCAGACCCTGAACTAAACATCAACTAATCGTACTGTTCACTAACAAACTGATATTAGTAACGACTGTGCTACTAACCTCTGACGTTTACTTTTTTCATCATCAAGTAGGCGTCAGATCTTGTCCCTTCGATGGAAGAAATCCTCTCAGATGTAAAAACACTCTTCTCTAAGGTAAAAGCACCTTCCTTGAATGTAAGAAACAGCCCTTTCTCTTTGATTTACTCCACTAAGCTTGAAAAATCATAAATTTATAAATCAAACCCTTGATATGCAACCTCGCACAACGAAAGTGATCCAAGCTATATTCTAGCGAACGATATAATTTGTTTATTAACATCTAAACAACAGTAGTTATGCATGATTTACAACCACAATTAACATCGTAAAAAATGTTTGTCTTAGATCATATCAACCTCAACTATGCCTCGTGCCACAGTGCAGTTTTCTGTACATTCATTGTCATATTCTGAAACACTTTCTTATATTTTTTAAACTTTGTGGAGATTTCTATGTTAGAGCTCTTGATCGGATTAGTGATTACCATCGCTGTTGGTTACTTTATTGTGAAAGGCTATAAAGCAGCGGGGGTATTATTAACTGCTGGCCTTGCCCTACTTCTTATTACTGGCCTTATTGGTCACACAGTTTTACCAGCTAAGGTAGCTTCAACAGGTAACATGGTTACCGACTCACTAGAATTCGTTAAGTACATGCTTCAATACCGCGGGGGCGGCCTAGGTATGCAAATCATGCTTCTGTGTGGTTTCGCTTCATACATGACTCACATCGGCGCGAACAACGTGGTAGTAAAGCAATTTTCTAAACCACTTGCAGCGATCAAGTCACCTTATGTACTTCTTGTTGCGGCTTACATCGTAGCGTGTCTAATGTCTCTAGCAGTAAGTTCTGCAACAGGCCTTGGAGTTCTATTGATGGCGACCCTATTCCCGATGATGACGGCAATGGGTATTTCTCGCCCAGCAGCAGTTGCAGTTTGTGCATCTCCTGCAGCAATCATTCTTTCACCAACATCTGGTGATGTGGTTATTGCAGCTGAAAAATCAGGAATGTCTCTTGATGTATTTGCCGTTCAAACAGTACTTCCTGTTTCTATTTGTGCAATCATCGTGATGGCTGCAGCCGCTTTCTTCTGGAACAAGTATCTGGATAAGAAAGAAAACACACCAATGGAAAAAGTAGACGTTTCTGACATTGAAACGACGGCTCCCGCTTTCTACGCTGCACTGCCGTTCCTACCTATCATCGGTGTATTCCTATTTAACGGCCGTACAATTCCGGGCCTTTCACTTGATATCTATACCATCGTAGTGGGCTCTATCTTCGTGGGCGCTATCATCGATTACGTTGTGAAGAAGTTCGACGGCGAAAAGACGCTAGAAGATCTAGACTCTTGCTACCAAGGCATGGCAGAAGCATTCAAAGGCGTGGTAATGCTGTTGGTTGCGGCGGGCGTATTTGCTCAAGGCCTAATGTCTATCGGTGCGATTGATAACCTAATCGGTCTTGCTGAATCGGCAGGCGCAGGCGGTATCGCGTTAATGCTTATCCTGACAGGTCTAACGGTTGCTGCTGCTATCGCGACAGGTTCTGGTAACGCGCCATTCTATGCATTCGTAGAACTTGCTCCTTCACTGGCAGCGAAAATGGGCTTGAACCCAGCGTTCCTAATCATCCCAATGCTTCAAGCATCGAACCTAGGTCGTACAATTTCACCAGTATCTGGTGTAATCGTAGCGACTTCTGGTATGGGTAAAATCAGCCCATTTGAAGTCGTAAAACGTACTTCTGTACCGGTAATCTGTGGTCTTATCACGGTTATCTTCGGTACGCTTGTTCTAGTACCAATGGCAGCTTAATTCTCAGTGAAACAGACATGATAATTGAGATATAAAATGCCCTAACAAAAAGGCGCTGAACTTAATAAGTTCAGCGCCTTTTTTAATGTCGCATGTTCAATATCATTTGAAACGAGCAGTACGGCTTGAAATAGTTTTATTTCAAAGGAACAAGCCCTACTTCATTTCACCGTAGCGTTCTAGATACAGAACCGTTGCTGCTGTACGTGAAGGGACTTGCAGCTTCTTCAGCAAGCTTTTCATATGTACCTTAACTGTCGATTCAGAGATAAACAGATGATCAGCAATTTGCTTATTACGGTACCCTTTCGCAACTTCTTGAAGGATCTGAGTTTCACGTTCCGTCAGTTGGTCAAAAATGTCATTACGACTGTCAGCGTCGTTTAGGTAACGAGAAACGACACTGCTGTAGGCTTTATCGCCGCCGTGTGCTTGCTTAAGCAATTCGATGAGTTCATCGGGTTCGGTGTCTTTCAACAAGTAGCCATCAGCGCCCGCTTTTACGATAGCTTCGATATCTGCAGGGCTATCCGATACGGTTAAAATAACAATGTTAGCGCTTGAACCGTCGGTACGAAGTGCTTTTAGGGTATCTAATCCAGACATCCCTTTCATATTAAGATCCAAAAGGATCAAATCAGGTTCTTCTTCGTGAGCAAGGGCGACCGCTTCAGTGCCATTGCTTGCTTCTGCAATCACTTCGAATTCATCTTCAAAGCTTAGTAATTGGCTTATACCTCGGCGCATCAATGGATGATCATCAACCAGCATTACTTTACAAATCGTCAACTTTAACTTCCTTCAAACTTTTATATTTCAATATGACTGTACAGCCTTCACCTTGAGCCGCTTCAATCGTTAAGTCGCCATTCAGTCTTGCCGCACGCTCCTGCATAATGCTCATCCCGTAGTGGTTCATTCTCGAACTACCAGGGTCAAAGCCATCTCCATTATCTTTGATCACGACTAATACTTCACCATCTTCATCGATACAGCATACATCTATCAAGTCGGCATTGGCGTGTTTTATTGCGTTTATTGTTGCTTCACGAATCAATTGAAGCAAGTGAACTTGGCTGTGTGCATCAAGCTCAATAGATGACAGATTATTGGTTAAGTTAATCTTGGCATCCGTTCTTTCACTGAGTTGCTCAAGCATGGTGCTCAAAGCATCTCCGAAGTTACCCTCTTTAATGGATAACCTAAATGTAGTGAGCAACTCTCTTAACTGAGTATAAGCATCGGCCAAACCGTTACCTATCTCTGAAGCAATCTGCTCTGATTGTTCGCGATGTTTTTGCTCTGGTAATTTACCAATCACACGCTTCAATAAGGTCACTTGGATTTTCAGATACGAAAGTGACTGAGCAAGGGAATCATGCAGCTCACGGGCAATTGTCGCACGCTCTTCCATAATAATAAGCTGTTCAGCTTTCTTTTGCGCGCGATTGTAATAGATTGCTCGCGATAACAGTTGAATAAAGCTCTCTATTAACGTCTTGGTTGAGTGTCCATGATGATATGAGCAATACAAGTAACCCAAAATGAGTTCGTTATCATCCAGCTTCATCTCGAATTTTTCATAATCACGGTTCGAGTCATAGCCCTCATCCATAATCAATGAACGACCTGAATTATCAACTATCTCTAATCTTAATGACTCAATCCCTTCTAAGCTGACTAAGTGCTGCAAGATAGCCCGAAAGTTTTCAGGTGCAATCCGCGTTACCGTGAGTTCTTGAGAAGAATAGTAAAGCGCTTGTAATGATTGGTTAGCGTTTTGCAGTTCAATCGTTTTGGCATCAACGACATCTTCGAGGTTTCGATAAAGCACACCCAAATCTTTGGCCATTGAGTTAAACGTTTTGGTCAAAATACCGAGTTCATTACTGTTCGTGACTTCCAACTGAACCTCGAAATCACTGTTCTTTATTCGCTGACTTGCTCCAACTAACGCATGGAGAGGTTTAACAACTTGTTTACGTACGAAGTGAACAACAAAAAGAGATATGACGAGAATACCACCTAGCCCTACGCCACCAGCCCACGCTAATTTAATCAGCTTATATTCTGAAAACTCTTGAAGCTTGAAAACAAAGTGGTCTATCTCGTTCACGAAGTTTTCAACCAACACCAAATAGTGCTTTCGATCTTCGCTATTCAAAACACGTTTCAGCTCGTGCCAACGGCCAATAATTAAATAGTAATCTTCTGTGATGTCTGTCGGAACTTCCCAACTAACGAGTTCAGCCATTGAGGGCGAATACAGAGACTTTTCGAATTCATAAATGTGCGAATTGTAATCAACTGATTCTATTTGAATATCATGCGCCAAACGATAGCTCTGCATACGCATCGAACCTGCCACGTTTACTGCTTCTGCATCATTCAAACTCGACGCCAAAGTAAAGATAGCAAAGCCAGTTGTAGCAACCGACAGCAGCAATATAGACAGCAAGGATTTTGCTATTGTGCTAGTGACAGATGAAACCGGTTTTATAAGCAAAAGAGTCTTCCTAGTGAGAGGTGAGTAGCCAGCAAGATCGTATTGTCACACATCAAAAATCATAGCTCCATTCAATATGTGATCACTCGCTTTGTAATTTATTGATCTAAGACAATATATGCCCCTAATTAGCCCTTAGGGGGTATTTATACAATTGTTTCTAAAACTACACTACTTGTGAGGACTAATTACAAGATATTAATAGAATAATGACCTACAATTACAACATCTTAGCAACATCCATAGGTATCTAGTGGTAGATCTATCAAAACGCCGTCTATTTTCAAGACGAAAAGTTGACTCAAGCCAGATTCGTTTGCCTTGGATTAACAACCTAGAAAGCTTTGCAGATGACTGCACTCGCTGCGGTAAATGCATCGAGAGTTGTGAGACTAAGATAATCATTGTAGGCGATGGTGGATTTCCTACTGTCGATTTCTCTATCGATGAATGTACGTTCTGCTATCAATGTGCAGATGTTTGTCCTGAACCTATTTTCAAGCCAAAGCAAGGAGAGCCTTGGCAAGCAAAAGCACGTATTTCTGATAAGTGTTTAGCGCAACAAAATGTTGAATGCCGAAGCTGTGGTGACATGTGTGAACCTATGGCCATTCAATTTCAACTTAGAGCAGGCAGTGTTGCTCTACCAAAAATCGAGTTAAATGAGTGTAACGGTTGTGGAGCCTGCGTAGCAGTTTGCCCTACTTCAGCTATTCTTGTGAGTAATGCATAAAACAAAAATAACGAGAGCAATTTATGGCACTAAATGAAGTGCATATATCAAGTTTAGTCGTGCATGTGAGCCCAGAGCATCTGGTCGAGATCAAAGCAGAAATCGAAAAGTTTGATAATGCAGAGATCTACGGGGACAGCCCTGAAGGCAAAATCATCGTGGTCCTAGAAACCGAAAACCAAGGTTTTGTAACGGACACCATCGAAGCAATAAATAACATTAAGAACGTTTTAGGGACAGCTTTGGTTTATCACCAAATCGAGACTGAGCTCGACGAAACGGATTTAGAAACTGGAAGCAACAATTCTCAACTTGAGGGTGAAGTATGAAAATGACAAGACGTGCGTTTGTGAAAGCAAACGCGGCTGCATCAGCGGCAGCCGTTGCCGGCGTAACACTACCAGCAACAGCAACCAACCTGATTGCTAGCTCAGATCAAACAAAAATCACGTGGGATAAAGCGCCTTGTCGTTTTTGCGGTACGGGTTGTTCAGTACTAGTAGGTACTCAAAATGGTAAAGTGGTCGCAACTCAAGGCGATCCAGAAGCACCTGTAAACAAAGGCCTTAACTGTATTAAAGGCTACTTCCTTTCAAAAATCATGTACGGCAAAGACCGTCTTGAACAGCCTCTTCTTCGTATGAAAGACGGCGAGTTCCACAAAGATGGTGACTTTACACCAGTATCTTGGGACCAAGCTTTCGACGTAATGGCTGAGAAATGGAAAGCAGCTCTGAAGAAGAACGGTCCAACAGGCGTTGGTATGTTCGGTTCAGGCCAGTGGACTGTAATGGAAGGCTACGCAGCCGTTAAGCTGATGAAAGCAGGCTTCCGTTCAAACAACATCGATCCAAACGCTCGTCACTGTATGGCTTCTGCGGTAGGTGCATTCATGCGTACCTTCGGTATCGATGAGCCAATGGGTTGTTACGATGACTTTGAACACGCAGACGCATTTGTACTGTGGGGTTCAAACATGGCAGAAATGCACCCAGTACTATGGACTCGTATTACCGACCGTCGTCTAAGCCACCCACACGTTAAAGTAAACGTACTGTCTACTTACTACCACCGTTCATTCGAGCTTGCAGACACGGGTTACATCTTCGAACCTCAATCAGATCTAGCGATTGCTAACTTCATTGCTAACTACATCATTCAAAACGATGCGGTTAACTGGGATTTCGTGAACAAACACACGAACTTCAAGCAAGCAACAACAGACATCGGTTACGGTCTTCGTGATGATGATCCTCTACAGAAAGCCGCAGCAAACCCTAACTCAGGTGCAATGACTGCAATCACTTTCGAAGAGTACAAAGCGTCTGTTGCTGAATACACCGTTGAAAAAGCATCTGAAATGTCAGGTGTCTCTCAAGATGACCTGATCAAACTTGCTAAGCAATATGCCGATCCAAACATCAAAGTAATGTCACTTTGGACTATGGGTATGAACCAACATACTCGTGGCGTTTGGATGAACAGCCTTGTGTACAACATCCACCTTCTTACAGGTAAGATTTCTACTCCAGGTAACAGCCCATTCTCACTAACTGGCCAACCATCTGCGTGTGGTACAGCTCGTGAAGTAGGTACGTTCTCTCACCGTCTTCCAGCGGATATGGTTGTTGCTAACCCTAAACACCGTAAGATTTCAGAAGAGATCTGGAAACTTCCAGAAGGCACTATCCCAGCTAAACCAGGTGCTCACGCCGTTGTTCAAGACCGTATGCTTAAAGACGGTAAGATCAATGCGTACTGGGTAATGTGTAACAACAACATGCAAGCGGGTCCAAACATCAACACGGAACGTCTGCCAGGTTACCGTAACCCAGACAACTTCATTGTTTGTTCAGACCCATACCCAACAGCAACAGCTCAAGCAGCTGACCTTATCCTTCCTACAGCAATGTGGATCGAGAAAGAAGGTGCTTACGGTAACGCAGAACGTCGTACACAAGCATGGTACCAACAAGTTAAAACTGTAGGCGAAGCTAAGTCTGACCTATGGCAAATCATGGAGTTCTCTAAACGCTTCACTGTTGAAGAAGTTTGGGGCGAAGAGCTTCTTGCTAAAGCGCCTGAGTACCGCGGTAAAACGATGTACGACGTGCTTTACAAAAACGGTAATGTTGATGCTTTCCCTCTGTCTGAAGCTCAAGAGCTTAACGACGATGCACAAGCTCAAGGTTTCTACGTACAAAAAGGTCTATTCGAAGAATACGCAACCTTTGGTCGCGGCCATGGTCACGATTTAGCACCATACGACACTTACCACAAAGTACGCGGCCTACGTTGGCCTGTTGTTGACGGTAAAGAAACGCTATGGCGCTTTAAAGAAGGTTCTGATCCATACGCTAAGAAGGGTTCTGACTGGGACTTCTACGGTAAGCCAGATGGCAAAGCACTGATCATCAATGCTCCATACGAAGCGCCACCAGAAGTGCCAAATGATGAATACGATATGTGGCTATGTACTGGTCGTGTTCTTGAGCATTGGCATACAGGTACTATGACTCGTCGTGTACCAGAACTTTACAAAGCAGTACCGGATGCACTTTGTTACATCCACCCTGCTGATGCTAAAGCTCGCGGCCTTCGCCGTGGTGACGAAGTTCTTATTGAGAACAAGCGTGGTGAAGTTCGTGTTCGTGTTGAAACTCGCGGCCGTAACCGTCCACCACAAGGCTTGGTATTCGTACCATTCTTTGATGCAAGAATTCTGATCAACAAGCTGATCTTGGATGCAACGGATCCTCTGTCTAAACAGACGGACTACAAAAAGTGTCCAGTTAAGATCACTAAGGTAGCTTAAGCGTCTGAATTACTGACACATTAGTATTTTAGAAACTTAGAACCGAGTTCTTACGTATTTAATATTGGGCTACTGCTTTCTATAAAGTTTGAAAAAAGTAGTCCTCTCAAAGAATTAGCCTTTAGGCGGAGAAATTAACATGAAAAAACTGATTACTGCCCTACTATCAGCTGGTCTTTTGCTAGCTGGTGCAGTTCAAGCTGAAGCTGAGCTGGATAACCCAGGCGGCATTGGTGGCGTAGAGTCTCTACGTGGTGTGAGTGAACTAGAAACAACTCGACCAGCAGATGACTTTAAAAAGTTCCCTCGTGACCAAGTACTCGAGAGTGACTATGTATACCAGCCACCACTGGTTCCTCATACAATTCGTAGCTATGAAGTATCTCTTAACGCGAACAAATGTCTTTCTTGCCACAGCTGGAAGAACGCAAAAGAGATGGGTGCAACTAAAGTGAGCGTAACGCACTACATGAACCGTGAAGATGCGGTACTAGCAGACGTTTCACCTCGTCGTTACTTCTGTCTACAGTGTCACGTTCCTCAAGCGAATGCTAAACCATTGGTTGAGAACGAGTTCAAACCTGTAGATTCACTGCGTTAATCGTAGCCGGAATGTAAGAGAGGCTATACATGATAAAATTACTTAAAGCGTTTTGGAAAAGACTAGCGACCCCAAGTAAAGCAGCGGTAGGCGTTGTATTATTTTTGGGATTCTCTGGTGGTCTTCTGTTCTGGGGTGCATTCAACACGGGTATGGAGGCAACCAACACGGAAGAATTCTGTTCTGGCTGTCACGCACCTATCGTTGCTGAAATCCAAGAAACAATCCACTACTCTAACCGCTCTGGTGTTCGTGCTATCTGTTCAGACTGTCACGTACCTCATGAATGGACAGATAAGATTGTTCGTAAGGTTCAAGCATCGAAAGAGCTGTATGCACACTTCATTGCGAAAACCATCAATACTGAAGAAAAGTTCAAAGCACGTCGTGCTCACCTAGCGGAACGCGAATGGGCTCGATTGAAAAAGAACGATTCACTTGAGTGTCGTAACTGTCACCAGTTCGATTACATGGATTTCTCTGAACAAAGCCCACGTAGTGCTAAACAGCACTCGACAGCACTGGCTTCTGGCGAAAAAACGTGTGTAGATTGCCACAAAGGTATCGCACATAAACTACCAGACATGCACGGTGTTGAAGGCTGGCAATAAGGAGCTATTGAATGAGTACTTTAGAGAACGTAATTTGGCATATCCTAGGTTACAGCGCTATGCCAGTTATCATTCTTGGTGGCTTCGCAGGTGTTGCAGCCGTATCTCTTTGGATTTTATCTATGGGTAAAGACAAAGAAATCGATTAGAAATCGAAATTGCTTCAACTTATACCAGTTATTTTTGAGATGAGTTGACACTAAAAAGCCACTGAATTCAGTGGCTTTTTTATTGTCTGGTGCTTCGTATTTCTACTGTTAAGCTGTTTCTACTGTTAAGTAAGAGGCAAAACGTTAAGCTTGATTTTCTGAAGCTTCTGGATCGACGTTCTCTTTATCGACAGCTTCCTTATCAACAATCGGCAGCACCTGTTTTACATAGTTACCCGGTGCCTTACCAATCACAGGGTGAAGCTCTGAACCTTGATTGAAAGGTTCGATTTTCTCGTCAGCTTCAAAGCCTTGTAACCATTGATCCCAGTGTGTCCACCATGACCCTTCATTATGGCTTGCGTTGTTTAGCCATTCATCCGCAGAGTCGTCTAGGTTATCGTTCAACCAGTAGCCGTATTTCTTTTTCTCTGGATGGTTAACAATACCTGCGATATGACCCGACTCACCCAGAACAAACGTTTTGTTGCCACCCGTGTTCAATGCTCCACGGTAAGTCCCTTGCCACAAAGCAATATGGTCTTCTTTGGCCGAGATAAAGTAGCTAGGAATTTTGATCTTATTCAAATCAATCCAAACACCGCCTACTTTCACGCCTTTGTCTTGAACCAGTTTGTTTTCAAGGTAGAGCTCTCGCAGCAAGAAGTTATGGCATTTAGCCGCCACGTTAGTGCTATCACTGTTCCAGTACAACAGATCGAACTCCATCGGGCTGCTGCCTTTGAGGTAGTTATCAATGTAATAGTTCCAGTACAAGCTGTTCTCTCGAAGCAAACTGAACGTCACGCTCAACGAGCGACCATCCATGTAACCTTTCGCGTCGTTCTGTTTCTCAATCGCGTCGATTATCGTCTCATTGATGTACGCCCCAACCTCACCCGGCTGAGAGAAATCTAATAACGAGGTAAAGAAGGTTGCCGTTTTGATGCGCTTCTTCATACGCTTAGCTGCATAGTAAGCCACCGTAGAAGCGAGTACCGTACCACCAATGCAGTAACCTGCCGCGTTGATTTGCTCTTTACCTGTAATGTCTTCAATAGCGGTAACCGCCTTAACAACCCCTTCCGTGACATAGTCACCGAATTCTTGGTCTTTCTGCGCTTCACCCGGATTGCGCCAAGACATCATAAATACGCTATGCCCTTGCTCAAGCAACCAACGCACCATCGAGTTCTTTTCACGAAGGTCGAGAATGTAGTACTTATTGATAAACGGCGGAACGATCAACAATGGTGTCGCATTGACTTGTGGTGTCTTCGGGTGATACTGAATCAATTCAAACAAATCATTTTGAAAGACAACATCACCTTCTGTATTCGCAACATCCACACCCAATCGGAATGCATTATTGTTGGTCATGCGGATCTTAAGGATGTCGGCACTCGCTTCCACGTCCGCTTGCAACTGCTCTAACCCATCAAGAAGGTTCTCGCCATTTCTCTCAAGAGTCAGTTTCATCAGCTCTGGATTGGTCGCGATAAAGTTGCTTGGGGACATTGCATTGATTGCCTGACGTGAAAAGAACGCAACACGCTCTTTGGTTTTCTCGTCAATGCCCTCAATCGAGTTGATGGTATCGATATAGCTTTTACTAAACAGCAAGTAAGATTGCTTGATGAAGCTATAGAAAGGGTCGTTCTTCCATGCATCATCGATAAAACGCTTGTCGCCTCGATCTTCAGCGATAACGCTCTCGGTGTTACCCATCAGTGCTGCGTTTTGCCAGATTTTCAGTTGCTGTTCCCACCATTGGGATTGCAGCTGAAGTAGAACGGCTGGTTGGTTTGCGGCTTGCTCAAAAATTTTCGATGCATCATCAAAATTCAATTCTTGCATCGCTTTATTTAGGGGAGATTGCGCGGCTTCCTTGTTTTGTTCAAAATTTTCCCACCATTGCTGGTTCGTTTGTTGAAGCTTAACAAGGTAGTCCGAAAAGAAGTGTTGAAACATAACATGACTCCAATAATCGGAAAATCGCCACCAAGCGGCACAGGTCAACCTGTACCAACTCGATGGCGACTAATTTTATGCAGGTGTAACTGTTTTCAAGTTTTCAGTTGTTAGTGTTTCAACATCTTCTTTGAACTCTTTTGCAGCAGCTTGCATTTTTGAGCTATCACTCATCATCTGTTGAGACAATTGAGTAAGTGCCGTTAGTTGCTGGCCGTTAAAAGCTGTAAGACTATTTACGTCTTTGATTTCACTTACTGCTTTCATTTGTGCAAGACCCATATCGGTATAAGTCTGCAACGCATTCATTTGAAGTTCAGTCATTGTTTGAACGTTCTTTGCAACCAACTTATTGAATTTCAAGTACGGTTCGAACTGCTTTTCAGTTTGGTCTGTGATTGTTTTGAAAATATCCGTGTACATAAGTAACTCCTGGTGAATACATAGTTAGTGAAGAAATAGCTTAATAAAGAAATAGTTAAATAAGAAAATAGCTTTAAAAACCAATTTGGCTTGTCTATGGCACTTCGGGATCTAACCCTCGATACCTTTCAGCAAAACAGCGGTTCCCATTCCCCCGCCCACACAAAGCGAAGCAACACCATAATTGGTATGTTGCTCGATCATTTCGTGGATGAGTGAAACAATAATTCGGTTACCTGATGCCCCTAAAGGATGACCAAGTGCAATAGCGCCACCGTTGACATTGACTTTAGATTTGAACGCTTCGAGCGGCAGATCATGTTGTTCAGACAACTGGTACATCACGCCTAAAGCCTGCGCAGCGAACGCTTCATTTAGCTCAAATAGCTCAACTTCTTCTAAAGTTAAGTCCGCTTTGTCTAACACTTTAGATACTGCTTCTACTGGACCTAACCCCATAATTTTCGGGTCTAAACCAGATTGCGCGTAGCTACTCAGCTCGACCAGTGGTGTCAGGCCGTATTTCACGACCGCAGATTCAGACGCTAAGATAATGGCACTTGCGCCATCATTGATGCCTGACGCATTTCCAGCGGTAACAGTTCCTTCTCGGTCGAATGCCGGACGGAGCTTTTGCAAGCCATCAAACGTCGCATCAGACTTAGGGTATTCATCAGTATCGAACGTCAGCGTTTGTTTGCGCTGTTTAATTTCTACAGGGACTATTTGTCCTTTGAATTTACCCGCTTCGATTGCGGCTACCGCTTTCTGCTGGCTTTCTAACGCGTAGTTATCTTGTGCGAGACGCGAAATATTTAACGCGTTGGCGATGTTTTCAGCCGTCATCCCCATGTGATAATGATTGAACGCGTCTGTTAACCCATCACCCACCAGCAAGTCTTTCATTGAGATGTCACCCATCTTGTGACCATTGCGAATATTCGGTGGCACAATAAAAGGAATCTGAGACATCACCTCAACACCCGCTGCAACAACGACTTCAGCGTCTTTTGCTTTAATGTGAGCCGCCGCGTCCATCACCGATTTCATACCGCTGCCGCAGATCATGTTGACGCCATAAGCCGGGACTTCTTCAGCAAGGCCAGCGTAAAGAGAAGCTTGACGAGCAACGCCCATTCCTTGTCCCGCTGAAATCACGTTCCCAACTATCACTTCGTCAATCACGTTTAATGGAACATCTGCAGACTCCAACGCCCCTTTAATTGCGACGCCCGCTAGTTCACCGGCAGTGATGTTTTTTAACGACCCTGTAAATGCACCAATAGGTGTGCGCTTTGCAGCAACAATAAATACCTTTTCCATCATTCAATCCCTTTAAGTTTCACTTATTAGTGCATGTACAAGCCGCCATTCACAGACAGTGTTTCGCCTGTAATGTACGCACCAGATTCACTCGCTAAAAAGCCCACTGCGTCTGCAATTTCTACAGGCGTCGCTAAACGTTTCATTGGGATTTGGTTTTTAATCGAATCAAGGACTTCAGGCTTCATTTGCTCAACCATAGGCGTGCCGGTATAACCAGGGGCAACCACGTTTACTGTCACACCACTTCTCGCACCTTCAGCAGCCAGTGCTTTCGAAAAACCAATCATTCCTGCCTTTGCTGCGGAATAATTGGTCTGTCCGAACTGACCTTTAAGACCGTTCACTGAAGAAATGTTGATGACTCGGCAGTTGCCCTTTTCACACATCGGAGCAAACAGAGGCTGTGTCACATTGAAAAGGCTGTTGAGGTTAGTCTCAATCACCTCTTTCCAAGCTTCGGCATTCATCTTTTTGAAGACGCTGTCACGAGTAATACCCGCGTTGTTAACCAAAACATCCACCGTGCCTTCTTCTTCTAACAACTTGCTTAAGCTCTGTGCACATTCAGCGGTGTTGGTGACATCTAATTCAAACAATCTCACTTGATCTTCAGTAAATTGTTTTTCGTTAAACCAATCTAGTGCGCACTGGTAATTCCCAGTAAAATAGGTCGCGATAACACGATAGCCATCCGCGACTAATTTAGAAGAAATTGCTGAGCCGATACCGCCTTTCGATCCTGTAATTAAAGCAAGCTTTTTCATTAATGTTTCCATCCCTTACAAGCAATTAAATAACAATGATGTTAATAAGATAATGTCTTAGTCGATAATTAAACTTTACGTTTTGCTTTAATTAAACCCTACATCTCAAAATCAAAAAGTATTATTACAAATAAAAAATATTTTCATGTTATGGCTAAAAATCTGACTTACCTCCCAAAATCCATGAAATGTTGCGATTATGTAAACTACAGTAAATGACTGATATTAATAGGCTTTATTTAACTTCAATTATACCACCAAACCGATAAGCCTTTGTTTACTTTAAATAAAATGACACGACTTAACGTGTTTCAATGAGAATGCAATATTGAAAAAGTAAACAATCGATCGTAGGAATAATATAGAGATTGCTATTTCCTATTAATAAATCTATCGAGGTATTTCTATATAAAATTCAATATAATTAAATATTAAAGTCACACTAGCTAACATTCTGACTCGATGAGTAAAAGTGCATAGGCAATAAAAAAGCCCACTCTCAAGAGAGTGGGCTTTCGATATAAATCAATAAATAGAAAGGCTAATCGCTATTAACATATCTGATATTAATAGCGAAGTGGATCCTACTTAGTAAATATTTCATTTGTATTTACATCTAAATAAATTTTATTTTCAAGCGATAGTCCGCCGCAATAAATAAAATAGACATCTCGGTCACTGTACTTCACCGATTTCACCCAACCACCTAATTCCTCGAAGTCACTTGGGTCACATTCACCATCAGAGATCAGCTCTGCAACCGTATTGCGGAACTTCTCTTTATGGATCTTAAGATCGTCGGATTTAACCAGATATGAATCCAATATCTCTATGCTTTCTTTCTCGGAAATAATCACTTCATCATTAGATAGGCCAGACATCGAAACCCATTCGGCTGTCTGTGGCCCGCCTTCTTTTAGAACGATGTAATCTGAGATACGAGCCCACTCACCTTGTTTTTCAAGTACTTCGACTTTTTCACCTTTGTAGAGGTAATCGGTTATCAAGCCATCAATTTCCGGCTGTTCTACCACTTCAAGCTTTCTATCCAAAACATAGAACTCTGTCTGTTCTGGCTCAGGTTTAAGCTCCATAACCGGTTTTAAATCAGCTTCAGGCTGAGTAACTTCTTCAACGGACTCTTCGGTTTTCTCTGCTGGTGTTGGGGCCTTTTTCATAACAAAGAAGTAGTACGCCGCTCCTCCTCCGCCCAATATTAACAATACAAGTAAAGCGATCAGCGCTTTTTTCATCAAATCCACCAGCTCTTCCGTTTTAGGTATACATGAAGTGTACATCAACTCATGCTGCCACTCATCTATACTCTCTATTGAGAGCACGGTAACTAGAGGAAAGTCATGCGTTTTTGGGTAAAGGTTATCATTATGAGTATACCTTTGATTGCCAATGTCGCGGTCGCAAGCCATTGCGATCGTGAAAACTGGCAAACACTGTTGGATCGCCAACTCGTATTTGAAGGCCGCTACAACCAATACACCAAAGAATTCAACCAAGTTCTCTCAACCTATGAATCACAAACACTGCTATCTAAACACTTCAACGAAACACAGATCATTGAGCTTTGGGCGAAGTATGAAGAAAGGTTTAATGTGCAGCTCAATAGTCATATGAATACTGCTTATGATGTCTCTGAAGTTTTGTTAAAACAGGCATACGTCGTCTCTAGTGAACTAGAAGGAGTTCAGTCTCTCACTCGCTCATGGCAAGCCGTTGCTCAGCACTGTGCTAAGGCAAAGCTACCGCGCCAATCTGAAAGCGCACAATCGCATGTGACAAGTTCACAATCGCTCTCCAAAGATCTCCATACACTCAGCGATAAATTCCGTCAGCTGTCGTCAAAGTATCGTAAGGAAGCCAATATGATAGATGAAGCACGTCATACAAAAGCACCAATAAACGATGCTTCAAACTGAAACCCACACTCGACTTTCTCTGCTCATCGACTGGATTTCTCGTCATAACGGACTACTCTCCTGTAAAAATATTCAGAAAAATCGTTAATCAAAGCTTTATCAATAGCTTGTAAAGTTAATGTGGTAACTATCAACAATAAAGTTTACTTTCCGACCAATGCAAGCAAATATGTGAGATATTCATCACAAAATAGATTTACAAACGCCAGAAAATTGTTATCATGAATCTTCATATAACTTAATAACAAGAAACATTTTGGCTAGGTAATATGCAAAAGACTATGGCTTTCAACTGCTTGAGTAACACGGAAGGGACTGCAGAGATAAGAGGTAAACTTTTATCTGTCGCTAAACACATGGAAGAGTTCGGTTCAGTAAGTGAGCTAGAGCTATGTAAGATATTTGGAGAGACAATTTGGAATGACGGTGTGGATTACCATTCACATGCTTTTTCATTCAGAATTAATGTAAAAACCGGAGATTGTTCAATCTCTAACTTTAAATATCACTGATTTTGCACCTATACATACGGAGTACCTTTCACAAGGTGCTCCGTTTTTTATGTCTACTCTCTTAAGCCGTCGAGCCTAGTCTAGTTTTATTTGTGACTTTTTTATCAGCAGTAGATCTTTGCTTTTTCAGCTCACTGATCAACCTCAATGTGTAATCGCAACCCTTTCATCTTAATCAACATAGACAGGCAGTGGTGCATTACCTTTCACTTGTCTAATCGCGAGATGCGTATGGATGTCCTTTACGTTTGAAAGCCGTTGCAGCTTTCTTGTAAACGCCTCATAGGCCATAAGATTTGGGCTGACCACTTCTAACAGATAATCATAAGCGCCAGATACCACGTGGCAACTGATCACTTCTTCCATTTCGACGATAGCGCCTTCAAATTTATCGATCGACACTTCTTGGTGGTTGTTTAGACTCACCTCAACGAAGACACTCATTGCGATTCCGACTTGTTCTCGCGATAGACTGACGCGATAGCCGTCGATGATCCCTTTTTCTTCCAGCCTTTTAATGCGCCTTGCACACGGCGAAGGTGATAAACCCACTTCGTCCGCTAATTCAGCGGTCGTTAATCTGCCGTCTTTTTGCAGCAATTCGAGTAGATGTCTGTCAATTCTGTCCATAGAAAACGCGAAACCTTAGTTGGTGAGAAAATCAAATTGAGTGGAATGAGTTAATATTCTAATAAATATTAGCAAAAATCATCAAGCTAAACTCAAATAAGGTCAAAACTTGCCAACTTGTGGCATAAGTCTTAATTCATAATTAAGCACCATCCATTTTCCTTGTTTACTATGAATCTTGGCTACTTATCTATCGTGATTACTCTGCTCATCTGGGCAAGCTTTTTTCTCTCCCTAAAAGGAGGCGCAAACTCAGCTCTGACACCCGCAGATATTGCACTCACCCGATTTCTCATTCCTGCCTTAGTTTTATTTCCTTTAGTATGGAAAGCGCGCAATGCTATCTCTTCAGTCCCCAAGCGCTACCTCGCAGGCATGTTTGCTGGCAGTGGCCTCCCCTATTTATTAGTCACCGGTACCGCGATGCACTTTGTACCGGTTTCGCATGGCAGTGCTCTCGTACCGGGCACGTTGCCTCTCTTTGTGACGGGTATTGCGGTACTTTTTTTCAAACAACCACTCAGTCGACACCGTATTGCTGGGCTCAGCTTAGTCCTATTGGGGATCTTACTGTTCTTAGGGAGTAGCCTCAGTGATTTCAACTTTGAATACACAAAAGGCCACCTGCTATTCCTGTGTGCAAGTTTAATGTGGGCAACCTTTACCATTTCGGCTCGTGTTGCAAACCTTAACGCGCTAATCAGTGCAGGGTTTATTTCCTTGTCGTCGACCCTGTTATTGCTATTTTTGATCTTAACAGGAACATTGCCTAGCCATCTTATGGTCACGCCAATAGCACAATGGCCAATAGCGGAGCTATCAATACACTCAGCGGTACAAGGCGTCGGTGCTGGTTTAATAGCGGCGTTCACTTACCTTTATGCGGTTAACACCCTAGGGGCAGAGCGTTCAGCCGCATTCGGCAGTGCGACTCCGGCCATCGCGACATTGTTGGCTATTCCACTGTTTAACGAAATACCAGACACCGTGACTTGGATTGCACTTGGTTCGATTTGTATCGGCAGTTTAGTAGCGAGCAACATCTTTATGAAAGACGACCAGTCTATGCAGTATCGACCGCCGACTCACAAAAGGGTTTAATACGCTTAGTTTAGCGAAATGAACCCTTTATGAGTTCATTTCGCTAGGACTCAGGCAAACAAAGCTCAATTGATTGAAAACGTCAGTTAATCGCCCCTCTAAACCGGCACTAACTAGAATCTGCTTTTTCTAAGCTCACTTCTCCATTAAACTGTCCGACCTTTTTGCTCATCCAAGAGAACGCTATGCAACGCGATTACACTTTAACTTGCTTAAACACCATGCCTCGTGAAGAACTAGAAGAATTTAGTTTAAGAATGATCCATCGTCTTGTCCCGGAAGATGCGATGACGGAGTTGTTTACTTTTGAGCAGGAAGAAGTCACCAGTGAAGAGCGCATGCAATCAGCGAAGTTTGACGCGATGCTACGAATGACTGCAATCGCACTGAGTGAAGTGAACCTAGCATTTAGTGAGTCAGATAACTCGAAACAAAACATCGAGCGCATGACACGTCTATTACTTTGGCACTTCTATGCGATGTCGTTCAACCTTGAGCAAGCCATCGACCTTGAAACTCATTGTGAGAAGGTAGAGAAGATTTTGGTAAAAGCACCGACAGAAGCATTTGGTTGGGTAAAAGAGCTGACAGAGCTTCTTCATTTCTACGCGAAAGTGAATGAAGGCAACGAAGAAAGCAACGAAGAAGGAAATGAAGACGCTTAAAGCCTCTTCAACTTAATAGCTTCTCAACGAGTTGTTCGAGCCTCAGTGAACAACTCGTCTATGCCCTAAGCTAATCCTAGTAGAACTAAATCGAACGCAAACAACGCTATATCGACGGCAAATAGAAGCTTTGCTGAAATGAGTTCTCTGCCTTGGTCGTCTCTAACACACTGTGATGCAGCATTAGTATCGACTGAGCGATTTTGGTGCCGATACCCAATGACCCGTTTGGCGCTTCCTGCTCAATCTCATTATGGATCACGACCTTGACTCGTTTTGCATCCGACTCTAAACCAACACTCAAAGACACTGTCGTCCCACTAGGGCTGTGCCTCAACGCATTATCTAGCAAGTTTAAAACCAATCGCTCAAGTAAATCACTATCCCCTACTGCCTTTATTTCATCAGGCATGTTGACGTTAAGCTGAACATTTTTATGAAGATATTTGCTTCGTATTGTATCCAAACACTCACTCATCAACGCATTCAAATCGATCGAAGCGTATTGATACGTGGGAACAGGATTATCATGCTTGGCACTGTCTAACAGCGAATGAAGCTGATCTGATAGCTTATTGCCATTGCGGTAGGCCACATCGATCAACGGATCCGATTGTGGATTTTGAATCTTCCACGTTTCTAGATAACCCAACACACTCGATAGTGGTGTTTTAAGATCATGACTTAACTGCAATAGGCTCTGCCTACGATGCGATGACTGGTATTCCAGTTGCAGGAATTGTTGTTGAATGTGTTTTGCCATCAACTGATAAGAACGCGCAATTGGCACCAGTTCTGGTACTTGGTGTGTGAAATTAGGTTCTAAACGGAAATCTTGTTCGGCTTGCTGTTGCAACTTATCGGTTACAGCTTCTATCGGGTTCAACAAGCTGCGTTTAACCAATAGATAAGCCCCTATGGCAAAACCCAAAATAGAGACCAACATCAGGCCAGCCAGTGCGATATAAGGCGTGTCTACTTGCGAGTTGGCAATCACAGTATGTCGATTACTGCCAATGAGCACATAAAGATACCCAACCGTAGATCCTAACTCTTCGATCGCTGCGACAGAAAACACCTTGCGAGAATCTGGGTTGATCGGGTCTTCTCCCAAAATAGGATAAGGCTCATCATTTAGAAACTGTTTAATCGGCGCTAAATCAATTTGGCTTGCAAGTTTAGTTCCTTCAGGCGCAGCGTGCGTGGTGATATTGCCCTGACTGTCGAGAAAGTAGATGTCAAAATCTGGCCCTATCAACATTAAGGTATGAAAGATAGATTTGAGGGCTTTCGGGTTGTAGTCAGTGCCTATCATTAGAGGGTTATCATCGCGCATGTGAACCGCGAGCTCTTTGTGTAAGCTCTGTTTTGTTCGTTGCTCAATAGTCTCTTTTTGCCAATGATAGGTGTAGGCGATGACCACACTCACCAATAGAAACCACAAGCTGGTAAACAACACTAAGCGCGACTTAAAACTCATACTTACTCCCTAATGAATTCTGTTTCTATTAATGAACTTAAAAAGCGAGAATCAAACCCTAAGCCTTCGATTCAAACTTATACCCAACACCCCAAACAGTCTTGATGAAGTCATCATCGCTATTTGGCATAGCAAGCTTGGTTCGCAAGCGATTGACGGTGCTACAAACGGTGTGGTGGTAGCCTGAATGGTTGGTGTGCCATACATGATCAAGCAGCTCATCTTTGCTATACACTCGACCCGGACGGGTGGCTAAGAAATGAAGTAAAGTAAACTCTGTCGCGGTCAACAAGACATCTTGGTTGTTTAAAGAAACCTGATGACGCTCCGGTTGAATGGTAAGGCCACCAAAACTCATCACAGATTCCGTTGTTGGAGCCTCTTTGGTTGTGGCTTCTGTATGATTAACCCGACGTAAGACATTACGGACACGAGCTTGAAACTCGAGCACACTGAATGGCTTGGTGATGTAATCATCGACACCGGCTTCTAAACCCGAGACTTTATCCAGTTCAGCGTCTCTTGCTGTGAGCATCAACACGGGAGTCCAATCTTCTTGCTGACGGATCATCCGACAAAAGTCGAGCCCATCACCATCAGGTAAACCTCGATCGAGGACGACTAAATCAAACTGACCATCCAGATATAGAGCCTGCGCTTTTTCAATCGTATTGGCTCTTTCGACATGATGACCTTGGAACTTGAGATGCATTTGCACCAGTTCCGCTAAATCATCGTCGTCTTCAACCAATAATATGTTTGCCATCAAATTTACCGCAGCACTATTCATGATCCCTGCTCTATTCGGAGTCTACCCACCTTTCAATTGACCGGAACAGAGCAGGAATTCTTTCATTTCACGCTTAACCCAATCATTCAGTTCTAGTAATGGTGATTCTCGCACCGGGATTAAGGAAGCGATGATTAGCACTTAGAGCAGAGGTTGTTAAACCATCATCTTGACTGACGACGCCAGAGTGGAAGCTCACCACATCATTGTCATTTCTTACGCTATTAAAGCCCTCACCACCGCCTGCAGGGCCCGGAATGGTTGCTGCAAGCTCATCATTTAACTCCGTTCCCGAATCCCACACATTCATGTTCATGGTGAAGGTATCGCCGACTGCTAACGACTTAAGCGATAAGCCTGATTCACCCACAAACGCATCATTGGTATTCACCAACATCGAAGCAACAGAAAGATACCCCTCTAAAGCAGGATCAACTCGGATGGAGAGCGTGTCATTTTCACCCGACAAGATCAGCCCATTTCCTGAAATGCCTTGGTAAACATTATCGTCGCTATCACTCAAAGCAAGCAGTTGAGAGTTGCTTCCGCCTTCTGCTAAGTATTCAAGATCCACAGAGGCACTCTGACCAACTTCAAACAAGTCAAAATTCGTATTGTGAGTAAGTACCGCAAGAGGTGACATAGGTTGATTAGGCGTTAGGTTAGTAACAGTGACATCGTAACGATAATAATCATCGTCATCATCCGGACAACCAGCCAACAGGGCGACAGAAGCCGCGATAAACAATATTCTAGCTTTCATACATCCCCCTTACTTCACAACGATGGTGATAGTTGCAACAGGGTTTAACCAGCGATGGCTGCTACTATCGAGGTCACTTGTACCGGCAACCGGATCACTGTCACCAAGGTTGCCAGGGTGAACATGAACCTTGGTATTTGAAAGCGCGGTTTCTACGCCCGTACCACCAGCGCCAAAGGTTATAAACGGCGGATTAGGCATGCTAGCAGCTAACTCATCATTCGGTTCCGTACCTGCATCGTAGCTGTTTAGGTTTGCCTTATAGGTACCGGCTTGGGTTGGGATCTTCCAACTATCTAGCCCAACAAAACCATCGTTGGTTGGCAGTAACATCGCGCCTAATGACAAGTAAGCCAAATCACCAGTATCGATATCAAAGGTGGTCGCCACTCCAGGATTTAGTATTCCGCTAGCTGGGTTTTCGACAACCACACCACCCGCATTGGCGATTAAACTCGACAGGCCAGAGATGTCTCCACCTTCCGCCATCGATTCCAATTCTGCTGAAGCAGTTTCACCGGTTCTAAACATGAACAAGTTAGAGTCATGCGCTGCGGCTAAGATCGGTGTGAAGTAGATTCCTTTCGTAGCATTCGTCACCGTCACCTCTAGCTGTGCAGCTTGAACCTGAGCGGTACCAAAGGCCAACATAGCAGAGCTAACCACTAAGCTGATTTGAGTTCGTTTATTCATTTTGATTCCATCCTTTATTGAGTCCTATCGTTGCCAACAAAACGAATAACAGCGATATACCGTTACCTTTGTCAGAACGAACTGTGGTGTTCTTGACTCTAAGAATGGCGATCAAATCTATCAGCAACTTCATTGAATTCTCATAAAAGTCTCACAAGTTTATCCAAACTTATTCCAACCAAGAAAAGTAACAGTAAAGCGCTGATATTTATTCGAAAACCATAGTTTCACTAACTTCCTATGAAGCTATAAAAGAGCAGAGTGTGAAGAAAAATGGGATATGACAAACGCAAAAAGGCCGAATCGATATACCGATTCGGCCTTTGTTCTGGCATGTTGTTGCTCATTCGAAAAGCCGTAATAGGCCTCTAGGTTGAGCTAACAGCACAACATCAATTTAGAATGCGTAGTTTGCGTCAATAAGTTCGCTAACTTCAACTTTGCTTACTTCAGCGCGAGCTTCAAGCCATTGTGCAACTTGCAGTTGCTCTGCTTCTGTTACTGAACGGTAACGCTCAATAGAGCATAGGAAACCTTCAAACAACTCAAGGCCACCGCCACCAAAGCACAGACCGATGCTATCGATGAAGTCGATGAACTCATCAATGAATACATCGTATTGGTCAAAATCAGCAATCGATGTCTTGCAGCTTACTTCAAAACCCAGAATCGCGAATTCACCTAGGTATAATTTCTTACGAAGGCGGCGATTTTTGTTTTCGATTTTATCTAATTTCATAACTGTCTCTCTCTACGTTTAATAAAGCACTTATACACAGTTCCTCTTCATTTCCCAAGAGTTTTGTATTGCTCATCACGCTTAATCGCAAAATTCGTGCTACAGAAACAAAACCTTAATCAAATCTATGAAAATCCGTCACTTAACTGCTTCAGGATGACTCACACATTGAACCAAGTTATTAACCAATCGATTAATAACTGAACTAGCCATAATTAACCCATAATAATTACAACTAATAGGAAGCAGTACAGATGAGCAAGGAAACATTTGATAGCACTCGTTTCAATAAGAGTAAAAACAAACCATTCGAAGAAGTACTCGACGCTAACCTATCAAGAAGAAACGTTTTGAAAGGTGGTCTCGGCATCAGTGCAATGACGGCGTTCGGAGCTTTTGGACTCTCTGGATGTAATTCTTCTAGTCCAGATACTACAGTCGGTAATGGTGCAGGTGTCTCTAGTGCGGTACTAAATTTTGATTCAATTCCGGGCTCACTAACCGATGCTGTCTCTGTTCCACAAGGTTACATGGCACAAGTTTTGGTGCCATGGGGGACACCGCTTAATGCACAGGGTAGTGCATGGAAGGATGACGGTAGTAACACAAGCGAAGAACAGTTGAATGCGTTGGGGATGCACCACGACGGGATGCACTTTTTCCCATTAAATGACAGCAACGTAGACGGTTTATTGTGTATTAACCATGAATATATTGATACGAATGCTCTACACCCTAGCGGTCAGACCATAGTAGGTGGTGTTCGAACAGTTATTGATGAAGTACGAAAAGAAATTAATGCTCACGGTGTGTCGGTTGTCCGAATTCAACTGGAAGACAACATGTGGAAATTAGTCGATACCGATCCACTCAACCGCCGCTACACTGGCGCTACCGTAATGGACTTGTCTGGCCCACTCGCACATACCGCTCTTACCGTGACTCGCTTCTCCCCTGATGGCAGCCAAGCGCGTGGTACATTAAACAACTGTGGTAATGGTTTCACTCCTTGGGGCACTTACCTAACATGTGAAGAAAACTGGCCAGGCTATTTCGTTAATGCCGGCGTTCGAACTGAAGAACAAGACCGCATTGGTATTGACGATAGCAGCACACGCTACTTGTGGGAAACATTGGCTGGCAATGCAGAAGAACGCTTAGATGAATTCACTCGCTTTAACGTAGAGCCTACAGGTGCAAGCTCGATAGATGATTACCGTAACGAAGCAAACGGCCATGGTTATATTGTTGAAATCGACCCTTACACGGAGAATGCTCGAGCGAAAAAGCGCACTGCGCTTGGTCGTTTCCGTCATGAAGGCTGTACTTTTGGCAAGCTAGAAGCAGGTCAACCGGTTGTCTTCTACTCAGGTCACGACTCTCGTTTTGAGTACTTGTACAAATTCGAATCGGCTGCAGGTTGGGATCCAGCAGATGCCACCCCATCAAACCGCTTAACAACAGGCGATAAATACATGGATGAAGGCACACTTTACGTGGCGCGCTTCAATGAAGACAACTCTGGCACGTGGCTACCATTGACGTTAGATAGCGTGACGTTATCAGGTGGTGTTCTGGCAGACAATTTCAACTCTTTGGCTGAAATCATCTTAAATACAGCTGGAGCAGCGGATCTTGTAGGTGCAACACCAATGGATCGCCCAGAGTGGTGTTCAGTGGATCCATACACAGGTTCTGTATATCTAACACTTACTAATAACACTGCGCGTACCGATGAAACGAACGCGGCAAACCCACGCTTGAACAACAAGTTTGGCCATGTTATCCGTTGGGATGAAGGTGAAAGCGCAACTGACTTCACTTGGGATATTTTCGTATTCGGTTCACCTGCCAACGGTGATGCAGACACCAATCGTTCTAGCCTTACTGATATGAACCAGTTCGCAAGCCCAGATGGATTAGCATTCGATGCACGTGGCATTTTGTGGATTCAGACGGATAACGGAGCAGATGAAGTGACGAGTTACACCAACGACCAAATGTTAGCAGTCGTCCCGTCTAAGCTAACGGACGACAATGGTAACAGTGCAGTGATTGATGAAGGCAACCAAGCTCAACTTAAGCGCTTCTTTGTTGGTCCAAACGGATGTGAGGTAACGGGCTTTACGATTAGCCCTGATTACAAGTCACTGTTTGTCAACATTCAGCACCCCGGTAATTGGCCATACAGCGACAACGCAGCAAAAGAGACCCCATCAGGAATGTCCGTTCGCCCTCGAGCAGCAACTGTTGTCATTCGTCGTGAAGACGGTGGTGAGATTGCCGTTTAATCAGAGCTTTAAAGCTGGTCTCTTTGATATCGATAGTGATTAAAAGCGGCTCACTCTAAGGACGTTACAACGAAAAAGAGCGATAAGGCTAAATGCCCTATCGCTCTTTTTATATTCTATTCATTCTTCGGTTTGAGTAAGAATCCAAGCCTTCAAAACTTATCATCATCCAAAGAGCTGGTCATACCAAGCTCTCGTCATCGTTGATCGCAATACCGTTAATCACAGTTAACTCACGAACAACCACACACCAACACCCATCATCAACGTACCAGCAATACGGTTCATCAACTTAACGTTGTCGGCCTTGCCGAGCATGTGCTTAAGGCTCTTACCGCCTGTCGCGTAAAGAGTCATACAAACAAACTCAGAAACAAGGATGATAGACACAAGAATGAACAACTGAGGCGCTAAGTCGACATTGCTATTGATGAATGGGGGCAGTAACGAAATCATAAATGCCCAGCCTTTAGGATTCGCGATTGCCGTTACGAAGCCTTGCACCACCAAATCCCAATCGTTGCTGACTTTTGTTGTTTGGTTATCAGTACTGATCGCTAGCTTGCCTCTTGAACGCCACATTTGAACACCCAAGTAGAACAAGTAACCGGCACCAATAAATTTAAACCCAGTAAACAACCACGGGTAATTAAGCATGATTGACGCAATGCCCAATACAGCAGCAACTGACACAACAGCCACACCCGCAAGTTCACCAATCATCATCCATAATGTTCGCTTATAGCCAATACTCATACCCAACGTCAAAGCCAAGGTCATACACATACCGGGCGTGATTGACACAAAGAAGAACGTTGGAATAAAAGCCCAAAGCAGCGCGCTATCCATATTATTACCTTATCGACTTATTTTTATTTGATGACCGTTGTTTCTACAGCGGTTATTGAGCGAAGCTGTATCGTGGCTGAACTTTGTAATAACTAAGCTTTTTAATAACTGAGCTTTGTAAGAACCAAGCTATGCAGTGACTACGCTTTATAGTGACGAATTCTTATACCGACTCATCTTATTATCACGAGTTTGTGTTGAGACAAAACAGTATTGAATCCTAAACACAAACAGCACAACCAAAAAGAGCCACATAACAGTGGCTCTTTTCGATCACCAATCGTAATTACTTACGACGGTTTTGAATTCGCTTCATCATAGTTAAACGACGTTCAGCGCTTGCTTGATCTGGTTTTTCTTCGTTTGCGTTGTTCTTACGACCCTGACGGTTCTTGTAAGCCGATTTAGTGTTCAGCTTCTCAATGTAAGCATCACGTTTCTTCGGCTCGTAACCCGGTTGCTCAACACGACGAATGCGTTGCTGAATCAATTTTTCAACTTGAACAACTGTCAGCTCTTCTTCGCGGTTAACGAAAGAAATCGCGTGACCTTGTTTACCAGCACGACCTGTACGGCCAATACGGTGAACATAATCTTCTGCAAGGAAAGGCATGTCGTAGTTAATTACGTGTGGTAAATCTTCGATATCAAGACCACGAGCCGCAACGTCAGTTGCAACCATTACACGAGCTCTGCCTTCTTTGAAGTCATCCAATGCACGACGACGTGCGCTTTGCGCTTTATCACCGTGACAAAGTACCGCTTTAATGCCGTCAAGCTTAAGCTCTTTAACTACATCGTTCGCTGTTTCTTTGTAGTTCACGAACACAAGAACCTGACGCCAGTTTTTACGACCGATCAGCTCAGAAAGTAGCTCTGTTTTACGCTCTTGATCAACTGGGTACACCACGTGGCCTACCGTAGCAGCCGTTGAGTTTTCGCGCTCAACACTGATACGTTTTGGTTTACGCAGAATATCAACAGACAGTTGGTTTAACTGAGTTGAAGTCGTCGCAGAGAACATCATGATTTGTGGAGAGGTTTCCACATCCAACATGATTTTACGAACGGCATTGATGAAGCCCATATCAAGGATACGGTCAGCTTCATCGAATACTAGGAATTCTAGGTTAGCAATAGACACGTTACCCGCTTCTAAGTGCTCTTCTAAACGGCCTGGTGTTGCAACCAAAATATCAACACCCAGTTCTAATTGACGAACTTGTGAAGACATCTTGTTACCACCGTAAACCGCTGAAACGCTTAGTTCAGTGTATTTAACGTAGTCTTTAATGTTTTGAGCGATCTGCGCAGCTAGCTCTCGAGTTGGAGCAAGAATAAGGCCGCGAGCCGTTCCTCTAGACGCCTTTTTACCGCTGTTCAAAAGGTGCTGAATAACAGGCAATGAAAATGCCGCTGTTTTACCCGTACCGGTTTGAGCAGTAGCAAAAATATCATGGCCTTTACGAGCCATTGGAATCGCCTTTTGTTGAATTGGTGTGAGTTTCTCATAACCACACTCAGTCAACGCTTTGACTAATTCAGGAGCAAAACCTTGAGAGGAAAATGACATTGTTACGGGTTCCTTAAGCAGACAGCCTACATTCTTATTTCAGCCGAGCACTATAAAGTAATTAGAGTGATTTATCTCACATTTATCGTGATATAACGCAAACTTTCTCATTTAATCTGGTGTTTACCGCGCCTTCAACGAGGTAAACACCAAGATCATCGCTTCAAACAGCCAAAACAGGGCTATTTAATGCCACACAGCTTGAGTAGAATCTGCTCGAGATCGCTCCAAGGCATTAACTGCGAGTCGATCACTTCCAGTCGAGACTCAAAGCCATCGAGGTAAATTTCGTTCAATACCAAAAGAATAGATATTTTAATGATTATCGATAAAATTTACTACGCGTTTACCAACCTTGTACTTCTAGATTTTAGCTTAGTTAAGAACTGCAAATAAGCTTAGTGCACCTCGAAATCATCTACCTAATGTCAAAATTTTTGGAGTTATTCATTTCACCCTTGTGTGGCGACTCATTTGAATAATGAGTATGTTCCATCAAATCAGCATTGTGATAAGCAAACCTTATCTCAGATTTACGCATATTTTTTGCTCGTAAATATGCTTTGGTTTTCTTTGCTTCTACATGTACTTCTTTCACCTTAGCAATCGCTAACTTTTTAGTTTGATATTCTGAGTAAGATCCATCTCCAAAATAGACAAAATGCTTTGCTTTCTTCTTAACGCTTCGTCCAAAACACTTAGTTAGTATCAGCCCAGTAAGTAGAAAGAGTATCGTCAATGAAATTACGCTCACAGGTTCCCCATTATTGAGTAGTTAGATCTATTTAATAGATTATTAGTACCAGGCCTATAAACAATAAAAGACACAGTTTAATCTCAAGACCATTCATATTATTTTTTAAAAAATTATCTTATTTTTGTAATGTAAATCAGATTGAAATCGCCAAGTAATTAGGTACTTGTTAGGCATGAGCATTAGTCATCTGATGATAAGGCAAGTACTACCTACATAAGGTGAAGTAAGCTCATGACTTACCCGCGATACAGTATCCCAACCCAAAATATGAATGAAAACAGGCCGACCTCATCAATGAGGTTCTTTTAATATCAATGAGGCCGGAAATATTCTTGATTAGGACTATTCTGGATAAGCAGAAGGTTTGATAATTTTTCGAAAGTAAAAAGAGGGAATGAGATTCGAAATGGTGCTTAGAAAGCAAGCAGAGTGGAGTATGAACATGAAGCTATATATGCCAACTATGAAGTCGACATATACAACTTTGGATACTTGAGTTATTTAAACCGCTATTTGATACCACACAGCTTGAGTAGAATCTGCTCGAGATCGCCCCAAGGCATTAACTGCGAGTCGATCACTTCCAGTCGAGATTCAAAACCATCAAGGGAAATTTCATTCACTGACACCACTTGATTCGCCACGTTAAACGCGTAGCAACCTTGATCGGTGTTTACCACTGCTTTTACACGCTCAGCCGTCAGGTCCGACAACATTGAGAACAACGCATCGAAATCAAACTTATGTTCAGCGCCAAACAACCAGCCACAGCTAAAGTAGCCCTGTCCTTTATTTTCTTTGCGGATAAAAGCTTCGCCCGGAGGAAGTTGGAATTGAGGCTCTTGTTCAGCGTGATCGTGATGGTGCGATTCAAGATGAGATGAAGCACTGCCATATACCCTTTCAATGTCCAACACTTCCAATGGCACTTCACCATCGTGAATCAGCTTATGGAACACTTTCGCTGGAGTTTGATCGGTCACCCAATCATTGAATGCATCGATATCTTCAGAATGAACCAAATCTACTTTGGTACCCAAGATCACATCAGCACTGTCTAGCTGATCATTAAAATTCTGATTAGAGGTGTATTTCTCAATCGACAGATTTCTTGGGTCAACTAAGCCTAACGTCGCTTTTAAGTCCACATAGGGTGTGTATTGCTCTGAAGTTAAAGTAGCAATAACCTGCTTTGGATGACCAAGCCCTGTTGGCTCAATCAATAAGCGATCCGGTTTTTGACGCAGCAAGGCATTAATACCTACCGACATAGGAACACCTGCAGTACAACACATGCAGCCACCCGGAACTTCTTTAATCAAAGCACCTTGGTCTGTCATTAATGCGCCATCAATGCCGATTTCGCCAAACTCATTAACCAGGACAGCCCAGTTTTCATTCTCAGGTTTATTTTTTAGAAGGTTCAAAATAGCGGTCGTCTTACCGACACCTAGAAAACCCGTAATTATGTTTGTAGGAACTTTTTTGGTCATATTAGTTCTCCTTTTTTAAGGAGTATATACACAATCACGGAGAAATTGACCCCAATCGCTTGTTTATACGGAGAATGATTTAAGCCAGAAGTGGTATGAGTGTCAGTAGAAAGGGGATAACGATAAAAAATGAATGCTCCAGACGAACTAAAGGCGTACCTAAAGTACGCCTCACTCTCGTTACTCAATCGTGAGTTCGCGAATCAGGAAGCCTTAAATATCGACCTGAACAATTAACGAGAAACTAAAACTTTGTATCTGAATCCATCCAAATTGTGTGTAAAACCTCACGTCTCCTTGCGGTTTGTTATGTTGCTTTACGATTTAACTATGGTTCATTTTTGGGGATATTCAAGGTGCCACCTGAGAATCGATCAAAATTGTGACGGTGATTCCACTATTGCCCATAGATTCCATTTATGTAACACGTATATTCCATAAATGAAATTCAACTTTGCATCTTTGCTGCTATAGGATATGCAGAGGAAGCGTATAATTTACTGAAGTCCCACCTCAACCCATTCAGGAGCCTTATCTCAATGACCAGAAGAGAGAAAATTAAGCAGTCCCTATTAGCTAAAATGCCAAGGGATGCTATTAATCAATTTCTCTCAAGAGATAAGACCCCAGCTTCAGTTCTGGTTCTTTCTTGCATTGTTGGTGTGCTTGCTGGCGTTGTTGGTACCTATTTCGAAGTCGCGGTTCATTTCATCACAGAAACTCGTACCGATTGGCTGAAAGATGAAATCGGTAGCCACTTACCCCTTTGGCTTGCGGCCTTCCTTATCAGTGCTGCATTTGCCTTTATCGGTTACTTTCTCGTACATCGCTTTGCTCCAGAGGCTGCAGGATCAGGTATTCCTGAAATAGAAGGCGCGATGGATGGCATGCGTCCTGTTCGTTGGTGGAGAGTATTACCAGTAAAATTCTTTGGCGGTATGGGTGCGTTAGGCTCAGGTATGGTGTTAGGCCGTGAAGGGCCAACTGTTCAAATGGGTGGCAGTATCGGCCGTATGGTGACTGACATCTTCAGAGTAAAAGATGATGATACTCGACACTCATTGCTTGCTTCAGGTGCTGCAGGTGGCTTAGCGGCTGCATTCAACGCCCCACTCGCTGGGATCATGTTTGTCGTTGAAGAAATGAGACCACAGTTTCGCTACTCACTCATTTCAATCAAAGCCGTCATCATTTCCGCTGTATCAGCCAATATTGTGTTTCGTTCGATCAACGGACAGTCTGCTGTTATCACCATGCCGCAATACCAGCCACCTGAACTGGATGCACTTTGGTTGTTCCTATTGTTAGGTGTGTTGTTTGGCCTGTTTGGCGTGATTTTCAATAAGTTGATTACACTCTCCCAAGACATGTTTGTGGCGATCCATAAGAACGACCGTAAACGCTACTTAATCACAGGTACCTTGCTCGGTGGCTGCTTTGGCCTGTTACTTCTTTATATTCCCGAATTGACTGGTGGTGGTATTGGTATTATCCCCAACATCACCAATGGCAGTTACAGCACCAACGTCTTGTTGTTGATCTTCCTAGGACGTGTTCTGACTACTCTGCTTTGTTTTGGTTCTGGCGCTCCCGGCGGTATCTTTGCACCAATGCTCGCACTCGGCACACTCTTTGGTTACGCATTTGGGCTTATTGCTGCAGCATTCTTTCCTGAATTGAATATTGAACCGGGTATGTTTGCTATTGCAGGTATGGGCGCCTTATTCGCTGCAACCGTGCGTGCGCCGATTACGGGTATATTACTGGTTATCGAAATGACCAATAATTACTACCTTATCCTGCCATTGATCATTACTTGCTTGGGCGCAGTGATCATTGCGCAAATGCTTGGCGGTCAGCCAATTTACAGCCAACTATTGAACCGTACACTTAAAAACGAGAAGTTAAGACAACAAGACCTCCCTCAGCAAGAGGAAGTACGTTAATTACAAATGACTCATGAAACAAAAGCACACATTCAACGTGCTTAATGTCCCGATTCCGCATCAAAATCAAAAAAGCAAACGTTAAACTTGGTATCATCCACTCAAAATTAGTTGAACGCCCTCAACATCTATTGATGGCACAGCTATACGCTCTAACTAGAGCAAAAATTCTATTATTCACTGATATTCTATAAGCACCCACATGCTGTAGATAACTGAGCTGGAGCAAGTCGTTGAACTGGAGAAGATTAACCCAAGTAAAAAATGTGCCGCCTTCTCAGGCGTCTTTAGCACTTGGTGTAATTGGACTAGGACAAGCTTGGGCATTATACCTTCCAGGGGTTGGTGAGATCATTCGCCCTTACCTTGCTGCTTTCGGTGCGCTGTTATTACTGCCCGTTTTACTTCGTTATCTCACCAGCTTTAATACCTTCATCAATGATATTCGCCATCCACTAAGCGGAAGCTTAATGGCACCGATGAGCATGGCGTTATTGATTCTGTGTGACTATCTCGCTGAGATATCTCCAATAATCGCCTACCCAATTTGGTTCTGCGCGTTATTGCTGCACTTTACGATGATGGTGTTGTTCTTCGGTTTCCAAATCGTCAATTTCAAAATGTCGAACATTGTTCCAAGTTGGTTTCTGTATCCGGTAGGACTGATAAGCAGTTCATTAGCAGGTACACAGTTTGGGCACACTGTCTTTTCAGAAACGCTGGCCGCGACGTGTATTGGTATCTACTTCTTCATGTTACCCGTAGTGCTATACCGCTTGGTTTTTGAAGGGAATTTACCTCGAAGAGCAAGACCAACATTGGCAATCATGGCAGCGCCAGTCAACTTATCTTTGGCCGCTTACTTAGTCAACTTTGATAACCCAGACCCGATCCTGACCGGCGCTTTAGCGGGTATCGCCATCACCATGACCCTGCTGATTTACTTGTGTTACATCCGCTTGATGCGCTTAAAGTTCCAACCTTCCATTGCTGCGGTTACCTTCCCATCAGTGATCAGCGCCATTGCCATGCATCGCTTAACCACCTTTTTCGGCGCTGAATACCCACAATGGTACTGGCTACACAAGTTTGGCTTCTTCGAGCTTACCATCGCGACTATCTTGGTGATTTGGGTTGCTGGCGGCTATGTGAAAATGTACTGGCCTGAGTTTTTTGATTCTGATTACATGTCCAAAAAGGTTAAGCGTTCTTAGAGTTGACTTGGTAAAACTCAGTTGTTTTATCTGTACCAACAAAAACTTAGCTCTTAGCTCTTAGCTCTTAGCTCTTAGCTCCCAAAATAACGCCATTTGTCACGTGTAACAAATGGCGTTATTGGCTCGCAATGAATCAACTTACGATCGCAATGGTTTAATCGATCAAAGCACCATATTGGTCAAAGAATGGATAGGGACCATCACTATCTTCTATGTAGCTAATATGAGAAACCACAGAATTCTCAGCTATGGTCAGAAGCTGTATAGCTTTAGGTTCTAATGAAAATGACGAGTTTGCCTTTGGATCCAGATCTAATGTGACTGAATGACTATGAGAAGGCCCCACCCAAACTGGAATTGAATTCCAAACTGCCGTAATTGGTCGATGTAGGTGGCCAGCACAAATACCCAAGATATTGCTAAAAGGCTTAATTACTTCGTAAAATTCATCAGCATTCTGCAAGTTCTGCACATCCATATGATTTAAACCTACGGCCATCGGTGGGTGATGGATGAACAACATTATTGGCCTATCTCGATATTGCTCCAATACCAAACTAAGCCATTCCAAAGTATCCGCTGCTAAATATCCATAAGGTTTACCAAGGACCGAAGAGTCTAAGCCAATAAGCACTTCGTCATGGATATCTACGACAAAATTACAATATTCATCGTGATCAAATGAAACAAGATTCGACAACCCCTGACGCAGATTGTGTCTATCATCATGGTTCCCAGGAATAACATACAATGGCATTTCAAATTCTGCGAGAGCCTTATTGATCAATTGATACTCTTCAGACACTCCGAAATCACCCAAGTCTCCCGTCACCACAACACAATCAGGTTTTGGATGTAAGGCATTGATATGATTGACGGCATCATACAAACAAGTCAACGTATCGACTTTCTTATAGGCGTGCTTGCCACCCTGCTTGATGTGCAAGTCTGTCAGTTGTGCAATTAACATGGTATTACTTCTTCAAAGGGATGAGCCGTTCAGGGGCAAAAGAGACCGCTACAACTTGACCAGTTTGGTAATCAACGCGCGCAAAGCAATCAACCATCAAAGTGCTCATTTTCTGTACCCCAGAGAGAGTGACACGTGTACGATCACCAAGAAAGACCGTACTAATAACCGTTGCCGTTAGTCCGTTGTTTTTATCAGTCACTTCCGTTAATAAAATATCTTCAGGCCTTAGCATTACGCTAATTTCTTTGTGAGTAGATACTTGTGCGAGAACCTGATCGGGCAAAATAATCTGCTTACATGTATCCAACAACAGGCATCCCTCACTCACCTGTCCTTCGAGACGGTTCATTTGACCAATGAAATCGGCAACAAAATTGTTAACCGGACTCAAATAGATATCTTTTGCTGAGCCAATTTGTGCGATTTCTCCATGGTCTAAAACTGCAATTCTATCGCCCATAGCCATTGCCTCTTCTTGATCATGAGTCACATAAATCGCTGTTATTCCCAACCTTTTTAGAAGGTCTCGGATATCGCCGCGCAACCTTTGCTTCAGTAGAGCATCTAACGCGGATAACGGTTCATCCAGTAAAAGGACATCGGGTTCAGTAATGATAGCCCTAGCTAACGCAACACGTTGACGCTGTCCGCCAGAAAGCTGATGTACGTTTCGACTGGCATACTTTTCCAAATCGAACATCTTAAGCATTTCTTTGAGTCTTCCTGCTCGTTCAGACTCACCAACACCACGAACTTTCAAACCATAAGTGATATTTTCACTTACATTCATATTTGGGAATAGCGCATAAGACTGAAATACCATCCCCACTTTACGCTTCTCGATAGGCAAACCAGTAACATCGTGGTCACCAAACACAATGGTTCCACCGTTGTCATCAGCAAACTCTAAGCCCGCAATCATACGTAATGTGGTTGTTTTTCCGCATCCTGATGGTCCAAGCAAAACTAAGATTTCGCCCGCCTCGATTTTTAGGCTCGTTGGCTTCAGCGCCAGTGTGCCATCTGGAAATGTCTTCGTAATATTGTTTAGCGAAATTTCTACGCCATTTTGCTGTTCTAACATATTGATTTTGATCTTAATTATTTGTCACTGGTTTCTTGTTCAATGCTTGAGCCAAGACCAATAGAGGGAGAATTAAACAAAGGAAAATTAGTGTGTAAGCCGAGCTAATTTCAAGCCTCATTGAAGCGTATGAGTCAGCTAAACCCACTGGTAAAGTCTTAGTTAATGGCGTGTGTAGCATCCATGTCAGGTTAAATTCACCAATTGACAAAGTGAGAGTCATCAACATACCTGCGACAATACCGGCCTTGCAGTTGGGAATTATCACATCAAAAAATCGCGGCCAAAAAGTCGCGCCAAGACTTGCTGCTCCTTCCTCAAGAACACGGAAATTAATACTCTGCAAAATTGACAGCACCGACTTAACCATGAACGGCAGTGTAAAAATCACATGTCCAACGAGAATAAACATCCAGCTTGATCGGAAGTCAGTGAATCCTCCATAGGCTAGAATTAAACCTAACGAAATAGCCATCCCCGGAATTGCAATGGGTAGTGTTAGTAGCTCGTCAAAAATAGAAGCCCATCTACTTTTACTTTTCGCAAGTACGTAAGCACAAGGCACACCTACGACAACATTAATTAGCGTGGTAGCGATAGCTATTTGCAAAGTTAGCCAAATAGTATCTGAGTACAATGCCCATACCTGTTCAACCCACCTAAACGTAAATCCGCTTTTAATACCGACAAAATAGTTATTTGTCAGGCCAGCGACTACAGACATAAATACGGGCACAATCAAGAATGCGCAGACGGTCAGTGTGAATAGAAGTTGAATGTAGAAGTATTTGTCTTTCTTCATGATTAGCCCCCCATCGCAACTGATGCGTTACCATGACGCTTCGCCAACGCTAGACAAACCCAAGTAGCTAAACCAAGGATTAAGCTCAGCGCCGCTGCCATGGCAAAATTGGCATTGAGCGTAAATTCTGTATATATCGTCATAGGGAGAACGTTGATGTTCGTTGCCAACGTAAACGCGGTACCAAATGCGCCCATTGACGTAGCAAAACATATCGAACCCGAAGAAATTAACCCTGGGGTTAGAGCTGGAAGTGTCACATCCTTAAAGATCTGCCAACGATTTGCACCTAATGAACGACCGGCTTCAAGTAGGTTATGATCAAGCTTTTCAGCAGTTCCCATTACAGTCAAAACCACGCGGGGAATAGAAAAATATAAATAGCCCAAGAATAGCCCTGCCATTGTGTATGCGAACATCCAACGATCACCCGTTAACATCAGCCCTAACTGGGCAAAGAGCCCTTGCCTTCCCGCAAGCATGATGACAAAAAATCCAATAACAACGCCCGGGAAGGCCAGTGGAAAGCTCAACATCGCAACCAAGAGCTGTTTACCTTTAAATTCATAGCGAGTTAAAAATAGTCCTGTGATGGTCGCTATCGTTAAACTAACTAAAGTCACAAGAACAGAGAGTCCAACCGTCGATACCAGACTCTTGAAATAAATAGGTCTGGTTAAAATATGCCAATAACTTATAGCGCCACCATCCACTAACGACACCTTGACTAGCTGGGCGACAGGCAATAAAAAAAATGCACAGCTAACGATGATGGCTGGCAAAATCAGAAATAAGGAAATACGATTATTTTTCATAGAGATATTGGCGGGCTTAACCCCGCCATCCAACATTTTGATAAGCTATTAATTCACTTCTCGGATATACATATCCGCAAACGTAGACTGGTTTTCAGACATTTTTGCAAAGTCGACAGACCCAACTCGTTCGTATTCTGATGCAGGAAGAAATTTACTCTGTGCCTCTTCACTCATAACGCCATCGATAGCCGGGCGTAAGTATGCTTCAGCCCACAGTTGTTGGCCTTTATCTGACAATACAAAGTCTAAAATCTTCTGGGCATTTTCTGAGTTTGGAGAGTTCTTAACTTTACTCATTACATAGGGAACAGCAATTGAGCCTTCCTTAGGAATAACAAAGGCAGCATTAGTAAAGTCATTGTATTTGGCACGATACGCATTGAAGTCATAATCGATTAAGATTGGAATCTCTCCAGAAATCACACGAGCATAAGAGGTTTGTCTAGGAACTATTGGACGGTTATTAGCCAACTTCTTGAAATACTCAATTGCTGGGGCAAAATTATCAATACTCCCTCCCATGGCTTCATTCACCGCTACCGCACTCGCGTAGCCAACAAAGGCACTCGTTGGGTCTAAGTATCCCACCATCCCACGATATTCAGGTTTTAAAAGGTCTTCCCAACTTGTCGGTACGTCAGCACCATCAAGTGCGTCTACGTTTACAAAAAAGCCAATCGTACCTGAGTGAATAGCAAACCAGTTCCCATTAGGATCTTTCATGCCTTCAGGTATCTGCTCCCAATTCTTTGGTTTATAAGCGTCTACAACACCTTGCTCTGTCGCGTTAATACCGAAAGAAACACCGTAATAAACCACGTCAGCAACTGGGCTATTCTTTTCTGCCACGAGTTGGGATAAGGACTGGCCTGAGTTCTTGTTGTCCATGGGAACTCGTATTCCTAGCTCTTTATTGATCAACTGAAGTTGCCCACCCCAGTTCGCCCATTCTGGTGGACAGTTGTAACAAATAGCATTGGATGCCTGAGCCTGAAAAGCGACTCCAGCAAAGCCAATGAATAAGCTAGCTAGTTTTCTCATTTTTGATAACTTTCCAGCTTGTAGTAAATGATGTTGTGTCATTATGTTCTCCAACAAATCGTCCGTTAACTAAATTGGGTGATAACCGGAACCGCACCAAGCGATCCCTCCATTTGTAATTCATATTTCAGCGAAAATTCACGCTTTGCGATTGAGCCAGCTTTCGTATTAAACAAAATATCGACAGCCATTTTTCCCATATCGAAATGTGGAACAGCAACCGTCGCCAAGCTAGGGCAAACCAACTGCCCAAGCCCCATACCATCAAAACCCACAACTGAAACGTCTTGTGGGATTCGTCTACTTTTACTCTTCAATGCATTTATTGTTTTCAGCGCGAGCAAATCATTGCTGCAAAACCAAACCGTAGGACCACACTCACCACTTAGTAACCTCATCTCAGAGTCAGTGAACGGAACAAGTTTGTTTTGGTCTACTTCAAGAAGCAGGTTTAATTCAGCACCCTTCTCATAGAGACCTTGTTTGAATCCTTCATAACGTTTTTTTGCACGGTCGGATGAGGCGAAGTGCCCTGTAATCATTCCTATCTTTGTATGGCCATATTCTAGAATTTTCTGTGCAACATCCTTGCCGGCCTGATAGTTATCAACGTAGACACAGGGTTCATTTTCAACAGATTGGTTGTGAAGCAAACAATAAGGAAACTTAAAACTGCGTAATAATTCGAGTGCAGCATTATCAGACACGTCGGCTATCGTTAAGATCACTCCTTCCACTCTTTGACGGATCAGATCGATAGCTGCTTGTTGTTCTTGTTCACTATCATATTGAGTGTCCAGCACTATAGTCGAGTAGCCAAAATGCCGAGCACGCTGCTGAATACCTGCAACAACTTCTGAAAATACAGGATTTAATAAGCTCGGAATCAATACGCCAATCGTTGGGTTTTTATTGAACTCAAGAGCATGCGACTTCCTGTCTATTCGATAACCGGTTGTATCGATGACACGCTCGATCTTTTGAGCTGTAGCAGAAGCCACAGATTTTGGTGTGTTAACGAATCGAGAGACTGTCGCAGGGGAAACTCCCGCGAGAACTGCCACATCCTTGATATTCACTCGTTATCCCTACTCATCCCGTTAATTGATGAACGCAAGACTAGATGACAGGTGTGACAGTTTTATTAATGAAATTAGGCAATATCTACACTTTTAACCAACGTTAAAAGCACATTCAAAGCAAATGGCGTCACTTTGATTTATGAAACAACTTTGTTTCACTCAATAACACGGATTTTCTAATGATTTATTTCGAATGAAAAAAGTCATTTAAGAGATGTAGGTCAATGAGATCAGCGTAATACGATTCGACTAAATAAAATTTGGGATTGCTGCGACCAATTTAAATCGCAGGTCACATAGTCATGACCAACACTATTTGAAGGGATGAAAAACAAAAAAGGCCTCACAATGTGAGACCTTTGAATAGGCAAGGTTGTTAATCGATCAGGCGAGTATTACTAGACCTGCTGGGAGATCTTAGAAGTCAGCGTGAGGGCCAAATACTTCGTAATGTACGCGTGAGCGATCCACTTTAAGTGCGTCTAACTGCTCTACGATGTTCTTCATAAAGCCAACAGGGCCACAGATGTAGAAGTCGCTCTCTTCAAAGCCGTTAGTATCTGAGATTGACGCGAGATCCATTTGACCTTCATGTGTGTTCTCACATGCAGACTCGTCTTTGTTCATGTACCACGTTTTCGCTGACCAACCTTTGTCGGCAACAATGTCTTTTACACGAGTCGTGAAAGAGTGTTGGCCTATGTTTTCACAAGCGTGAAGGTAAAGTACCGGTTCGTTTTTCTGTTCGTTGTTCAAGAACTCAAGCATAGACTGCATTGGCGTTACACCAACACCCGCAGAGATAAGCGTTACTGGCTTGCTGCGCTCTTGATACATAAAGTCACCCGCTGGTGCGTATAGGCTAACTTCATCGCCGATAGCAACGGTATCGTGCATGTGGTTAGAAACAACACCTTGCGTTTCTTGACCTTGGCCTTCACGCTTCACAGAGATACGGTAGTATTTTCCGTTCGGCTTGTCTGACAGTGAATACTGACGAATTTCGCTGTACTGCGCGCCTTCAGGCTTCACTTCAATACCGATGTATTGACCTGGAGTGTAATCTAGAACTTCACCGCCATCTTTTGGCTCTAGGATGAAGCTAGTAACCAGTGCTGACTCTTCGATCTTGTTTGCGATAACAAACGTACGTGCCGCTTCCCAGCCACCAACAGCTTGCTTACGCTGTAGGTAAAGCTCTGCTTCACGGTCGATGAACACTTGCGCTAAGAACAAGTAAGCCGCTGTCCAAGCTTCTTCTACTTCTGGCGTAAACGCGTCGGTAGCTAATTCACGTAGCGTTTCAATCAGGTGAAGACCAACAATTTGGTAATGCTCTGGCTGAATGTTAAAGCTTGTGTGTTTCTGTGCGATACGCTCAACCGCCGAGGTTAGCGCCGCTAAGTTTTCGATGTTTTTTGCATAAGCCGCGATAGCTTCAAACAGTGCCACACCTTGGCGACCTGTTCTTTGGTGAGTCATATTGAAGATATCTTTCAACTCAGGGTTATGTTTAAACATACGTTGATAGAAGTGTTGAGTTAAAGCAGGGCCTGCGCTTTCTAAAAGAGGAATCGTCGATTTGATGATGTTGATATGTAGATTGTTTAGCATTGATTTACTCCGAACACTTAGTCTTTTGACCGTTGATGTCAATTTGACTAGTTTTATTTAAAGGTGACTTTATACCAATTCTTTCTCAATGAGCTCTATGGCTACATTTTGTTATGAGAATCACGTGGACTGATAAATTCGCATTAATTGATTCAAATCAACAATAGGTCAGATATTCAGCCATATAGACAACACGTAATGGACACATTGCACAAACGATGCCAACATGCGAAAGCTTGCTGTGTCTGGCATCCTTTCGAAAATTCACTTCAAACTTTAGTCAAAAAGACCTTTTTTTTGTGTCATAAAGACTCTACCATGTATAAAAATACAAACAGTATGAGCCCTTTATGCAAGATATCTCAGCATCCACTCTTATGGAAATGACCATCGGTCTCGCTAGCGGTGTGAACGATCAAGATCGTTTCAATCGCTTAATCGATGCTATTCGCAAAACCATCACGTGTGATTGTGTCGCGCTTTTAAGCCTTCAAGGCGACACGCTAGTACCCATCGCAATGCAAGGGCTCAGTCGAGATACATTCGGTCGTCGCTTTATCATTTCAGAGCACCCTCGCTTTGAAGAGATCTGCGCGTCTCGTTCTCCTGTTCGTTTTGATTCAGACAGTTCCCTACCCGATCCTTTCGATGGTTTGCTTATTGACCACGACGGCGATCTACCAATGCACGCTTGTATGGGCCTTCCACTGTTATTCGGTGAGAAGCTACTCGGGATCCTGACGTTAGACAGCCTAAAGCCTGATGTCTTTGCGAATATCCCTGCCCGTAATCTCGAAGTACTGGCAGCCATTGCAGCTTCAACCATGCAGATGGCACTGACGTTCTCGCAATTAGAACATCAAGCAAAACAATCAAAGCAACTGTTAGAAGAGTTAAACGTTGAGGCGTGGGAACGCGATGGCGGCGAACTGATCGGTAAAAGCGATACCATGGTTGCGCTTAAGAATGACATTGCGATTGTCGCGCCTTCAGAATTCAATATCCTGATTCATGGTGATACTGGTGTAGGTAAAGAGTTAGTGGCTCGTACTCTGCATCATCAATCACAACGTAAGCGTAACCCGCTTGTGTATGTTAACTGTGCAGCGATTCCTGAAAACTTAGTAGAAAGTGAACTCTTCGGTCACGTTCGTGGTGCATTTACTGGCGCAGACAAAAATCGCCTTGGTAAATTTGCTTTAGCAGACGGCGGCACCCTGTTCCTAGATGAAATCGGTGAACTGCCTTTAGCGGCACAAAGCAAGCTGCTACGTGCACTGCAAAACAACGAAATCCAACCGGTAGGTCAAGACAACATTCAAACCATCGATGTTCGCGTATTGGCTGCAACCAACAGAGACTTAAAACAAGAAGTCGAAGATGGCCGATTCAGAGCCGACTTGTATCACCGACTCAGTGTTTACCCTATCGCGGTACCTGCGCTTAAAGATCGTGGTGACGACATCAGCTTGCTAGCGGGTTTCTTCCTTGAACAGGCTCGCCGTAAGCTTGGTATCAACCAAGTTAAGTTCCGTTCTGATGTGCTTGTATTCCTGAACCGTTATGGCTGGCCAGGTAACGTACGTGAGCTTGAACACGTAATCAGCCGTTCAGCACTCAAAGCACTGGCTCGTAGCACCAACAAAAATCTTGTGACCATTACTAAGGAAGATTGCGGTCCTCTCGACCAAGATCAGCCTATCGCAACGACACAAGTGAAAACCACGCCGTTATCAACACCTACTATTGACCTGACTGCAGGTTTACGTGGCGCAACGGACGATTTCCAGCGTACGATAATCACAGAAATATTAGAAGATGCGAATTTTAACTGGGCACAAGCTGGGCGAATTCTGAAAACAGACCGCGCAAACCTGACCCGACTATCAAAACGTTTAGGGTTAAATGTGGCTAAGTCTCACACGATCGAACGGACAAAATAGATATTAGCGGTTTGTTGCGAGCATCTGACAAAACTTGTGTATATAATGCTGCAAATTGTAACGCTAATTTTAAATATGTAGAGAGAGTTATGAAGTTTATCCGTTGGTTCTTAGGTCGCGTCATTTTGCTATTGAATTTTGTTTTCAGCCCTCGTGGTGTGAAACGTTCTCAAGAAGAACAAAGCCAAGTAAATGAGCAAGCAAAAACGCACACGTTATACCAATTCGAAGCGTGCCCATTTTGTGTAAAAGTGCGCCGCGCGATGAAACGTCAATCGGTTCAGTTTGAACTTCGTGATGCAAAAAACAACGAACAACACCGTGCAGAGCTTGAAGCTGGCGGCGGTCGTGTGAAAGTGCCTTGCCTACGTATTGAAAAAGACGGCAAAACTGAATGGATGTACGAGTCTTCAGACATCGTCACTTACCTAGAAAAGCAATTCGCATAAGCTGACAACGCTCAACGAAAGTCAGATACAAAAAATCCCTCTTATGTGAGGGATTTTTTATATCTGTTATTTGTATCTTCAGTGTCGGCTAGTAGCCTTGTGCTTTTATAGCTTGTTACACATGCTATTTAGCCACAATCAGCATGAGTTCAACACGGCGATTACATGCTTTACCTTGCAGAGACGCATTGGTGCACGCAGGAACATACTCACCGAAGCCACGAGTATAAATAGAGCGGCTAGAAACATAGTTACTCTCTAATCGAGCTTTCACTTCTTTTGCACGCTGCTCTGATAGAGGATCATTGATTTGATCAGAACCTGTATTGTCAGTGTGACCTTCAATCACAACATCGATATCTTGGCGCTGAGAAAGATAGCTGCCCAAAGTATCTAACCATTGATTGTAAGCCGGTTCCGGGAAGGCAGAGCCTGTTTTAAAATTCACATGTTGCTCAAGCTTTACCATCACATGGTTACCCGGCAGAACTTCAAAATCGATACGGTTTTGTCTGAGGAAAACTTCTAGCGGATCATTGGTTGAGACGCCACGACCGTAGTTGGTAGTAATGGTTGTTTGCTGACGAGTATTGCTCTGCATTGAATAGCCACGATTACTTGCTAAATGTGTCGCCTGAACCACGCCCCATTCTGGGTGCATAAGATCGTAATCGGTTTGTGGCGCTGTCTCTAGCATGTCACCGACAAGTAAATCAGTTGGTGACGAGGCTTCACACCCAGCCAAAGCTATGCTTAACATTATTGCTAAATATCTCATTACTTCACCAACCACTCATGCAGATAAACCATTCACTAATGTCTATATCGGCACCAAGAGAAAAACTTTAGGCAAAAACTTTAGACGAAAAAAACACATCCAAAAAAAGTGCTTTTGATCACAGTTAACCGTCAACTAGCCTGTCATCACCCGCTAGTTCGAACTGTTTGCATTTATTTACCTTATAATTGTTTTCCAATTCTTACTAAATAGTTAGAATCTCACGACTTCTCAACGCTAGAGCAAACATTATGTTTAAACCATTTACTAAATTCATTATAGCAATCGCTGCCGTGCTTATTATCGCGGGCTGTAGTGAAACTGATGAGCCACAACAAGGTGTTCAATATGAAGCACTTCCAGCGGCTCTGACTGAATTTAACTTATCTCCGATCACTGAAATCTTCTCTCTTAATTGTGGTCACTGCCGTCAAATGGAAAGTGCAATTCCAGAGATTGAATCACTGACTGACCAAAAGATTGGCAAAGTTCATGTGACCTTCAACGAAAGCGCTCAAATCAGCGCGATGATCTACTACACAGCGGTAATGCAACTTGACGCTACACCTGACCACGCATTCATGGATGATCTATTCGGTGCGGTTCAAATGGGTGCAGATGTGACACCTGAGCAACGTCAACAAGCTTTAGAAACAGCGTTTACTTCTCGCGGTCTGGTTAGCCCATACCAACTGAACAAAGAACAGCAAGTGGCGCTTTTTGACTTTATCAAGAAAGCAGAAGAGATCTCTGTGAAAGGTCAAATCAACTCAGTACCG